>CAJVXN010000023.1 GCA_913009335.1 uncultured bacterium
ATTACTATCATCGAGATTATTAAACAAAAACTCCTGTTCCTCACTCTTTAATGACTCAAAAAATTCAGTCACAAACTCAACGCTTAAGAGCTTAAATATGAGGATTTTTTCTTGAGGGATAAAATCATCCCAGCCTTCAGCAAGATCTATAGGTGGAATTTTAGAGAGTATATCCCGAAGCTGGATAAATTTCTTAGAGGCAAGAGACTCTTTTATCTCAGGCATAAAAAGAGCCAGTGTTTGAACATTATCGCTATTTTTTGTTTTCATCGCTTTTAGTCTCTTATTAAATCAAAATCATTATCTATATAGAAAAACACCGATAACAATTAAACAAAGAATTATTCTATATAAAATAAATACACTAAACGAATACTTTTTTACGAATTTTAAGAGAAAATGTATTGATAATATCCCGCTTATTAAAGAAGTAAAAAATCCTATCCATAAAACATGACTATCGATACCCGCGGTTTGTAAAAAAATATCCTTTATCTTTAATATACCGGCCCCTAAGATAATCGGCATAGAAAGCAGAAAAGAAAAACGTACTGCCTCCTCTCTCTTTAATCCCAGGGCAATGCCGGATGTAATCGTTGCCCCTGAACGTGAAACACCGGGTAAAATAGCAAAACTCTGAGCAATACCGATCAATAAGGCATCCTTAAAATTAATACTTGCTAAAGACTTTATATTCTTACTTATCTTCTGAGCAAGATAAAAAACGAGAGCAAATACTCCCAGGCTTACAGCTACTAAAACAGGATTTCTAAAAGCTGATTCTGCTTTATCCTCTAATAATTTTCCGCAAATAGCTGCCGGAATAGTCGCGATTACGATATACCAAAAAAGCAAACGCTCGGCCGGACCTTTAAGGGTTCTGTGTTTTATACTCAATATTCCTTCTTTAATTAACTTTACCCAATCAAAAAAGAAATATATCAATACCACAAAAAGCGTGCCCAAATGTAAAATTATATCAATACTTAATACATGTGGCTTCCAACCAAATAAATACGGAACGAGAATTAAATGCCCCGAGCTGCTTATAGGTATAAATTCAGTTACCCCTTGGATAAACCCCAGAATAATAGATTCAAAAATTGTCATTCTACCACAACTTATTAGACCCGTCCTTTAAAATGATTAGGATGGTCTACCTGTGCCCGCGGGTAGCCCCGTGGACAAGTAAACACTATTTAGTTAAACTAGTTAATTTTACACCATCTATTATACAATTGCAATACAAACATTTATTATCGCGCATGTTTCTCTCGACTACATCAAAGGCTAATCTGCGTATTATAATCTTATTGCACTTGTAACAAATAGTATCTTGCGAGCGCCCAACATTACCTATATAGACATAACGCAGGCCGAAATCTGCGCCTATTTTCTTAGCAAGTTCTAACACGTCACGAGAGGTATCCACGTTATCCAGCATCTTATAATCAGGATGGAATTTAGATATATGCCATGGAATCCCTTTATTAACGCTACTGATGAATTCAGCGATACTTCTTAACTCAGCTTTTGAATCATTTAAACCCGGAATAATCAATGTTGTTATTTCAATCCATATGCCGAGCTCACGCATAAGCTCTATAGTCCCAAGCACCGGAGAAAGACTACCCCCGCAAAACTCACGGTAAAAACTATCGCTAAAAGACTTTAAATCTATATTCGCGGCATCGAGATAAGGCTCTATAGCAACAATTACATCCTTCTCCATATATCCGTTGGTAACAAAAACATTGGCCAACCCCTTATCTTTCGCGAGCCTTGCGATATCCTGCGCGTATTCGAAAAATATCGTAGGCTCTGTATATGTATAGGAAATACTGCTACAATTACTTTTTTCGGCTGATGCGACAATATTCTCTGGCTTGTAGTTAACATTATAATCGCCCGCATGAAAATTTTTCTTATCCTGAGATATCTGCCAATTCTGGCAAAAGCCACAGCGAAAATTACATCCTTTTGTCGCTAACGAGAATGTTGATGTGCCCGGCATGAAATGATATAAAGGTTTTTTCTCGATAGGATCAACATGTAAGGCTATAGGTCTGCTATATGAAAGAGTAAAAAGAATACCACCATCATTTTTCCTTACGCCGCAAATACCAAAACATCCATCAGCTATCCTGCAATGATGCGGACATAAAAAACAATGCACCTCCTTACCTTCTAGCTTCTCATAAAAAAGGGCCTCTTTTTTCATTTATTACGCACTCCTTAAAAAGCGATAAAAAAACAAAATCCCGTTTCTTTTAATTAAACCCGAATTCCGCGATCTATTGCACGATTCGGATTAAAATAAAAGATCAGGGATAAAGTAAACTATGCAAAAATCAACCCATTCGATTAACATTGCCTATGGCCCGACTTAACTCACCATCCTAAACCTGTGAAGGAAAGGGCAATGTATACTCAGGGTTGTAGTTCGACTTCGCTCACCATCTAAGCTTAATCCTGAGTAAAATCGAAAGAATACTGAGCATCGCCAAACGTATCAATCCTTACTTAGGCTTAACCTCCAGCAAAGAATCGACCCCGCCGAAAGAATTTTCCTGCTGCCTGAAATTAAGCGGATCCTCAACCCACGTATCATCAACAATAAATTTATAGCGGTATGTCCCCGCTATAAGCGGTAAATCAATAAACCATTTCCCATGATCACTGATATCTCTAACCATATGATTATCATCGGATTTTGTCCAATTATTAAAATCACCAACAACGTAAACTTCATTTGCCTCAGGAGCAAGCAAGCTAAAATTAACAGATATAAACTTAGGAATTTCTTCTTTTATGGTTGCAGCAAGAACATCATCCATCTTCTTTTCCTTTTCTATACCGCTAGTAATCTCACGCGCAAGACTAATATAATCCTTGGCCCCTCTTGAGTACTTATCATGGCTAATTACAGGTACGCCTTTTGATTGGGCCTCTTTTAACTTTACGTTAACGTGAATGATTGTATCGTAGAGCTCGTTCCTAAAAACAGTCTTAACTGAATCCAGCACGCTAAACGAATGCCTTAGGCGAGAGTCAAACATAGTCACCAATACTTTACGGGTAACAGGATGATTCAACCTATTCTTAACCAAATCAATAATTTCGATTATTTTCTTAACCCCCTCAACCGCAAAACGTCCGGCTTCTACCGGTATTATCACGTCTTGCGCCGCCCTAATCGCATTAATCGTTAAAAGACCTAAATTAGGAGGACAATCAATGAAACAAAAATCATAATCGGACTGAAATCCAGATAAAGCATCGTGTAATCTCGCTTCGCGAGATATCTCATCAGAAAGTTCTTGCTCGATAGTTGAGAGAAGAATATTCGAAGGAACTAAATCAAAATTTTCTTCTATTGGCGTAATTATCTGGCGCAGATTCGTCCTGTACTTAGTTAACTTTGAAAGAACATCATAAATAGTTATATCCTTAACAACGTCAAGCCCTAAAGAAGCATGCGCTTGAGGATCTAAATCAATAAGTAAAATCTTATAACCCAACAGCGCAAGAGCGGAAGAAAGATTTACTGCTGTAGTAGTTTTTCCGCATCCGCCCTTCTGATTTGCAATAGCAACTATACGCATATGCGATTCTCCTTAATGAGTCCACCATTGAATCAGTGGCGGACGAATTAATCCTGAAGTCTATCCCGAAAATATCGTACCCTCTGGAATTTCGTAGAAATTCCGAGGACTTAGTCCCGGGAATTCTATGAATTCAGCGGGGAAATTTTCGGGATGTTTAGACAAAGGATAACTTTATTTTTCATTCGTTAAATCTTATATTATCTACGTAAATAATACCGTTTTTAGAGCTTACGTTCCAATCCTCAAAAATAAAAGACAGGCCCGTTATTTTTGACCACTCGGTAATTTTTGCAAAATTAGAAAGCTCGATTGAAAAATCCTGCCACTTATTCGTAATATCCCTAATGTAATAGGTGTCCTTTTCATGTCTTATATTTTCAATTTCAATGCGCAATATATTGGTAAATCCGGAAAACTTTGCTCCCTTAATACGCAAGCTTAAATAACGAGCACTCTTTGCGTCTATCTTAGGTAAAGCGTATGAAAACTTTTTTATCCCCAGCTGCGGCGGATTTAAATCATAAACAAGCCTTAAGGGATAACGCTCACTTAGTACATAAATTGAGGCGCCGGTATTTTGCCTACTAAAAAACGCAGAGCTACTCAAAAAAACTACGGTAACTAAAACAAGACTGCAAGTTAACGCAAACGCTATAACCCATTTCCGTTTTTTAGCCTTAGCTCGATGTTGTTTATTGTTACGTTTACCTAAATACGTATCAGCGATACGTTCGTAAATTTCTTTATTCATTATTCTATCAATTTATTTATTTTATGTCAACCCCGTTTAGAGATTATTCTCAGGACATTTATGTAAATTTCCCCTAAAACCATACGCTATAAATCTTTCTTACGGAAATAAAGCCCATTTATCCCTTATCATCAATTATAGACGGTCGCTCATAAGCGGCCTATCTCTAACGGGGTCAATACAATAAGGCAAGTAATGGTTGAAGCTTAGCTTCAACCGCTTCAACCATCATAGATTACGTAAAATAAAGAAGTATTTTATACGGTTAAATTATAACAGGAAAAAGAGTATTAGGCAATAGGCGCAATAAAAATTCACGCGACGCATACTGTTGAGGCTTGGCCTCAACAAGTTTAAATAAAAAACCCCGCAAGACCTAAATCCTGCGGGGTTTTTTGAGTTTAACTAAGTTCGGCCCATCCTTAGATGTATCAGGATGGCATTATTCCTCTTAATTAAAATGTTACTTTCATAGATGCGATTGCCTGTGTGGCTGCATCTTTATTATCCTTACTAAAAGCATCGCCAGGGAGAAACCAACCCAGATTTAAACCAAGCTGCACATCTTCTGTGTAATCATAGATTAGATCCACATCAATTTCATCACCAAGATACTTATTGTTAGTTACTGTATACTGCTGACCTGTAGCAATGCCGCTTACAATACTACCAGCAGTTGCATTATTGGTTAACGCCTCGACCAACCTGATATTATACCAATTTACCGAAACAGTCAAATCATCAACAAAATCAGGTTTTACGCTGGCATTCACATTAATCAAATCACAGTTAGAGAAACCCAGTATTTTATTCCAGATTGTTCCTGTTGCCTGGTTCTCAAACATAGGATCCCAACCTTTATAATTCTTAGACGTTTCTGTCTCATCACCAGAAAGATGCGTATAAGATATACCGACTACTGGGTCATGCCTTACATCTTCAAGTATATAATTGGCAATTAACTGTAATGCCCATGCATCAACATTTAAAAGCGAATTTACCAATCTGTTGTTCGTTCCAAACACCTGATTAGGATTATTTACTAAACTATATACGCGAGTTCCTCCCTGGTATGCGGCTTCACCCTGCAAGGTAAGATTATCAATACCTGTGTATACTGCTCTGGTACCGATAGTACTCAATCTCTCATCTCTACCATTCTGTAGAGATAATCCATCATTTATACCAAGTGTATTTGCAGTAGCGCCAACATTTCTTTCACGCAACCAAAAATATGCTTCAGTTACTAAGTCGTCATTAACTACATAATTCGCGTTTGCGCCATAGAGATTGACATCATCATTACGATTATTTGTGTTCTCTGCAATCTTAGCATAGACAAGGTCAACTGTTAAAGGCTGATCAGCAACTACATAGTCTAATGTACCGCGAAGAGCCTCAAATGCTTTGCGCGCGCTTAAATCACCAAGATCTGTTATAGTACCAGCTGTTGTGACCATACCGGCAGACGAAGCATCAGCCAAACTATTAGTATCAACATCACCGATAATCAGGTCATTACCAAAATGTAATTCCTGACGACCGAGAGTTAATGTTAAAGGAGAATAAAGAAATTCCCTTAACACGGCATATGCCAAATCCAGGTCTACATCAGTATTTGCACTACCGCCTTCATCATCCCAATATTTCTCGCTTAACAATCTTAAAACTACCGATACGTTATCTGTAAGCTCGGCATCGACTCTTAAACGGGCAATATGATACAACAGGCTCTGATGACCGCCACAGTTTACATCAGTTGAACCTAGAGCAAAGTTGAATCTATCAAGAGCGTTAACTGATAGATCACCACTTACTTTTACATTCTGAACTGCCGCGTACGCAGGCATAGCAAAAGCTAGCGCTAAAACTGCCGCGCAGATCATTATTAATCTTTTACTCATTTACTTCCTCCTTGTTTGTTATTACTAAGTAGGTAAATATGTTAACTAGGTTATAAGTTTCCTAGAGCTTTACATGTATATGTTATATCACCAGGTAATAATAACTTCCGACAGTTTAATTTCCTCACCTCCAATCTCGTCCTTAATAAAGCTATCTCTGGCGCTATAGCCATTTTGCTAAATTTAGCAAAAAAACACTTATTTGTCAAGTAAAATCTGGAAAAATTTTTTCCCTCAAATGCCGAATGCCGCTTGCCTCTCATGTTTCACTTCGGCATCCCGACGCATAATTTCTCCGAGGAACTTCATTCGGGACTCCCTTTTCGGTTCTCACCTTATCTTCTAAGTAAAACGCGCCTGCCCGGAGTCGAACCGGGGACCTTCTGCTTAGGAGGCGGACACTCTATCCATCTGAGCTACAGGCGCAATATCTATACTATACTAAAGAACTGGCAATACCGTTTTATTTAAAACGCACTCTATCCATCTGAGCTATGCCGAATGGTCGGCATCCCGAAGCTACACCATGGAAGCATACTGCATTCGGGACAGGCGCAATATAAATCTTATATTAAAGAACTAACTATACCGTTTTATTTAAAACGCACTCTATCCATCTGAGCTATGCCGAATGGTCGGCATCCCGAAGCTACACCATAGAAGCATACTACATTCGGGACAGGCGCAATATCTATACTATACTAAAGAACTGGCAATACCGTTTTATTTAAAACGCACTCTATCCATCTGAGCTATGCCGAATGGTCGGCATCCCGAAGCTACACCATAGAAGCATACTACATTCGGGACAGGCGCAATATCAATCTTATATTAAAGAACTAACTATCTCACTTTGTTTATTAATAAGGGCATAGAACTTATGTCTTTAAGCAGGATGTTTTGCAGGTTGAGCGGGCACGGTATCCCAACGAATGTTGGGATGAGCGAAACCAAGAACCAAGCGTAGGAAATCCACGCTGGGGATTTCCAAGCGGTTCTGCGTAAAACATAAGTATCATGTCCCGCCAATAACCACTAATACTTTAATAATGAGAATACCGACAGGCCTTTTAATTTATCCCGGCCGGATAAAGCAGTAAGCTCTATTAGAAAGCATAAACCGACAATATCCACAGACATTTTTCCAACTAACTCGGTAACTGCCGCAATTGTACCGCCCGTAGCTAAAAGATCATCTACAATCAAAACACGTGCCGCGGGATTAAACGCGTCCTGATGTATCTCTAAAGTATCAGTTCCATATTCAAGTGAATAAGTTACGCTGTGAGTCTTGTAAGGAAGTTTGCCTTTTTTTCTAACAGGCACAAAACCACAACCTAGTTTGTAGGCAAGCACTGCCCCAAAAATAAAACCACGGGCTTCAACCGCGACAATATAATCTATTTTCTCATTTTCATATTGTTTGGCCAATAAGTCTATCGCGGAACCAAACGCGTCTTTGTCTTGCAGTAAAGTGGCTATATCACGAAACAAAATTCCTTTCTTTGGAAAATCAGGAATTGCGCGAATTGAATTCTCTAATTGTTTTACATTCATTTCAATGAAACCATAACTTATGGAAGCCGCGGGATGAGATAAGTTATTTGGTTGAATTGACTCCGAAAGCTGCAAGAAAATTTAGAATAAATTTTCAAGCGTTTTGCTTTTGGAGTACATTTTTTCTGTATTCCGTTATCCATTATCCGTAATTTTCCTGCAGCTTCCTCTTTTTATTAGCCGCGTAGGTAATAGTGTTTTTACGGGTAGTTGCTTTACCTTGCCGGATACAACCGCATGTAAATCTTCAACCGCGCGCCTTCCCATTTCTACAATAGGCTGACTAACAGTAGTAAGACTAATTGAACTATAAGTTACTATCGGATTATCATCAAAACCGGCAACTGATAAATCATTAGGAACATTTATTTTTTTATTCTTTGCCACGGTTATTGCCTCAAGGGCCATAATATCAGAAGCAGCAAAAATCGCGGTAGGACGATCTCTCAAGGAAAGCAGTGTCTGAGCCGCCTGGTGTGCCTGAGTGCGCAGGAAATTTCCCGTACGGATATAATTAGTATTAAGCGAAATTTTATTTTGCGCAAGGGCCACCTTATAACCCTCTAACCTATCCTTGCCTGCCTGAGTGCTTAAATCACCGGATATAGTAGCAATCCGTTTATGGCCCAAGCCTATCAAATACTCAACCACATCTATTGCGGCGTTCTTATTATCTATGGCAATACAATTAATAGGATCCTTCAAATAATTATTCATAACTAAACAAGGGATTTTTTTATCTATTACCTTCTTAAGTGTCTTAACATCACAATCAATATCAGCAAACAGAATCCCATCTATACAACTCAGATTAAGCGTGGGGGAATTAAGCCAATCCGCGTGTACGGTCTTATCGGTTATATGTATTAACAGATCGATTTTTAAACGGCTGGCTGAATAAGACGCGCCTTTTATAATTTCCGAAACATAAAACGAATGAAATATATCCTCAAACCTCCTGACAACCAAAGCAAATATTTTATACGTTGAAGATCTACGAATTGTCATCTTAACTCTTCCTCCTGTTGACTTATAAATTTACGTAGTTTTTTTAAAGCCCGCTCTTCTATTTGTCTTACACGTTCTCTGGATAGATTTACGCGGCCCGCTACTTCTGCTAAAGTATGCGTTTCTCCATCAGCAAGGCCAAAACGTAAATCAAGAATATCTTTTTCTCTAGGTTTTATATAACCCAGAAGAGTCTCTAGTCTTTCCTTATCCATAAAACGACTCAATTCCGTATCAGGAGTAACAGCTTTTTCATCCTCTATTAAATCGATCATCTCTCCTTCTTTTTCCCTACCTACAGGCGCCTCCAAAGAAGAAACTTTACGCATCCAGATATTTATCTGATCTATTTTTTTAACCGGTATTTTCATTTCTTTGGCTACCGCGGCAGGCGAAGGCATACGTTTTAATTTATGAGCAAGCCTTTCCTTTACTTTCTTATATTTATTTATTTGCTCATTCATGTATACGGGAATACGAATAGTCTTAGCCTGATCGAAAATAGAACGCGAAATTGCTTGCCTTATCCACCACGCGGCATAGGTTGAAAAACGAAATCCGCGCCTTGCGTTAAATTTTTCTACGGCTTTCATCAGTCCTACATTACCCTCTTCAATCAAATCCAATAAAGGCACTCCTAAATACGAATAACGCTTAGCAATGCTTACCACTAAGCGTAAATTAGCCTTAATCATTTTTTTACGCGCCTCTTCGTCCCCTTTTCTTACTTTTCGATTCAACTCCTTCTCTTCCTTAGGGGTCAAAAGGGGAATCTTTCTTAATTGCCTAAAGTATACCCGTATTGCATCCATTAGCCCTCGCTTCGCTCGGAAATTACAAATTAAAAATTACAAATAATAAAATATCTAATCCTAAATAAATAACAATTTTTCTATTTTTAAATTTAGTTTTATTTTGTCATTTAAGTCTTGCTGCATTTATTATTACTTTTTATCTTTCAATGCTGCCTGAGCAGCCGCAAGCCTTGCAATAGGAACACGAAACGGAGAACAGCTTACATAATTCATGCCGACCTTATGACAAAACTCTATAGAACGAGGCTCTCCTCCATGCTCGCCGCAAATTCCAATCTTCAAATTGCCGCGGGTCTTTCTACCGCGCTCAATGGCAATCTTAATCAGCTCTCCTATTCCTTCCTGATCGATACTCTGAAAAGGATCTTCAGGTAGTATCCCTTTATCAAGATAATCCATAAGAAAACTGCCTATATCATCGCGAGAAAAACCAAATCCCATCTGAGTAAGGTCATTAGTGCCAAAAGAGAAAAACTGCGCGACTGCCGCAATCTTACCCGCGATAATAGCCGCACGCGGTATCTCAATCATTGTACCAGTCATATGCGGAACTTTTTTTAGTTTATATTTCGCGGCTACTTCTTTATGCACTTTTTCTACTATCTCAAATTGCGTATCTAATTCCTTTTCCGTGCATACAACCGGAACCATTATCTCAGGATCTACCTTCTTCTTCTCTTTAATAAGCTCGGCTGCTGCTTCAAGTATCGCTCTTACCTGCATCTCTGTAACTTCAGGATAGGTGACTCCCAGACGCACTCCGCGATGTCCCATCATCGGATTAGACTCTCTTAAAGCATCAATCCTATTCTTTAGCTCACCAATAGAAATATTTAAACTGACAGCTAAACTTTCCTGTTGTTCTTTTTGATGCGGAACAAATTCATGCAACGGAGGATCAAGTAATCTTATTGTTACAGGATATCCGCTCATTGCCAAAAGTGTAGCTTTAATATCAGATTTAACATAAACAAATAATTCATCTAACGCGCTGCGTCTTTCCTCTACGGTCTTAGATAGAATCATTTTACGCAACTTAGATAAAGGCTCATCTGAATTCTTACCGTAGAACATATGTTCCGTACGAAACAACCCGATACCCTCCGCGCCAAAACTTCTTGCCTTGGCAGAATCCTGAGGTGTGTCGGCATTTGTGCGGATTTTTAGTTTTCGAACAGAATCACAGAGTTTCAAAAACTGATCAAATAGAACATTTTCCCCCGAAGCGTCTATCATCGGTAGACTACCTTCGTAAACAGTACCCTTGGTTCCGTTAAGCGTAATCCAATCCCCTTCTTTAATAGTCTTACCATTGACGCTAAATGTCCTATCTTCATAAGCAATATGTAAAGCCGCACAACCTACAATACAGCATTTTCCCCACCCACGGGCAACCAGTGCCGCGTGAGAAGTCATGCCCCCTCTGGCAGTAAGGATTGCCTCTGATGCGCGCATCCCCTCCACATCTTCGGGATTTGTCTCCTCGCGCACAAGAATTGTTTTCTTACCCTGCTTCTTCCATTCAACAGCCTCGCTGGCTGTAAAAACCACCATGCCGCTTGCGCTTCCCGGACCCGCAGGAAGCCCTTTCATTATAGGAGTTTTTGTTTTCTCAATCTCCGAATCAATTACCGGATGCAATAATTCATCCAATTGCGCGGGAGTTACGCGCGCAATTGCCTCCTCTTTAGTAATTAATTTTTCTTTATACATATCCATAGCCATCTTTAATGCTGCCGGGCCGTTCCTTTTACCTGCGCGGCACTGAAGCATAAAAAGTATTCCGTTTTCTATGGTAAATTCGATATCCTGCATGTTGCGATAATGTTTTTCTAAGCGTCTCTGAATATCAAATAATTCCTTATAGATTTTAGGCATCTGCTTCTCCAGGGTCAACAAACCTTTATTATGCTCACTCTGTGAAACCCTATTAATAGGAGCAGGTGTACGAATCCCCGCAACAACATCCTCACCCTGAGCATTCATAAGAAATTCACCGTAGAATTTATGATCACCGTTACCAGGATCTCTGGTAAAGGCAACTCCGGTTGCTGAAGTCTCACCTAAATTTCCAAACACCATTGTCTGCACATTTACTGCTGTTCCCCAATCAGCGGGAATATTCTCGATCTTACGATATGCTATCGCGCGCTTTCCATTCCATGAAGAAAACACAGCATCAATAGCTCCCCATAATTGTTTATACGGATCATCAGGAAAAGCCTTACCTAAGACTTCCTTAATTTTAAGCTTATAAAGAGAGCATAGTTTCTTTAGATCATCACCATCAAGATCCGTATCGAGCTTAATGCCTTTTTCCTTTTTCATGCTACTCATAATATGTTCAAGCTGCTTTCTAACGCCTTTATCTTCCTCTGGTTCTATACCTGCAGCTTTTTCCATTACAACATCTGAATACATCGTAATCAAACGTCTGTATGCGTCATATGTAAAACGCGCATCACCGCTTTGCTTAATAAGCCCCGGGATAGTCTTATCGGTTAAGCCTACATTTAAAACCGTCTCCATCATTCCCGGCATAGAAACTCGCGCACCGCTGCGTACAGATACGAGCAATGGATTATTTTTATCACCGAATTTCTTACCCATTAATTTCTCTGTCTTCTTTAAGGCAGTATTTACCTGTTCTTTTAACCCTACTGGATATTTTTTCCTATTATCATAATAATACGTACATACTTGGGTAGTTATGGTAAAACCCGGCGGCACAGGAAGACGTAAATCCTTATGGCCAGCCATCTCCCCTAAATTTGCACCTTTTCCACCTAAAAGATTCTTCATGCTTCCTTTACCATCTGCCTTACCTCCGCCAAAACTATAAACGTATTTCTTTGCCATCTCTTTTTTTCTCCTCACCTTTGCTTAGAGACAAATCTCATAAATCGGATTTGCCTTTTTTAGTTATTTAATTACGCTAACTTTTCCTCTAAATACTCCTCCACTCTATCTATTGCAATTCTTTCCTGCTGCATCGAATCACGATCACGAATTGTCACTTGTTTATCCGTAAGTGTATCAACATCTACAGTAATACAATAAAGAGTCCCTACTTCATCCTGTCTGCGGTATAATTTCCCAATAGCCGCAGTATCGTCATACCTAACAACTATTTTTCGAGATAGACCCTTTGCTATTTTTTTAGCTAATTCTACGATTTCAGGGCGATTTTTCAAAAGCGGCAATACTGCCGCCTTAATCGGTGAAAGCGCTTTGTCTAAACCTAAAACTACCCTCAACTTTCCTTTTACCTGCTCCTCACGATAACTATCGACTAAAAAAGCAAGGAGCGCCCTATCTATACCGCCTGATGGTTCAATTACAAAAGGTAGAAAACGTTGATTTGTTTTAACATCAAAAAACGATAAATCTTTTCCCGAGAATTCAGCATGCTGTTTTAAATCAAAATCTCCCCGGTTAGCAATTCCTTCAAGCTCGGACCATCCAAAAGGAAAATTATATTCAATATCCGTGCATCCTCGAGCATAATGCGCAAGCTCATCTTTTGCATGTTCCCTTAGACGCAAATTGTCTTTTTTTATACCCAACCTCATATACCAATCAAATCGTTCATCTATCCATTCCTTATAAAACTTCTCGTCTTCTCCGGGTTTTACGAAATACTCAATTTCCATCTGTTCAAATTCACGCGTGCGGAAAGTAAAATTCCCCGGGGTAATTTCATTACGATATGCTTTCCCAATCTGGGCAATACCAAAAGGAACTTTTCTATGACGGGAGTCTAAGACATTCACAAAATTAACAAATATTCCTTGCGCAGTCTCAGGACGTAAATATACGTATTCCTCATCTTCGACTGGACCGATAGGGGCCTTAAACATTAAATTAAATTCACGGGGTTTAGTCAGATTATCGCTTTTACAATTCGGGCAGTTGGACTGCTCCGCTAAATCTTCCTTTTTAAATCTTTTTTTACAATCCCGGCAATCAACTAAAAGATCTGAAAAGTTCTCAATATGCCCGGATGCCTTCCAGACATCAGGATGCATCAGTATTGCCGCATCCAGGCCTTCCATGTCAAAACGCTGATGTACATTTGCTTTCCACCAGGCGTCTTTTACGTTACGTTTAAGCTCTACTCCCAAAGGGCCATAATCCCATGTACTGGCCAGGCCGCCGTAAATCTCAGAAGAAGGAAATATAAAGCCTCTCCTTTTACAAAGCGAGACAATCTTTTCCATAATCTTATTATCTGTTTTAGCCATATTGTAAAATTAATATAAAAATATAAATATAAATCCGTAAAATGTATATAATAACGCTAAAATATATTTTGTCAAGACCTCTCTATCGCTTTTTGATTTATGAGCCACGCAGATACCTCTAAAAAAGATACGGCGCGCTATTTAAGACTTGCTATTTTTCTAACTTATTCAACTCATCCTGTTTTATACTAAAAGTATGTTCCTTTGCAGGAAAACTACCATCTTCTACTTCCTGCTTATATTCTTTTATAGCCTTAAGAATTCCATCCGAAAGATTAATATATTTTTTTACGAATTTAGGAGTAAAACGTTCAAATAACCCTAATAAATCATGAATCACCAATACCTGTCCATCGCAGGCAACTCCTGCGCCAATACCTATAGTAGGTATGGTTAATTTTTGCGTTATCATCTGCGCAATTTTATCAGGCACGCATTCCAGGACTATTCCAAAACATCCCAATCTTTCTAAATTAGAGGCCTGATCAATAAGCCGGCGTGCTGCCTCGGCATCTTTGCCTTGCACTTTAAATCCTCCGATTTTATCCGCGGTTTGAGGAGTAAGGCCAATATGCCCCATTACAGGAATTTGAGCCTTAACAATCTGTTCTGTTACCTCCAAACACTTATCAAACCATTCCAGCTTTACAACATCACACCCTGCCTCCTTAATAAACCTCTCAGCGTTTTTTACGGATTCTGAAGGATTAACTTGATACGAATCATACGGCATATCACCGATAACCAAGGCGTGTTTTACCGCGCGCGTTACGGCCTTTGCGTGATGAATCATCTCACTCATACCTACCTTAGTCGTAGAATCAAGACCTAAGACAACGTTAGCTACCGAATCTCCCACCAGAATCATATCAATCCCGGCTTTATCAACTAAAGAAGCTAAGGGAAAATCATAAGCTGTAAGCATGGTGAGTTTACGTTTACCTTTTGCATTGCGAATATCATCAACAGTAATTTTTTTAGTGTCCATATTCGCCCATCCTTCCAAGGTATCGGGATGGCATATTCTTCTGAATTATGTCCATCCTATTGTGTGTTAATATAGATTAATACATACATGCACTACTTAATACAGTATCTATTTTTTTATTTTCGATTTAATGTAGAGATCGATTTCATGCGCCGCTTTCTTACCTGCTCCCATTGCCGATATAACCGTATCTGCTCCGGTAATAATATCCCCTCCGGCAAAAACCCCGGGGATTGATGTTTGAAAATGATCATCCACGCAAATCGTACCCTTAGCTGTTGTTTCTAATTCAGGGGTTGCATTGATTAACAAAGGATTGGGGCCCTGGCCGACAGCAACAATTACTGTATCAACATCAAACACAAAGGTAGAATCTTCAATGGGGATCGGCCTTCTTCTGCCGGATGAATCAGCATCCCCTAGGCGCATCTTGATACATTCAAGTCCGGTAATTTTTCCCTGACTATCTGCTAATATTTTTATTGGCTGAGTCAATAAATTAAATTCTAAGCCTTCTTCTTTCGCGTTTTGAATTTCCTCATCTCTTGCCGGCATTTGAGCCTCAGTTCTGCGATAGATAAGATTAACTTGACTTCCCAATCTTATCGCGCATCTTGCGCAATCAAAAGCAACATTTCCCCCGCCAATTACAGCAACGCGCTTTCCTATGTTTACCGGTGTTACATATTCCGGAAACTTATATGCTTTCATCAGATTTACCCGGGTTAAAAACTCATTAGCCGAATAAACTCCGGAAAGGTTTTCTCCTGGAATGCCCAAAAAGCGCGGAAGACCGGCCCCTGTGCCTATAAAAATAGCGGCAAACCCCAACTTAAATATCTCCGCAATAGTTAACGTTTTTCCTACTAAAACATTCGTCTTAAGCTCTACACCCAAACTCTTGATATAATCAACTTCTGAATTAACTATTGATTTTGGCAGCCTAAATTCCGGAATGCCATAAGCAAGCACCCCACCGGCTAAGTGCAAAGACTCAAAAAGCGTAACGCAATAGCCCATTTTAGCAAGTTCACATGATAACGTCAATCCTGCAGGACCAGAGCCAACCACAGCAACTTTTGCCGCAGAAACCCCAAACTTAATACTAGGAGCAGAAGAAGCTTTAGGCTCATTAGCCAATCCATAATCAGCTGCATATCTTTCCAGTGCTCCGATATTAATAGGAGTTTTTTTCTTACCTAATATACAAACCGCCTCACATTGACTTTCTTGGGGACAAACCCTTCCACATATCGCGGGCAAAGCATTTTTTTCTTTTATTTTAACTAATGCTTCGGAAAATCTGGATTCCTTAATTAGAGAAATAAATGCCGGTATATCTATCGCAACGGGACATCCCGCGACACATAAGGGATTTTTACAATCAAGACAACGCTTTGCTTCCGCAATTGCTTCCTCTTCTGTTACCCCTAAGGCAACCTCAAAAAAATCCTTAATCCTCTCTTCTGAATTTCGATGCTTCATTATTAATAAATATATGCTTTATAAAAGTAAAATTGACGTAAAATACCTAACGATAATTTAATCCTTCGGCTTCGCCCTTCGACTACACTCAGGACTTCGCTTAGGATTAATGGTGAGTGCAATCGAACCATTAACTTAAGCTTTAGGATAAGTTCGGACATATAGCTTATGTCGGTTCTACCTCCATAAGTTATGTCCTCACTTACATTTTTTCTAGTGCTTTGTTTATTATAGGTGAAATTGACTCTGCTTCTTTTTTTGATAGTCTTCCTAACTTAGCGAAAATCCAATCACCTGAGGCTCTTTTTATCTGACGCGAGATTTGAAGTTTTGACTCTGCGTTATTATAAGAAAACACACTCACGGTTATTTTGGCATCTTCGAAATCAACACTTTCCGAAAATAGTTCCTCATCTAAACTCTTATCATAAGGCATATTATTTTTCTCCTTTCAATGAACGCATAGCTTACGCAGGCTTAGCCTGCGCAAGCTATAGGCGTGAATTGATCCCGCCGAATACAAAAAAATCATCACAGATAATTTTCGAGCATACTATGAGGCGGGGTAAATTTAACATATTCAGAATTATACAACTCTTTATTTTATCTGCCATGAAACCAATTTTTCATCTTCACTAAAATACAAATAAACTTTTTCCGTATTAAAATACTTAAGCGGCTCAGTAAATATTAAAACTTTATCTGCCTGACTAATATCTGAATCCTTAATAAGAATAGGTTCACCGTAAAGCTTCTTGATATCCAATTCACTTAAGCCTGCTTTAATAGTATCATCTTTTACAGCTTTTTTTAAACTGTTGAAATTTTTTCTATCTAATTCTATTATTTTATCCTGGACATCTCTTTCCGCGGCAAGAGCTTCTAAAGTATCTATCGCCTGCGCCCTGTCCCTGCGAAAGCATCCTGAAAATAAAAAACAGGCTAAAAATAAAAAAATAATATTTCTTATAATTATTACCCTCATAAACCCGGTATATTAATTCCGGCAACGCTTTTCATCTTATCCGCTGCCAAACTTTGAGATTTCTTTACCGCCTCATTAAAACAATCAAGCAGATCTCTGGATAAACGGTCCTTATTTTCCGCACTTATCAAAGACTCAGCGATAGTTAAAGATTTCAATTTTTGATCTCCGCCAATTACCATCTTAATCTGACCGCCAGCTGCCTCTACTTCAACGGAGGAAGCCTCCAGCTCCTTCTTGACCTGCTTCATTTTACCCTGCAATTCAAACAATTGCTTCATTTTATCAAGCATCAAAAACTCTCCTTTCCTTAAACCCAGAATTTGATAGAATACTTATTATATTATAAATACTACCAATTTAACAGAGGTTTTTTAACCTGCAGAAGGTACAAAATAAGCTTACTGTTTTTTCTTTTTTACTAAGTATAGTGGGGATTTTAAGGATACTATCTTTATTCGCCGATAATTTTTACCATCACTCTTTTTTTACGCTGTCCGTCAAATTCACCGTAAAAAATCTGTTCCCATGGCCCAAAATCAAGCCTACCGCCTGTTATGGCGACAACGACTTCTCTGCCCATTATAGTTCGCTTCAGATGAGCATCAGCATTATCTTCACCTCCTAGATTATGCTTATATTTATCAGGGGTATAAGGAGCTAACTTCTCTAGCCATGCTGAGAAATCCTGATGCAACCCGCCTTCATCGTCATTGATAAATACGCTTGCTGTAATATGCATTGCGTTAACAAGACAAAGGCCTTCTTGTATTTGAGTTTTTTTAAGTATAGTATCAACCTGTGGGGTAATATTTACTAACTCCACGCGTTTGGAAGTAGTAAAATAAAGATACTCTCTGTATGATTTCACCCCGTCCTTCCTTCCCAAGCTTATCCCGCCCTTTAGGAAGAGCGGGGTTCACATTAACCTCACTTAAAAATACCCGCGCCCAGAGAATAAACAACACTAATTCCTATAAAATGAATTAGCCACCATCCATCAAACAAAAATCTAAAACACTGCGGGAACTTACAATTTAGTTCTATTCTCTCGGGATAATAGTTTTCAAATATAGCTTTGCCAATAAAAAATTTAGAAAAAAGTATCAATGAATCAGCTAGAGTAGTGCCTAATAAAACTTTAGAAATATGAAAACCACCCTCCCAGCTGATAATAGACAGATGACTCATCATAATAATACCAAAAATTACTGCTAGCCCATTTAAAAGATAGGCCAGGCCTGAGGTGTTTCGTTTTAAAAACAAACAAGGTATAACGACAATACTTAAAATGCCGATAATTACAGGCGTTAGATAAGTCCAGCTAAAAACTCCCTCAATAAATACCGGATGTATTCTAAGATGAAGAAGTAATCCGCCCAAAGACATAGCTCCAAGCGCTAATATAAGACTGCCGCGTAATCTATCCTCCATCCTCTCCTCCCATCTCTATTTATCTTCCTTGCGCAATAAACAATAAATAACAATAACACTTACTCGCAGACAGAATATTTACTTTGTGCTAATTATATCACCAAAGAATCCATGAAGAAAGTCAATTTAAAAAACAATACTATCACGATAATTGTACGCTTTTGTATTCAGACTCTTTTGCTGTTAAGGTTAAACCTCAACAAGCGCACACTTTATCTTGCATTATCTAAAGGAAAAACTTCTTAGGGGAAGAGGTGATAGAAATTACTGACGCTTTTACCAATTGGAGCTTATAGAGTAAATTCTTTTATCTTTTCATCAAGCTCGCGGCTTACGGATAAAAGCGCATCTTTTAAAGAAGATAATTCTTCCTGAGAAAGATTGTTTAAATCGTTGATTTTTTCTGATAAATTTTTTAGTTTTTCTATCTTCCCGCTAAAACCCTTAATGCGGGAGCCTAAACCCCGAAGAATACTATTTATTATCTGTGACAACTCCTGAATTGTATCTTTGTTGCGAAATTTTACCTCCACGCTTAAATCGCCACCGGCAATCTTTTCAGATAAAGCTTTAAGCCGGTAAATCGGCCCGGCAACAGAATGCGTAAAAACCACTACCAGTAAAGACGCTCCCAGAAGCCCGATAGCATTAACCAAAATTAATCCGGGAAGAAGAAGCTGCATAGTACTCTTGATTATAGAATGCGCCTGAAATAATTCATTAGTTAAGCTCTTATTGCCGATAAAATAAAATACTGCACCCGAAGCTAACATGACAAAAATCAAGATTAAATAAATCCGCAGCATCAATATCGGCTGAGAACTATCTTTTAGGAAAAACTTTCTTCTTTTGAATTTTTTTGCCTCCATGCTTAATCCTCCTTGAATGACGAAACAATTTACGGAGTATTAAAGACGTAAATTGTAAGTCGGAATTCAATCCTTGACATCAAGAATGTCAAGGATAAATTCGGACAAACGGCTTACATCACTTACGCTATGTAAGTCGTGTCCTTATTTACAAATCTTCATGACAACTCAAACATAAATCCATATTATTAACAAACGGTAATTGATATCTATAATCTGAGCTGTGCGGTAAATGACAACTAGATACACACGTCATTGTATCATTAGTATTCGGATCTATAATCCCATCCCCTACAGGATGAGAACGCCCTAACGCCTCCTCAGGATGACAGCCAAGGCAAGTATCAAAATTCGGCTTAATTTCTTCTGTGTGCGTTGCTTCATCGTAAGATGAATGGCATGATTTACATTTTCCCTCTTTTATTAACGGATGTGGAAAACTTTTCATCAAACTAAAGATTTCTGCGTGACACTTAAAACATTCGTAGGCAGTGCGGCTATCCTGACTAGCAGAATAAGCAACAATGATAATAAAAAATATACTGGATAAAATAAATATTTTTCTAAGCGTCATTTTATATCTTCTTGGTACTGTTTTTCAACTTTTTCGTATAATTTCTTATAATCTCCTTTTATCTTAAGCCTTTCGCCTTCCGGAGTAGATGTAAGAATCTCTTTCTCCATCTCTTTTATCTCTTTTTTTTCGGCTTCCTTTATAGCACTTTTTATCGCAGTAAGTCTTTCAGGGGTCTCTTGGAGTATTGCTTTTTTAGAAACTGCTACTTTTTCCGGCTCTTTTTTTTTAACACTCTGACCATTGCGTAAAATAACTAAACTCCCCTTTCTACCCCTAACCACCTTAACCAATGAATGAATTATATCTTTTATAATAATATCTGTTAACTTACTTATCGAATCCACCCTACCCATGCCAAATAGAGTAACCCTATCATCGCCTCTCCTATGATGATTTGCCGCCCAAACAATAGAACCATCATGGGTGGAGACAAGCCGCATGCTAATTGAAACCTCCGGAACAAATATTTTTTCACCCAGCATTGTACTTGAATCTATCTTATATTCTTCAACCACACCCATTAATAAAACATCCACCCCTATTAACTGACCGATCTTCTTTATATTCTCTAAAGATAAATCTTCATCTTTTCGCACCTTCGCAACCTTTATGGCGCGTTGAACTTCTCCCATTTCAATAACATCAAAATAACCGCTACTTAGAAGAGGGGTTATTAGAGAATTCGCAATCTTTTTATCGGCATCTCTTGCTGAGGTAAGATTCGTAAATGGCATAATGCCTACCTTTGCATGCCTCTCCGGAGAAAAAGGTTTGAGGCGAAAATAACTAGAAGGACCGCTTGCGCATCCGGATAAAAAAGTAGCAAGTAAAAAATAAACACTAAAAATTAAAGCTTTAGATTTTCTGGTGCTTCTCATATATTCCTCCATATTCTATATAATCAATCCTTCGATTTCACTCAAGATAATGGTGAGCGAAGTCAAGCCATTAATTATGACACGTATTACATATATTATTTATACTATGTTTTAACAATTTACTGAAGTTTGAACCATGCGGCCTATGGCATTCTTTGCATTCTACACGTCTAAAAGGATGGTCCGTACCTTTTGTCTCAGGATGCCTTCCCCCTTTTATAACAACATCTCTGTGACAATCTTTACAGGCACGATCGCCGTCTTTTTTAAGCATTTTATCGTACCTGCTGCTGTGCGGATTATGACAATCAGTGCATTTAATCTGCCGCTCTCTTAACGGATGCGTATAAGGATACTTGAATTCCAATTCCTGCGAGGTATGGCAAAAAAGGCATCTCTCAATTTGCTCTTCAATATCCTGACTTATTGTGCGCAATTTATGCAACTCATGACAATCTAAGCATGTTAAATCAGATAAACCATGTTCAGAATCAATAAAATCATCTGCCTCCCGCTCATGACAGATAGAGCAATCAACAGATAAATCCGTTTTAAATAAACCTAAATCTTCATCTAAATTTTCTTCTTTTAAGACCCCTCCTTTAAAGGTATCAGGCCTGTGCCCGTTAGGGTAATGGTCTATCCCTGTGGATAAATGCACGATGTGACACTCATAACATGCAACCTCATCATGTAAATTCGCAACCATGCGAAAACGTTCGCTTACATCCCTATCTTTTTCCTGATGACAAGAAAGACAAACCGCATTTGCCTTTTTAAAACCTAGATTTCCGAGATGCATAATATTGTTTTTTTTGTTATCATCGCTTAAATGCCCCTCTGTGCCACCATGACATATAGCGCATCCTCCGTTTTCAGAATGTGTCGTAAGCATAAAAGTTTCTGTCTCTATTTTATGACAAAAGAGACATTCATCAGAGGCATAAATACTACTCGCACTAAAAAAACAAATTAAAAATTCCAGTAATATAATTTTATATTTTAGCATCTTCATAATTTCAATCATTGGTTACCCTCTTTAAAATATTATAGACTAAAACCGCATAGAGAGCAAACTTTCAATTGTGGTCGAATCATAACTATTTGAAGAAGTCACCTCATCAGCATAATCGATAAGAGAAACCCGAAAACTAAATACGGCGTTCTTCGTAAATCTATACTTGATGTTGCTTAAAATCGTTACTTTATCAGTAGGGCTATCTCCTGTAACATCGCGCTTTTGAAGCCGTAATGAAAAATCAAATTTACCCATGTTGTAAAATGCAGCTATATCAAATAAATTTTCATCCGAGGAAACTGCTCCGCTTGAAGTAATTAACTCGTATTCAGTAGAAAGCTTCAGGTTTTCCAAAAGATTTATATTAAATTCCACAGAATTAAGCAATCTTTTTGATAAGGCTGAATCGGATGTCCCCGTGGTTTTCTGCGCGCTTGTTCTTAGTGATACGTTTAAAAAAGAAAGCGGATCAAAGTTAAAATTTGAACTAATAGTATCAGTCTTGGTAAATGCGCCTGTTGAAGGATTGTCTGTTTTACTGCTATCTCCCTGTAAGAATAAAAACATTTTTTGCTTTGGCCTGTATTGCAGAGACCCTGATAATGATTTTGTATCAGATTCAATCAAGGAAGTAAAAGTATTTTTTTGTTTTGTATTTGAAAAATTTGCTCCTAATCTAAGCGAATCAACAGGTTCAAGTGATACGTCAGAATAAATTTTGGTATCCTTTATGTTTTCCGATAAAGATGTGCTGGTTTTATCCGTTACCTCATATCCCGTTTGGATACTGACCTGCGAGAGCGGAGAAAGCCTTAACACAATACTCTGCTCGCTGATGTCTGAATCAATATCTAAAAGATCTCGCTGTTTATCCTCCTCTTCTTTCTTATATGAAAGCTCCAAATCTATTTGTTTATTCGGTTCAAAATTCAATATTATCTCATTAGATTGATTTGTAATATCTTCCCCTGTATCGGAATTTTTATCTGTTCGCAAGCTTACCCCGTCGCGAATTCTTATCTCTTTTAACGGCTTAAAGCTAAACTCAACTCTTGAATCACGGGATTTTAATTCACTGTCATTATCGATATCGACATCCTTGTTCTCTTCAATAAAACCCGAGATACTAAAAGAATCTCTTGGTTTATAAAATACCTCCATGCTTAAATCCGTGCTATCCACATCACTTCTTGTCCCTAGCTTGTCATCAAAATCAATCTCCCTGTATTCGGCGCTAAAAGTTAACGCACCGGTATCAACATTAAATCTTACCTGCTGTGTTTCTGTCTCCTCTCCTGTAACAGTACCTAAAAGTAAATCTTTTCTTTCCTTGTTTTCAAAGCTATACTCAAGCGAACAGGCCCGGCTAATAAGAAGCCTACTATCATATTTTTTGGTGATTGTATGTATGAGCGACTGTGGCTCAACCGTTCCGGAAAAAAATATTTCTTCATCTGTTTCACTCTTACTTAATGTCTCAATTCTTAAAGCCCTACCATAATCAAAGCGCAGCTTATTTTCAAAATCAGTATCGTTTTTTCGATATACATCGTTTAAAGACGCACCCAGAAAGCCATTAATCTTACCTTGCTTAAACATACCTCCCTCAAGGTATAATCTATATTTTTGAGCTAAACTAACCCCGCTTGAGGATTGAGTCGGCTCAGGATCACGCTGAAAATCACTAACTTTATATTCCACTTCCGCATTTATGTTTAATCGTTCTCCGGGATTAGCATAAACACTTTTGCAAAAATATAAAAAAGTACACAGAGATATCCCTATAATTAAAACTATACCTTTTACCTCCTTCGTAGTATTTATTATTGATTTACTCTGCATTTACCTTCTTAATTTAATTAGTGACAACTACCGCCTAAAGCTGATGTATTGCAGGAATTTTTCCCGCTACCATAACCATTACTAGCGTTCCAATCGCTGACTATTATCTCTTCATGTAAAAGTGCCCCTCTTTGAATGCCACCTGTTCCATTGCTTGAGTGCGCGTCATGACAATTCTGACAACCAAAATTATCGTTTTTATGCTCTCGATGTAAATTATCCTGTCCATCATCCGTAAAACCGCTTACCAGATAATTCCCATCATTTAATTCTGCTTGTATATCTTTTGCGCCAAAGCGCGATCCATCATGACATTTAAGGCAAAAATTATCATATATATCGGTTTTAAAACCATAGGCTGTATCCGGAAACGGACTCGGGAACATAAGCGGATCAGTAGGATCACTTACAATATTTAATACTGTAACCGTATGCGGATTATGGCACTCAAAACACTCCAGCCGTCCCCCGCCGAATTCTTCATCATCAACCTTATGATGTGAAAACGCTCCGGATGCGCCATCGCGCATATTACCAAATTCACTCTCTAACCCCGAATGACAAGCATAGCAAAGTTTCTCTTCATCTTCCCTGGTCATTTTTAAATCATCTTTTTGATGCGGATCATGACAATCAACGCATAATTTGTCACGCTGCGTACTATAGTGAGCGGAATAATTAGCATTATGACATAAATAGCATAAGTCTTTACTGTCTCCGTGAGGATTATGACAATCTATGCAAAGCTTGCCCTGTATACCATGCTCCGAAGATAAATAAGTATTCTTACCGGGGTAAATCCCGTCAGAAAAACTATGACAGGCAAAACATACACTATTATCATTACCTGTAATTGTAGCACTATTAATTGAATCTTTAATTAAATAAGGTTTACTCATTGAAGCATGATGATTATGGCAGGAATTACAAGGTTCATCTATATCTATCCTACCATGTCCTGTAAATTCGTAAGCGCTGGATAAATCTATTGGTGTCTCAGCAGGACTCCCTAATGTTACAGGACTATTATCATGGCATGACAAACAGAAATTATTGATTTTAGCGCCGGAATAAACATGTGAATCCTGCGTATCAGGATCATTAAGAGCTACATCCGGCCAACTATCAAGATAACCATCATTATGCTTTTCGGTTAACTCATGGCATATCAGACATTCTGTCTCATCACTTATAGGGTGACTTGAAATAGCTGTTGTAAACTCCTGCTGGCTATCAGGTGCGCCGCTCTCTGAAGAACTTGAATGACATTTAAAACAGGAGATATCTCCGGCGTTAACCGCAGAACGCTTTAACTGCTTATACTCATCATTATTATGCTGTTCATGACAAGATGCGCAATCTTTGCCATTCTCATCATAAGCATAGACACTGCCGCAACAAACGAACAAAGCAGATAAAACGACTATAACCGCAATATTAACATATGATTTTATTTTAAACTTTTCTTTATTCATAATCCTTGCTACCTCTAATTACGGATGACAGTTAAGGCATAATGCACTGCTACCATCGGCCCGCAATACATCTACGGCTGTTCCCTTTCTGTGCGTAGAATGACATGTTTCGCATATCATGTTAGAAGAATTCAACGGATAATCAATACCATTATAATCATCGTCATCAATAGCGCTCCCCACAGGAGTAAGAGCAGGGTCTGCCGGAGTCATTGAAAGCGCAACATCAACCGGATGCCCCCCTCCGATATTCGGACCATTACTTGTATCAACTGCATCATGACAATAAGTACAATACCCCGAATCCACATTTTGCTCGCGTAATATAAAAGGATTATTAGGCTTATCTACCTGATGAGGATCATGACAATCCTGACAAATAACCCTACCCCAGGTACCGGCTGTTGCAAGATTTGCCGGATGCTTCATTCCACCGGATGCATTCTGAACTTTAAAAGGATGACATGTTGCACAATACTCTGAATCGGTATTATTAGCTTTTAAAATAGGGTTGGATATCTGTGCGGTTGAATAATTAGCTCCTTCATGTGCCTTATGGCAAAAATTACATCCTCTACAGTCAAATTGAGCATAGTGAACACTTTCATGGCAGGCAGTACAAAATGCACCCGTAGGAGAACCGCTAATATCATGATCGGGTGTAGATACCCAATAACTAGGATGATTACCTATTGCCGTCATATCGCCTAATCCTCCGGCATTAACTATATTGTCATGACATGCAGCACAATATGTTTGCTGCTTCTTTGCTATATTCATAAATTTAAGGTTTGTATTGTCATGAACACTATGACACATATCACAATCTTGCCCACTTGAAATTTTATGCTGCTGAATAGCAGTATTAAATGCCGTGGTCTGGCCCCTGTTTGTTATAGTCCCGTCATGACAGGTATAACACATATTACCAATAGCAGTGGACGGACCGCTGGTTAGCTGTGCCTCATTTCCCCAGTCGGACCAGATCTTACTACCTGCGGCATTGTGCGGTATATGACAATAACTACAGATATTGGTATTTGTGCCTTTACCTTCGGCGTACATATCGTGTTCTGTATTTGCAACGCCGGCAAAGCTAAAATTAGGCATACATAACAGAACCAATCCTGCTGTAAAAATTATTATTTCTATTTTCTTTTTTATACGGCTCATGTCATGGACTATCTGGGACATTAAAAAAGTTATTTAAAATCTAGACAAAAATCAAACGCAACAATAAATCTTGAATCACAGTTTTCATCTTTAAAATATCTTACTTGTCTGTATGGCAGTTACTGCAAAGATCGGCATTTGTGTTAGTTATCCTTAAAAGCTTAGTACCTGCAGCATCAACCTTTCTGTGTATGCCATGGCAACTTTCACATATTAAATCCCCTGAATTTAGAGGATAATCCGGGCCGTTTCGACCATCATCGTCAATTACATTACCCGGTGGTGTCCCTGTTGCAGCTGAGCCGTCCAGGGGAATAATGCTACCAAAAGCAAACGGTGCCGGATGTGAATTTCCAATATCCGGACCTTGTGCTCCGTCATGACAATTAACACACATCTGTGAATCAGTATTTGTATCGTTTAATATAAAAGGATGATCGGCTACGCCAGGCTGGTGCGGATCATGGCATCCTTCACAATCAACCTTGCCCCAAGTACCGGCAGAGGATAAATTTGCAGGATGCTTATTACCGCCAATAGAAGCCTGGGTATTTACAGGATGACATGTTGCGCAAAATGCGCTATCACTATTATCATATCTTAATATCGGATTAGTTATGCTTCCTTTTGAATAATTTGCCGCGCCATGTGCCTTTACATGACATAAATTACAAGTCCCAGCCTGATTATATGGCCCTGAATAATGACACGCACTGCAACTTGCACCAGTGCTGTGACTAGCCGCACTGGTCCAATAGCTCTGATGATTCCCCACCCCTGTCATATCACCGAGCCCTCCGGCATCAACAAGTCCATCATGGCAAGCCGCACAGTATGAATCTTCTTTTTTGGCTATATTAATAAACATTCCATTAGCGTTATCATGAACACTATGACACATATCACAATCCAAGCCTGATGTAACCTTATGCTGCTGTAAGCTGCTATTAAATGCTGTAGTTTGCCCGACTAAACTTGCCGTACCATCATGACAGGTATAACACATATTTCCTATGGTGCTAGATGGGCCGCTTGTCAACTGCGCCTCATTACCCCAATCGGACCATATTTTATTCCCTGCGGCATTGTGAGGGATATGGCAATAGCTGCAGATATTAGTATTTGTGCCTTTGCCTTCGGAAAACATATCGTGCTCTGTGTTCGCAACGCCGGCAAAACTAAAATTAGGAATACATAGTAAAACCAATACCATTACAAAAACTAAAAATACCTCTTTTCTCATCATCATCCTCCGAAGTTACAAGTTACAAAATTCACAAATAATATCAAAATATATATATTTTTTATCATTTAAATATAAAAATTAAAAGGGATAAATTAAAAATAATAACAGTTAAGTACTTTTGATTCATATGCTATATCAATACATATCTTTTATAGCGAGAGAAAGGCTGTTTTATTTAAGCAGCCTTTCTCTTATCTATATTACATTACTACACTAACTGCATCTTAACTATTTAGCCGGATGGCAATTAATGCACAATGCGGCTGCATCATCTGTAATACGTAAAAGCGGATTATCTACACCTTTTTGATGCGGCGAATGACAACTCTCGCAAACTATATTTGCGGAATTCAACGGATAATCCGGCCCATCATTATCATCATCAATATCACTACCTGAAGGAGCCAAACCAATAGTTGTAAAAGGCACGCCAGTTGGATGACTACTTCCGCCGATTGCCGGTCCGTTTGTCGTGCTTGTTGGATCATGGCAAGTTGTACAAAGATTAGAATCAACATTATCCTCAATCAGGATAGCCGGACGATTAGGATCACTCGGTTGATGAGGATCATGACAACTCTCACAATCAACCTTACCCCAAGTACCTGCAGAGGCTAAGTTAGCAGGATGCTTATTGCCACCGACTGCTGTCTGCATATAAGAAGAATGACACGTAGCACAATAGGCAGAATCTGTATTATCCGCTATTAATATCGGATTAGTAAGCGCTCCTGTTGTATAATCGGCTGCTCCATGCATCATATGACAAGAATTACAACTATTATCCAACAATGAGCCTGAATCCGAATAAGGATGCGCAGAACCACCTAATATGTTTCCATGGACATCTGCTCCAGGATACTGCGTTGCGTCATGACAAGTCTCACAGTAAGTCGCAGACTCAGTTGATGCGCTTGTTGTCTCAATAATACCAACAAACTTCCCATTAGTATTATCATGCACTGTATGGCAACTATCGCAGTCCGCGGCACCTCCAACTTTATGTTGCTGAAGAGAAGCATTAAACACTGTAGTTTGACCCATCAAAGTTGCTGTACCATCATGACAGGTATAACACATATTACCTATCGGACTGGACGGACCGGAAGTCAATTGTGCTTCATTGCCCCAGTCGGACCATATCTTATTCCCTGCTGCATTATGCGGGATGTGACAGTAACCGCAGACATTAGGATCAGTACCTTTACCTTGAGCAAACATATCATGGAACGTATTGGCAACATTTGCAAACGATACGTTATAGATAATCAGTGTTAACCCAATCAAAGCCAAAAAAACAAAATACTTTCTCATTTACTCACCTCCTTGTTGCTAAAATTTAACTTCATACACTCTTATACTATTTCTCCATCTATCAGTTACATAAAGACGGCCTTTATGCGCCGCCAGACCAAACGGAGAAGCAAATTGCAAATCAGCTTCTTTCTCCGCCCCTACTAAATCGACTAAATTTCCTTTTTTATCAAAAATCTGTACTACCAGATTTGCCCCATCTGAGATATATATAAACCCTTTCTCATCTACAGCCACATCCTTGGGCTTCCCAAAATTTCCCTTTGTATCCCCGAGTTGGCCAATCTTAAATATAAATTTTCCCTGATTATCAAAAATCTGCACCCTGGAATTATTCATATCCACGGCATAAACTTTATCTTTCTTATCAATAAATAAACCTACGGGTATGCAAAATTTTCCATCCTCTGCGCCAAATCCTCCAAATTTAGATATAAACTCACCTGAAGGAGAATAAATACGTATGTAATTATTATCCGCATCGGAAACATAAATATTTCCATTACTAGATACGGCAATGCCAATAGGGCGAACCTTTTTAACACCCTCTTCGATACCCTTATTTAAATCAATAGAAGAAAGAAATTCACCGCCAAGCTTAAACACCTGAATACGGTAATTAGAAGAATCAGCAACATAAACTTTCTCATTCTTGGAATCTATGGCCAGCGCCATAGGAGCTTTTAGTTCGCCGTCTTTATCTCCTGCTTTTCCAAAAACAGCTTTAACGCCACCAAAACTATTAAAAACAACGACTCGACTATTTATAGTATCGGCAACATATATATCACCATCAGCATCAATTCTTAGACCCGCAGGCTGATTAAGCAAACCGTACTCTTCCTCATTTGTTTTAAATTCAGATATATACTTATGAACACCAGAAAGCTTAACATCCTCCTGACCCAAAGAAATATTTACTGTTAAAAACAACAACGAACATATAGTGAAAATTATCACCGTGAATAATTTCACTAAGAAATTTAAAAAAATACCTTTTTTTTGCATGCTTTCTCCTTTTTAAAAACTTTTTTTATTGCGTACCGTGGCAGGTATCACACAACCCATCTTCATCTATAGACTTTTTTAACAAGAAAGGTATTTTAGATGCATGAGGCTTGTGACAACTTACACAAGTTACCTTATTGTTACTATTTAACCACACTTTGTTACCTTTTTCAAGTATTATTTTCTGTGATGGCACTACATCATATGGGTGCTTTTTTGCCTGATTTTTATCATGACAATCAAAGCAAATCGCACTTACTTCCTTATTAAGTAGCTTTTCTTGATCTGAGGTGTGTGGATTGTGACAATTTGCACATTCAAGCATTTCATAAGCCGCATGGGTCACATCCTCCCCTTCTATTACTACATCGCTGTGACAAGATAAACATACTTCCTTGATGTCTTTCTTCGTCGTAATCTTACCTTTAGGGGTTATTTCATGACATACTCCGCACATACCTGATGTAAAAGGCATATGCACAAATTCTTTAAGTAAGCCTTTTTGACTTGCCCCATGAGTATAATGACAATTAAAACAATTAACACCCGAGAGATCAGCAGAGAAATGCACTTTTTTGATTTTATCTGATGCTAAATCATGACATATCAAACAAGGCTTCTCAAGCTCTGCGGTAAACTTTTTATGCTCTGAGGCATGACAAGAAACACATTTTTGCTCTACATAAGGATAATGTTTAACATCAGCTAGATCCCATTCATCTAATATTTCTTTATGGCAGGCTCGACACTTTCTTTTAAATTCTGTAATATCTTCCGCCTGCGCTAATGAAAAAATAAAAAAACAAAAAATAAACAAACAAAACCAAAATCGAATAAGTTGTTTAAATAAAGATATACAATTACTACTTAATTTATTTTTATGCATAACTATGAAGTCCGCTTAATAAATAATTAACACCAAAATACGTAAAAAGCATTGCCAAAAAACCTATGACAGATACCCACGCCGCCTTTTTCCCTTTCCATCCACGCCTTAGGCGAACATGAAGATACAAAGCATAAATAATCCACGTAACCAAGGACCATGTCTCTTTAGGATCCCAGCTCCAATAAGTTCCCCAGGAAGAATTTGCCCATACAGCCCCTGTAATAATACCCAACGTTAAAAATAAAAACCCGAAAGCAATCATCTTATGACTTATCACATCTAAAATTTGACTATCGCTTTTTTTAAACAAAAGTATCAAGCTGGATATAAAAGATATGGCAAGGGCCGCATAGCCGATAAAACATGTCAATACATGGATGGTGAGCCAATTGCTTTTTAAGGCAGGAAGCAGAGAAACTATTTCTTTATCCAGCATGGAAGCATAGCCTAATGTAATTAAACTCATTAAGGCAACAGGCGCGGCAATGGTTTTAATTTTATATTTAATATCAATGAATATAAACACGACGGCAATCGCCCACGCAAAAACAACCAGAGATTCAAACATATTACTTAACGGAGGACGCCCGGCAATATGCCAGCGCAGCCCCATATATACAGTCAGGCTAAGAATACCGCAAACAAGAAACAACCTGGCAATATTCGGCAAGAGTTTAGACTTAAAAAATAATTCCATAAAATAAAAAATCATTGCGGTAAAATAGGCGGCAAAAGCAATGTTCAAATATATAGATAACATTTTTTATCTCCTCTTAATTAATGGGTTGATATAGAATATTATAATCAAACCCAAGATAAGTAGAAAAAATCCGAAATAAACCACTATCACGCCAGGATCTTTTACGATTTGTAAACCTGACCAGCTGAGATGCTCTTTATCGTAGCTTGACTGAAAAAAACTATACCCACCGAACCTAAGAGGGGAATTTACTTTCACATCCTTCTTTAGCACTTCTTTACCATCTTTGATAACGGTAACTTTACTGATAAAATCTTTTGGCCTGCGCCACTTCCATTGATACTTAAATTCAAAATTTGTCTCTTTGGTTTTATGAATATCCGGATACGCAGCAAAAACCCAAAACGCTTGAGTCTCCCCATCTTCATCCTTCAGCTCTACCTCTATCGCGGGATTCCGTGGCTCGCTAGACTTACTAATTACTTCTTTTGTGGTGATATCCATAGAAAAATCCGCAACATAACGCAAAACCCTAACGCTATATCCGGAATTATCAATTTGCTGATATCCTCCATCAGATACAGAGACACCGGTTAAAAGTTCACCCTCTTTAGAGTAAACTAATAATTTCTCCTCCTGATCAATGTTTTCTTCATATATAAACTTATCCAAACGCACAGAGAACCCTAAATCCACATGCTTCCCTTTTGAAACAAAAGAATGTATACTCTGGTCAACGTGTAGATTTACATATGCCTTCTCCCCGTAAAACATCCCGACTAATGCCCCTATCAATATTACCAGAATGCTTACATGTGCCAACAATGTCCCTAGAAGCGATACTTTCAAAACAAATCTCTTAAATAAGCATGCAGTCAAATTAAAACAAAGAAAAACTAAAAGCATGATAAACCACCAGGCAGAGTAAATATTTAATACCCCGGTCTTTAAAAACACATCATAAAGAGACTGACCATATCTTGTTATATACTCAACCGACTGCTTATTTTGAGGAATTAAAGTACCAGATCGGAAGAGCGTCGTGTAGGGAAAGAGTGTAGATCTCGGTGGTCGCCGTATCATTAAAAAAAAAAAAATAAAAAGAATCA
>CAJVXN010000024.1 GCA_913009335.1 uncultured bacterium
TTTAGTTCACCTCTCTGTTTTAGAATACATCCGGCAATGCTCTGTTGTTCACATTTTGAAATACGCCCGCCTGCCGCAGTAGAACAGATGCACCCGGCTTTACCTCTTCCTGATTCGCAGGCAATACTTGCGACTGGCAACCCAAGCACTAAAAACAAACTCACGATAATTATTATTCGTTTCTTCCGCATTTTAATCACCCCTTTCTATTGTTTAACATTGCTTCCTTCGTAAGAATCTCTTAAGCAGCAAACTCTCACTATGGATCTTTTATTTCTCATTCATCGCCTCCTTTCAACGAAAAGTTAAAGCAGCATCACTTTTCTTTACATACGCAGCCTTCTCCTGCCACCGCGGAAAGACCTCCGTCCTTATGATGGCCGACTTCCCGATAGAACCGTTCTTCTATCAGAGAACCAAATTTTTCCTGCTGCTCTGGGCTGAAAAGGGCTTTTTGCTTTAACAAGTAATCAATTGTGAGCCTTTGTAAATCAGCCTGTAGAGATGCTATTTCATTTAATTTAAGATTAATCTTTTCCCGATCCGGCTTAGGCTCTATGAGTAAATTAATTAACTGGATTCTTTTTTCATAAAGCGGGGTATTTATCTTTTTCATATTATTCGCGAGAGATTCTTTAAAAGACTCCATTTGTTCTGTTTGCGGCTGAGAAAGATTAAGCTTTCTGGAAAGGAAACTTTCTTGATGTTGTTTTATAATTCGACTATGTCCTTCTCCTCTACAGCCTCCCCATCGATGATAGGCTATAGTTGATAAAACCGCTATATTGACGGTGACTGAGAAGATAAGCCCTAATATCAATAGTTTATTTTTCATCTCTTACCCCCGAAGCTTCTTCATTTTTGAAATGCTAATTTAATATAAACTCCCCCCACCGAATCTGAAGGTAAATCATCAAGGCTTGCTAAATAGAAGAAATTATCAGCGCCTGCCTCGGCTACTTTAGAACTATCACCTTGCGCATTCAAATAGAGCGCATTACCCAGATAGATACCTAACAACAACCCTACCACCAAAATAAAAGAGGCTGCTGCCGGCACCGGCATCTGAACTACTCTTCTAAAAAAGCCATAAGAAAATACTCTTTCTTCCTGCGGAATAATTTTCTTGGATAGATTATCCCAGAAGTCTAAAGGAGGCTCTATCGTTCCTAATTCTTTGATAAATCCCAAAGCAGCAGAAAGGGCCTCGGCTTCTTTTGCGCAAAAGACACATTGAGAAATATGCCCTTTGATTTCAAGCGCTTCTTTCTGACTAAGTTCATTATCCAGGAATATCGACAATCTCCTTCTTGCTTCTTTGCACTTCATCTTTAATCACCCTCCCCCTCTACTTATTAAACACCAAATACAGCCGAAACTTGCGGTCAATTTAAATAGTCCTTTAATTTTTCTTTTAGTGCCTGTTTAGCCCTGAATAGAAGCGATTCAATAGCAGAAACAGAACAACCCATAATTTTAGATATTTCCCCATAAGATAAGCCTTCAAATCTCTGTAGTATGACTGCCATTTTCTGCTTTTCGGGTAGAGAGTCAATGGCTTCTCGAATAACAGAATCCTTCTCTTGTCTCTCAAGAATAACATCAGGTTGCGTATCGGAAGGTAGAGATATCTGCCTGGGGAGCTCTTCGCCCTCTATAAAAACAGGGCTATCTAAAGACACGGAAGGTTTGCGTTTTTTCTGGCGATGATAATTAAGGCAGATATTAGTTATGATTCTATATAGCCACGTGGTAAACTTGGCTTGGGGTCTATAACGCTTGGCAAATTTAAAGACCCGAATAAATACCTCTTGAGATAAATCTTCCGCCTCAGCTTGATTGCCGATATATCGAAAGATAGTATTTAGCACCAACCTCTGATGTTTCGCAACAAGCTCCTCAAAGGCAGATAAATCTCCTTGCGCAGTCCTTTCCATTAGACTGTGATCATTATCTGGCATGCCATTTTCTCCCTATTTATATAACACCGTAAATCGAGAAAAATTGCGGTGATTTCTACATAATATAACTAATTCTTTCTTCTGCTGCCTTTAAAGTGTTTCTTAATCTTTAACGATATAGTGGGAAAAGTTTATAAGGTGTTTTTTTGCTCGTCTTTAAGAATAAGAGATAAGATTATTTTTTTATAAATAGGCTTAATAAAACTGCCGAAATTAATGCCAGAGAGGCTCCAAAGCCAAAGGCAACAGCGGGACTAAACTGCTGCCATAAAATCCCCATAATCAAACTTGCTGGAAACATACATAATCCCACAACCATATGATACATTCCATAGGCAGTTGCTAAAACAGACTTATCCTCTATCAAATCCGCCACATATGCCCGCAATACCCCTTCGCTTAAGCCATAATAGACCCCATAAAGTGCCATAAATAACCAGACCGAAGCTTGAGAACTGGAAAATGCAAAACCAAAATAAACAATCCCGTAAACCATAAATCCTAAAAGTGTGGTTTTTCTTCTACCGATTCTGTCTGAGAGATGGCCTAAAGGTACTGAGGAAACAGAACTAACGAAGTTATACATAAAATAAAGAATTGGTATAAAAACTACATTCACGCCTAAATCTCTTGCTCTTAAGATTAAAAAAACATCGCTGGAATTACCAAGAGTAAATATTGCCAGTATCCCGACAAAAAATTTAAAATCTCTGCTAAAATGCTTGAAAGAAAAGGATTTTATCTGCTTAGAGGGATCCGAAGTATGCACTCGTTCTTTTAGAAAAAAAACTATAATAAATACAGCTATAAGCGCCGGGAAAAAAGCAAGTAGAAATAGCAAACGCAGATTATTATTTAATAAAGGCAATAGGCAGAAAGCAACTAACGGTCCCAAGAAAGCGCCCATTCTATCCATAGCGCGCTGGATACCAAACGCCTTGCCTCTCTGTTCGGGGAGAGCTGAATCTGCAACAAGAGCATCACGAGGAGATGTACGTATCCCCTTGCCTGCTCTATCAATGAAGCGGATTATTAATACATGCCATCCAGCTGTCGCCAGATATAGAAAAGGTTTGCCTATAGTTGATAAGCTATAGCCTAAAAAGACAATAGGTTTACGTTTTTTTAATTTATCGGAATACCAACCAGAAAATACTTTTAATATACTCGCGGTAGCCTCAGCTATTCCTTCAAGCAAGCCAATAAATACTATGCCCACACCCAAAACACTGGATAAAAATATGGGAAGCAAGGGATAAATCATCTGGCTGGAAATATCAGTAAATAAACTGACTAACCCAAGAATGAATACATTTTTGTCTAATTTCTTATCTTGTAGTTTATTCTGCACTTAGTGTCCTATAAACATTTTTAAAAGCACTTTATCTTTTTTTATAACTTCGTGTATTAATTCGCAGATTTTATCTATACATTCTGCCAAGGCAATCCTTCCTTTTTAAGTCAACAATATGTTTTAGGGTTTGAAGTCTTTGGTTCCCGTATAAACAAAAGCGGAAACACAATATCACTTAAACAACAAGGTACCCAGACCGCAATAAAAAGAAAAAGAAAAATCGCAACATATACAAACCAATGCAATGACATGCCTCCGATAGCCATAATAATATGAAACAGTGATGCCCATGTGCTTAATAAGACATGCCCGGCATAAGGGATTTTTGTCGCCGGCTTAAAAGAAGCAATTGCAACACCTAAAATTGCTAAAGGATTAACCAACCACCATTTTTCAATAAAACCAATATGAATCTCTCTATTAGGCATCCTTAATATCACCTCGCCCAAATAGGGAATAACCGAATCACTCATGGTAGCGATACCTATAGAACCCACGTAACCAATAATAAGCAAAATCCAAAAATTACATTTACCTCTTATACACTTACCGCTTATGTGCTCACATTTATGGAGTTTATACATAGATGCGGTTACAAGTGCGCTCAAAACAACGTGAATTGGATGAAGTATATAAAATATGTTATAGGAAAGATTGGAAGGCAATTTTTGAAAAAATGCTATGATTATGATACCGGTAATTGCTCCAAAAATAGTAAAAGGCGCATGAATTTTTAATTCTTTAGAAGCTTGCTTAAACATCATCTCATCCTTAAAATATTTTACTCTTTAGCTGTGTTAATTTTCGCCTCTACGCCCATAATCAGATTAATAACCCTGCTGCTTACTATCTCTAAATTTACCTTTACTGACATTACCCCCTTTTTTTTATCAATAACATCTCCTATCATTAATTTATACCATAATCTATTTTTTGCCAAGTCATTTTTTAATGACTAAAAATTATTAGAAAAAGTTAATTGTGATCACCGTTAGCGCAAGCTTGGAGATTGAATAAAAAAGGGACAGATTATTAACTAATCTATCCCTTTTTCAACAATTCGTATGTTGATAAATTACCTTGTGACGCTTACATAATTAGCTAAGGTTGGATTTACCTTACTGCATACAAGCGTTGCTGCCCAGCAAATAAGGATAACAATCACAATAGCTACTCCCAGTATTAGATCACTTGCTATGTTTTCAGAGATTAAGAACAATTCACCATTCCAGAGATGATCTATTACTCCAAATAATGCCCCTCCGCCAAACATCAAAGTCAGCCACCATACTTTAACGTTTTTTGTCTTACTCCAGAAAAGCGAACTAATCACTACTCCTGCTACCGATGCGACATAACACATTTTTGCCTCCCTCCTTTCTGCTTGTTTAAAATCCGAATGTTAAACCTGTAGTGATTGTATGATCCAGGCTTGCCTCGGATATCTCAAAACCAATCCCAAAGTCATAAGAAACTATCTCACTAAGCGCATAATTTAACCCTACCAGTCCACTAAGTGGATTATCATCAAAATCTCCATCAAAAACCGTCTCTCCGCTAATCTCTCCGACCAGGCTTAATTTTTCTTTTACGGGATACTCTAAAGCTACGCTGTATGAAAAAATATCGTTGAGGTTTTCACTTTTAGGATCACCTACAAATGTATAGCCGAAATTTAAATGGGTAATGAATTTGTTTATTTTTTTTGTAATTACCCCATTTAGGCTATAGTCCACTTCGCCAGAACCTAAACCTTTATCATCATCTCCCGATTCTGTTTTAACGCTAAAGCTTAAAGCTAATGCTGGAAAATTAGGCGCTTCATCTAAGAAATGATATTTTGTCGTAATAACCATATCTCCCACACCGTCAACATTACTCGCTTGGCTAAAATCAATAAATTTATATGGAGTCTCAATACCAAAATCCAAATTTTTAATAAACCTGTATTTTACAACAAGGCTTAGATTATTTTCCTTATCGGCCTGATTTACATATTCAAAACCGCTCTCAATCTCTATATGCCCCGTATCTACTACACCGGCATCATCCGTAGATAACGGTCTTGCTGCATAAACGTCTATCGGAAAAAATACCATCGATATAATTACCAGAACCGTGATTGAATTTAAAATCTTTCTTATTAACTCTCTTTATAAATATTACTATTATTAAAATCGTGCTACCAATAGGTAAAAAAAGAATGCTAGTTACTTAATCTCCTTACCGGTAGTTGACATGCTCAAAGTTCCGTACTTTACACCTTTAACTGCTTTTAACGTATCTGCTAATTTCTGCGCCTGCTTAGGGTTTCCCTTTACGACAATTATCTCCAAACAGTTATTATGGTCTAGATGAATATGTTGGGTTGAAACAATCAGATTTTGGAAATCATGCTGAATATTCGTAAGCTTATTCAACAGCTCTCTTTTATGATGATCATAGATAAGAGTGATTGCGCCAGCAATTTCAGCAGCTTTCTGCCATTCTCTTTTAACTAATTCCTTACGGATTAAATCACGAAACGCCTCTGAGCGATTAGGATAATTCTTTGCGCGGATGAGGCGATCAAATTTATCAAGCAAGTCTTTATCTAATGAGACTCCAAATCTGAATAACTTTGACATATTGCACCTTTCGTATTACGTTTTCATAAATCGTAGCACATAAGAATTACCATGTCAAGTATTTTCAGAAGGTTTTTACGCGTTGAACAAAGCCAGCTCTGAGCGTAGACAGGCAAGTTTTATCTATAAATTCAATTAGAAGCTCGTCCGCTATTTTATCCTTAGCCACCTATATCTTGCATATTTAACCTAAAGATTTTGCCTTTTCTTCAGCTTCAATTATTTTTGTAGAAATAAACTTATTTAATATCCTTCGTTCCAGGAATCCCGTAATTTTAAGCTCATCCGTAACTACGGGCAAATAATCCAAATTGTATTTCTCAAAAAGGTCACTTGCTTCTAATAATGACGCATCAGCGGAAATTTTTATACGCACCGGCTCCATTATATCATCTGCCAGAAAAAGATTAGCCGTATCAGCATACATAAAGGTCTGTTTTATACTCTCAACAGTGATAACGCCTGTAAGTTTATTTTCTGCATCAATTACCGGATAGTACAAATAATCACTATCGCTGAAAATTTTTAAAATAGCTTTTAAAGGCGTATTTTTATATATCACCGGCGGTTTTTTATCCATGGCATCCGCCACAAATACCTGCCGCATCAGGTCTTCTTCCGTAATATTCAAACCTACCTCTCCCGCCTTAATTACCGCATATTTAACGGATGATGGGCCGATAAGCTGAACAACAAAAGTTGAGGTAGTAATTACAATAACAATCAAGTTCCCTATTTCACCCGGAAAAGCATGATACGCAACGATAGATAAACCTATGGCAACCCCCGCCTGACTAAAAAGGCAAAACGGAAGATATTTTTTTACTGTTTCAGGCGCTGCGGAAATCCTCGCGCCAAAAGAAGCACCAACCATCTTCCCTGTTGTTCTTGCGATAAGATATATAACTGCGATTAATATTACAGTAGATGTAATATTATGTAAATCAAACTTTGCTCCAACAAGAACAAAAAATAATACATAAATTGGAGCGGCAAATCCGGCAACCAGGTTAAATACTTCCCGGCTTATACGCGGGGCGCGATTAACCACTACTATTCCCAGCGTCATCGCAGCCAAAAGCATATCAACATTAATCGCTAGCGACAACCCCAAAACCAAAAGAACTGCACCTATTGAAAAAGCAAGCATTCGTTCCTTCTGGCTATATTTTTTAATTAATTTCGTCAAACTTAATCCGGCAATACCCCCTATAACTATTGCACCGCCTATTTCATAAATCGGATGAATTATAGTCTGAATTATAGTCTCGGTGTTTTGACCTAAAATCCTTGAGGCGATACTTGAGGCAATAGCAAAAAGTATAAGCGCGAGCCCGTCATCCATTCCGACAATACCTAAAACAGTAGTTGTTAGAGGGCCGCGTGTTTTATGCTCCCAAAGAACATCAGTTGTCGCGGCAGGCGCAGTAGCCGAGGCAATAGCCCCCAATAATAAACCTACCGCCCAAAAATGTATGCCTCCCTCAAAAAATAAACTGCCCAAAAACCCAACAGACAAAAATACCGCAAGAAAAGAAATAAAACCTTCGGATAAGAGTATAAACGCAAACTGCTTCCCATGACGGCGCAAAACATCTTTTTTTAACTCCCCGCCAATCATAAAACCAATTAAACCCAGGGCAAAAAAGTTAAATGGCTGCAACGTCATAATAATATCACGGTTTATGATATTTAAACCGCTCTGTCCCACTAAAATTCCAATACTTATATAACCGACAACTTGCGGTATCCGGATTTTCTGGAACAGGCGTCCGCCGATTGTCCCCCCGAACAAAGCAAGACCCAAAAGAAGCAAGATATTAAGATGAAGAAATGAAATCCTGGTAAAGATATAATTTAACTGTTCAATTATGTATTCCATAGCATTCCCCCTAAAACAAGTAGTTTAAGCTCTATCGCAATAGTTTGCAAGACAATTTATTTAAATATAGAGAATGAAGCTGAATATCTATTATGTGATACAACAATATAATTATTTTATGTATCGAAGAAGAGGGAAATTACAAAGGTATTTTATTAAAACTTCAAGATTAATTCGGGCGAGAGCGAAGTCTACCATGAGAAAGGTAATGCAAAACCCTTTTCTTTAAGGGCTGGAACCGCTAAAAGAAAGCAAATTTAAAAACTTATTTTTAACTTTGTTCCCAAAACATTCACATCAGTCCATTTTTGGTGCTTGAGCTTTTATTACGTTCAAAAACATAATATACCTCACCGGATAAATCACCGAACAGTTTTAAGATTACACCAGAGTAAAATCTATTCCTATTAAGGCGCTCAGAGCCAAAATCATAAAATAGCTCATCAGCAACATAAGGCTGAATTTCTAAAACGGTAAATTTAAAGGGGAATTTTATCGCCAGCTTATTCCTGTATCGAAAATAATTATCCGCATCTTCCTTGTTTCGATATTCAAGTCTTCCTCTATTACTGAAATCAAATTCTGCTAATTCAAATTTTACCGCGGCATTCAAATGAGGCCTGTTTTCTTCTTGCCAACCACTGCTTTTTTCTTCGTTTACATAGCGGTAATTTAAACCCAAAACAAGCCAATCATACAAACCGGAATAACTTATACCAATATCCGTATGGTTGTAATAAGGATTGACGGCATTGTCTCCAAACCTAGGCTCCTGTTCTAAATTTACTTTTAAATCGTCACTTATCTTCCAGGACGCCATTTCCGTATTCCAATACTGGAAATCTCCGTCATCAAACGCGAAGGATGCCCCAGGAAATAATACCATAGACAACATTACTACCAATATGCCTATGCATTCTCTCTTGAATAGATTACTCATCTTTTTTCCTTTCATCAAAATAATCCAGCTCATCAAGGGGCAATATTACAGAAGTAGCAGTATTCGCCAAATGTGCTGTGATGCGCTTAAAATATCTGGCAATTAAGGCAAAGCAGACCGCCTCATTGACCGAAATATTACTTTTTGCTAAATTTTGTATAATCTTATCGCAACGCTTAGCGATCCGACTCTCATAGTGCCATGACATACTTGCAGTATTCTGATCTGATTCAATAAATGCTTTTTTTGTTATCTCAAATAATTCTAAAATATCCTGATCCATTTTATCGAATAAATCCTGATAACGTTTCTGGTCTATCGGCTTTTCCAAAAGCTGAACAACCTCAAAAAGGTTCTTACAATAATCACCCAGTCTTTCCGCATCTTTTACTACGCTCATCAGAAGCAGGCATGCGGATATATCTACCGAAGGCCGAAGCGATAAATGCTGAACTATTTTCTTACGGATATTTCTCTGCAACTCGTTTATTTTCTTATCCGCGTCATATACCGCATCTTCAAGCCCTGCAATGTCCTCATTATGAATGAGCTTTCGGCATACGCAGGAAAACATACTCTGCGCATCGCTTAGCATCTGACTAAATTCTTCTAAGACGTTAGATAAGAAATCTTTCCCCTTCCAGAAACTCAATAAATTATTAAACATTTTGACCTCCTCTGCTATTTTAGTAACTTTGAAATTATAATTAATAACCCCGGGATAAGAAAGAAAATAGTCGCTACGTAAATCAATGCGTATCTTCTCTTGCGGAATGATAAATCGCCGAGCCCTTTTGCCAAATTAATCGGTAGAGTTCTAAATAATTTTACAGGATAAATAAACAATACACCTATTAAATTAAATAAAAGATGAGAAAACGCGATAGTAATAGCCGCAGGATTTCCAGTGGCAAACGATGCTAGAATCGCGGTGGCAGTTGTGCCGATGTTTGCCCCCAGGGTTATTGGAAAAACAGTCTCTATTGTTACAATACCGGCCCCAATTAAAGGAATCAATAAAGAAGTCGTTATGGAGCTAGACTGGACAAAAATTGTAAAAATTATTCCGGCAAGTATCCCTACTAAAGTATTCTTACCGATAACATTGTTTAGGGCAATTTCGGTTCTCTCTATAACTAATGACTTCATAAGTTTTACGATACAAAATAAAGTAATAAAAGTCATTAGAGCACCCGTTAATAATATCAGGCTGTAGCCTAAATTATGGGGTAGCGTCAAAACTTCGGTAAACAGATCTTTGATCAGATGGATTGCCGGCTGTGTAGCTGTTTTTATCGGGCTGGTAAATTTAATCCCCCCAAAATTAACAAAAAGTGTCGATAAAAACGTGGCTGATTTTTGCAAAAATCCCGTTGCAAGCTCTAAGGGAAACATAATTGCTACGCATATAAGATTAAAGAAATCATGCACTGTCGCGCCCGCTATGGCGCGCCTGAATTCTTCTTTGCGTGTAATATGGCCCAATGCTACAAGGGTGTTGGTTACGGTAGTTCCGATATTGGCTCCCATAATAATCGGTATGGCATTTCCGACTGTTATGACACCGGATGCAACCATACCCACAGTTATGGAAGTAGTAGTTGATGAGCTCTGTATCAAGCTAGTTGCCAAAATCCCGATAAATAAACCTACAAATGGATTAGAAGTTGTCGCAAGCAGGTTTTCGGCAAACCCCTTGCCAAAACCTTTAAATGCCACGCCGATAATGCCGATACTCACCAAAAATAAATAAAGAGAGGTTACTACCAGAATGATTTTTAAAAAAGTTTTGAATGTATTCTTATTCATAATTTTGTTTAGGTTTTCAGGTAACCTTTAAGGTAAAGAATACATTATTACTATGAAGTGGGTATGAAGAAAATGTGAAGATTTAATGAAGATGAAAAATGATTTTTATTGCTTTGGAAGGGTGATTATGACTTTTGTTCCGTTGCCGATTTGACTTTCGATATCAATATTCCCGTTATGGAGTAAAATTATATGCTTTACAATAGCCAGTCCTAATCCTGTTCCGCCGAACTTACGGGAGCGCGCCTTATCTACCCTATAAAAACGCTCAAAAATCCTATCTAGATGCTCTTGAGGTATGCCGATACCGGTATCTTCTACTCTCATCTCAAGCATGTCTTTTCGCTCTGCGATAACGATTTTAATTTGGCCGGTTTCCGGGGTGTATTTCACAGAATTATCGATCAGATTTACAAAAACCTCTTCAATTTTCGTTCTATCGGCGAATATCTTAAAACTATTTCCCTTAAAATCTAACTCCAATTTTTGTTTTTTATTTGAGATGGCATGGCCAAACCCTAAAATAACCTCATCTAGCAAACCCTTTAAATCAAAGTTACATTTACTAATCCTGTCTTTTGCTAATTCTAATTCCGAAAGACTCAATAAATCATTTATGATATTACTTAGAGCTTCGGCATGTTTTTTTATAATAGAAATAAACCTTCTTGCATTTTCCTTATCATCTATCGCGCCGTCTTCTAGTGTCTCAATAAATCCTTTTATCGATGTGAGCGGGGTTTTAAGCTCATGAGATACATTTGCTACAAAATCGGTCCTTACCTTATCCATCTTCTTTAGGTTATTAATCTTGAGCTGTAATTCGTCAGCCATTTTATTTAGCGACCCGGCCAATACCTCAAGCTCGTCTTTAGTTCTAATATCTACGCGTTTTGAAAAATCACCTTTAGCTAACGCTTGAGCAATTTCTTTCATTTGTGTTATAGGACTTATAATACTGCGTGATATAAAATATCCGGTTATTACAACAAAAACTATGGCGATAATACCGCCCAATAAAACAATTCTATAAATCACTCGTATTTGAGATTCCACCTCTCTCAAGGGCAAAGCAAGACGCACCACTCCGATAGAATTATTATCTTTTTTAACGTCAATAGCGACATATTTCATGTTATAGCCCAGAGTATCGCTGAAACGATTACTCTCACCAATTCCACCTTCAATTACCCTGATTATTTCTAATCTATCGCTATGATCGTCCATTAAATGCGGGTCTTCTTCCGAATCACCTAAAACTTTACCACCTATATCAATAACAGTAATCCGCAAATTCAATCTATCCGCCAGAACTTCTATCTTCGTCTGAATCTGCTCTTGAGCATTACTTGATAAATCTTCCTCTAAAATATCCCCGACTAAAAAAGCATTACTCATTAACCTTTCAGAAATCTTCAACTCATAATAATCCCGTAATTTTATCCCTACAAAGAAATTCAACACAAAAACAGCTATTACAATAGATAAAATATATGTACCTAAAAATTTCCAGATGATCTTATTTTTCATATCACAATTCTTTAAACCTATATCCTGCGCCTCTGATTGTCTCGATATACTCGCGAGCCTTGCCTAATTTTTTCCTCAAAGATTTCATGTGGGCATCTACTGTTCTATCATAAATAGAGGCCTCATAGCCGAAAACATTATCCAGTATTTTATCTCTCGATAATACTATACCCGGTCTCTGGGCCATAAATTCTAATAGCTTAAATTCTGTAGGGGTAAGGGAAATTGCTTTACCTGAAACCGTTACTTTATATTTAAGGCTATCAATAAAAATACCTCCTACCTTGACTATCTTTTTAGCTAAAGAGACATCGCCGCGTCTTAATACTGCTTTTATTCTGGCGATTAATTCTCGCGGACTAAATGGCTTGGTCATATAATCATCAGCACCCAATCCCAGGCCTATAACCTTATCTGCTTCCTGAGATTTTGCTGTAAGCATAATAATCGGTATATGCGCGGTTAGTTCATTTTTCCGCATGTTCCGGCAAACTTCTAACCCATCCATTCCGGGCAGCATTAAATCTAAAATTATTAAATCCGGTTTATCCCTCTTTGCTGAATAAACTGCCCGCTCACCATCTAAAACTGATATTACACTATAGCCTTCTTTCTTTAAGTTATAGCTGATCATCTCAACAATATCAGCATCATCCTCAACTATTAAAATCTTTTCTTTAGCCATCTTTTTTGTAATTTTTTATTTTGAACTAAAAGGCAATTTTGTTTTTCCGCAAGTCTACTTCGGAATCTTAATATAAAACTTTGTGCCCTTGCCCTCTTCTGAAATACACCAAATCTTTCCGCCATGGGATTCAGTAATTATTCTACAATTATATAATCCAATTCCGGAGCCGCCTTTTTTACCGAATGTTTTTCCAATTTCGAATAAAGACTTACTTATCTCTTTAGGTATTCCGGGTCCATTATCGCTTATACACATAAGTACTGAGTCCTCTGTCTTACTAACAGATAGTTCTATTTTTCCACCTTCAGTCATCGCTAAGGCTTCATCCGCATTTTTAAGCAAGTTCCAAATAACTCTTTCAAAATAATCTTTATCTATCGAAACTACTCCCTCAAACCCACAACTAATCTTTATTTCATGACGAAGCGTCATTCCGGAAACGACATCATCCAAAAATGTCTTAAGCTCAACTGGTGTTTTTGACAATTGGATTAGTTTTTCCCCTTGCGCGACTATCTTAATATCTGTCACCATCTTAGAAAGCCGCGCAACATCTCTTTCTATCTCTCCATAAATTTCAATCCGCTCTGTATCAGCAATATTTCGCCTTAACACCTCTACGCCCATCTTTATTGTCGCGACCGGATTATTCAAGTCATGAATAATACTGGAGGCATTCATACCGATTAGGGAAAATGATTCAAGCTGTTTAGCGATCATTCTGTAGGCAATTATAGTTTTGCCGATAAAAAAACCCATTATCCCCCCAAATATAATGTACAACACAGCCGGGGGTAAATGCTCCGCGGAAAATGCCATCTTAAATGCCGGTAAAACTTTACCCCAGTGAACATGCATAAAACCGACTTCTCCACCAAGATGGACCTGATGTGCCATCATGCCAAAAGGATGAAGCAACACATAACCAAATACAGCCCCAAAAAACGTATTAAAAAATAACAGATATTTTTTAATAAAATTCATTCGTATGCCTCCATTGTCAAAAAAATATTTAATCTAATTAGCCTTTAGTTTCTCTACGGTATATTATAATACTATCCGTATTATTACAATTCCAAATATCGCAGCCTGAGGGCATTCCCAATCACGGAAACCGAACTAAAACTCATTGCTGCTCCGGCAATCATTGGGCTTAAAAGCAATCCGAAAAATGGATAAAGTATGCCGGCGGCAATAGGAACACCTAACGCGTTATAAATAAAAGCGAAAAAGAGGTTTTGACGAATGTTTCGCATGACGGCCCTGCTTAAACGCAATGCCTTAACAATGCCGTTTAAGTCACCTTTAACCAAAGTAATCCCCGCGCTTTCAATGGCTACATCCGTTCCCGTACCCATGGCAACGCCTACTTCTGCTTCTGCCAAAGCAGGAGCATCATTAATACCATCACCGGCAACCATAACTTTTGCCCCTTCACCTTTTAGCTTCTTAACAATCTTCTGCTTATCCTTTGGTTCGAGTCCGGCATAGACATCAGTAATACCTAATTCTTTTGCAATGGCTTGAGCCGTTTTTTGATTATCGCCTGTAAGCATAACAACTTTAAGCCCCATTTTACGCAAAGCTCTAATGGCCCCTGGCGTAGTTTCTTTTATAGGATCTGAAATGCTGAGAATTCCTGCTATTTGTTTATCAGCAACAACCCAGATAACTGTCTGCGCCTTCTTTTGAAGATCAATGGCTTTCTTTTTTAATTCCTCGGGTAAGATTATTCCTGAATCTTGGATAAATTTTTGTTTTCCAAGTAAAACCGCTTTCCCATTAACCCTACCTTTAACACCACCCCCGGTTACGGATTGAAAATCATTAACAGGCTCTAATCGACAGCCTTGTTCTTTTGCGTAATTAACAACTGCGCGCGCTAATGGATGCTCACTACTAACCTCAATAGATGCCGCAATGCTCAACAATGTTTGTTCATTCCAGCTTTTAGCTGTAATCGTAGCAGTTACCTGCGGTCTACCGGCTGTCAAAGTCCCTGTCTTATCCGTAAGAAGATGGGTAATTTTTCCGGCCTTCTCAATTGCCTCTGCGTTTTTAATCAAAATACCTGACTGCGCGCCCTTTCCCACTCCTACCATAACCGACATCGGGGTTGCCAGGCCTAAAGCACAAGGACAGGCGATAATCAAAACTGAAATGGCGCTCACTAAAGCATAGGCTAAAGCCGGTCTGGGCCCGAAGATAAACCATACAGTAAAAGCAAGCACAGCACAGGCAAGCACCGCGGGGACAAAATAACCGGAAACTTTATCCGCAAGCTTCTGGATGGGGGCGCGGCTGCGTTGCGCCTGGGCCACCATATTTACAATTTGAGAAAGTAGGGTCTCAGAGCCGATTTTTTCAGTCCGCATCAGAAAAGTGCCTGTCTGATTAACGGTCGCACCGATAACCCGATCCCCAACTTTTTTGACAACCGGAATCGGCTCTCCGGAGATCATTGATTCATCGATTGTGCTTTTACCTTCAAGAATAACGCCATCAAATGGAATTTTCTCCCCTGGCCGCACACGTAATAAATCACCTCTCTGAATATCTTCAATCGCCGTATCTTCTTCTTTGCCATCGTAAACGCGATGCGCATCCTTGGCGGCAAGGCCGAGCAATGCTTTGATTGCCTGGCCTGTTTTATTGCGGGCTCTTGCTTCAAGGAATTGCCCCAGAAGCACCAATACTGTAATAACGGCAGCTGCTTCAAAATATAACCCAATCTCACCGCCATTTTTCAATGAATCAGGAAAAATAGCCGGAAAAAGAATAGCCACCGCACTAAAACCATAAGCTGCCCCCACACCCATAGCAATCAGAGTAAACATGTTAAGGCTTTTATTCACAATCGACTGCCATGCTTTAACAAAGAAAATATTTCCTGCCCATAACACAACTGGTGTCGCTAAAACAAACTGTAACCAACGCGAGAGCTTGAGGCTCACAAAAACCTCCAGGCTAAAACCTGGAATCATCTCACCCAAACTTAAAATAAAAACGGGAATTGCTAAAATCAATCCCACCCAAAATTTATGAGATAAAACCCGTGTTTCTTTATCCTCCTCACCTGCTTCATTCGAGATAGTTTTTGGTTCAAGATGCATGCCGCATTTCGGGCAATCGCCGGAATGGCCCTGCTCGATTTCCGGATGCATCGGACAGATATAAAGCAACTTCTGCTTTAAGGGTCTTTTCGGTTTCGATAACTCTAAAGACATACCGCACTTTACGCAATTACCCGGCCCATCTGAACCAACCTCAAGGTGCATAGGGCAAACATACTTATATTGATGTCCTTCAAATACATTCTTATTGTTAATCTTATCAACTTGTGCTTTATTTAAGAATTTATCCTGGCAATTCTTGCTGCAGAAAAAATAAACCTTGCCGTTGCTTTCGGATTTTATAGCGCGATCCTCAATTACTTTCATCCCGCAAATAGGATCTTTTACTGTTTTTTCCATAATCAATTGCTTTCGCTTACTGAAAGATATTTTTTTGCACTTAGAGCCGCTTTCGCACCTTCCCCGGAAGCTATGACTATCCTTTTACCAAAACAATTTGTCACATCGCCACAGGCAAATATACCCTCAAGACTTGTTGAACAATCAGGTTTAATAACTATCTCGCCTTTTTCATTTAGCTTAACAATCCCAGAGCAAAATTCAGTATTTGGAATAAAACCCACCTGAATAAATACGCCGCGGCAAGAAATATATCTGATTTCTGAATTTTCATACGACTGAACAACTACGCCTTCTACCCTATCCTTACCTTCTATCTTAATAAGATCATAGTTTTCGAAAATATCGATGGAACTTTCTTTTCTAAGTTTATCGATATCACATTGATCAGCGATAAGTTTCCCCTTTGATATAAGGTTAATTTTGGAAGCAATATTTTTTAACTCATAAGCGGTCTGCACTCCGGAATTTCCACCACCCGCTACGACCACATCCAAATCTTTAAATAAGGCCATATCCTGCACCGCGCTATACGATACACCTTTTCTTAAAAGGCGCTCTTCTCCAGGAATGCCTAACTTTTTTCGTTTCATACCGGTAGCGATAATGATTGCACGCGCAATAATTATAGTTTTTTCTTTAGTTAAAATTTCGAATTCTTTGTCTCTGAGGCAGATTTTAACAACATCATCTATTTTATGAGCCAAATAGTGCTCATGTAAAAACTGATTCTTAAATTTTTTTACAAGTTCTTTTCCGCTGACAAAATCAAACCCCATATAATTTTTAATCTTGGTACCATCTACCGCTTGGCCACCTATGTCTTTAGTTATCAGAAAGGTATCCATCTTTAACACCGAAGCATACACTGCTACGGTAAGACCTGCAGGACCAGCTCCGATAATAACCAGATCATAAATATACTTTTGTGAAAAATCCTTAGGGGAATTCTTAAATTTTTCAAGGCAACCCTTTGAGCAAAATAAAAATTCCCTACCTTCAAACTCAAAAGCAATCTTTTTGTTCGTAATTTCCATCCCGCAAATTGGATCTTTAACCATCTTTTTATCTTTCATCTCTAGCAGCTTATATACGAAATATCTATTAAGGGCCTTCTCTGTATCTATACCTTCTTTATATTATGCCTATCATAAAAATATTGCAAATAGTATTTATAAATATGAATTTAGCTTATCGTTGAGGATGGTCCACTTTAGGTGATGCGGCTACCGGGTGGATAAAAACGAAACAAAAATTCTCTAAAAAATTCTTTTTATAGTGCTTTTTTGGGAGGGGGTAGAACAGAAGAGAAAAAATTTGACCTAAATAAAATTATAGAATTCCCAAGAAATATTTCTACTCGGTTATTTCTAAAGAAAAAGATTTGCATTTCCTAGAAAAATGAATTCGGCATCTCAAGGTCGTGTGTTTCCAACAGAGACTTATTTCTAAGGATGTCTAAAGTATTGCCTGCGGCAACTATCTTTCCTTTATCAATCAGGGCAACCCTTGAGCAGGTTTGTACTACTAAATCCAAATCATGAGTTACAATTATTGTTGTAAGCTTTAAAGTCTGCAGAAAATTTATCAAGTTGCGCCTATGTTTCGGGTCAAGATTGCTGCTCGGTTCATCTAAGGCAAGAATTTGTGGTTTCATTGATAATACAGTGGCGATAGAGACTCTTTTTTTCTCACCAAAACTTAAATGATGTGATGGACGTCTAATAGAGCTCACCATATCCACTTCTTCTAGAGCATCATTAACAGACGCCTCCACTCCATCTTTTGGCAGTGACATATTGATAGGACCAAAAGCAACATCATCAAAAACTGTCGGCATAAAAAGTTGATTGTCCGGATCCTGAAAAACCAAACCTACCTTGCTCCTAATATGAGCCAAATTCTTATCATTTATATCTAGATCAAATATTCGGATATGGCTGTTGCCATTGCCCCTGAAAATTCCATTTAAATGGAGCAGCAAAGTAGATTTACCCGCGCCATTAGGCCCAATAATCCCAATAAACTCACCCTCAAAAACATCTAAGTTTATATTGCATAAAGCTTCTGTTCCATCGGGATAGGAGTAATCCAAATTCTTAATTTCGATTGCCTTTTCAGTCATTTTTAGCTTCCAAAGATTCTGATTACGGTTAATATACTCATTATAATTAACATAAAACAAAAATCCTTCATCTTCAGTTCAAAGCCAGTTATTATTTTTATCTTCCCGTTAAATCCTCTTGAGCACATAGCAAAATATACATTCTCCCCGCGTTCATAGGTTCTCATAAATAATACACCAATCATATTAGCAAGGACCTTGACATGAAACCACCTTGAGCCACCAGTAGTGCGTGCTTCTTTTGCTTGCTTCATTTTCATTAATTCATCCTGAACTACAAAAATATAGCGATACATAAAGGAAAGAATTATAACAAAAACGGACGGAAACTTTAACTTCTCAAGAGCCTTTAAAAGATTTGATAACTTTGTACTGGTTATAAGAAGTATCATAGACAGAATACACAAATATGCCTTAACCAGAATATTCCAAAGAATCATCAACCCATCATAAGTCACTGTCAACTTTAAAGTGCCAAAAGAATACCCGCCGGCAATCTCTCCTTTCTTAAAGAAAGGGATAAAAATCGCAACCATTAAAACAAATGGTATAATTACTAGCGACCTTTTTAAAATAAAGCCAGGCGGGATTTTTGATAGCAAAAACAAAACAGCAATAAGCACCCCATATAAGGCAAAGGCAATAAATGACGTCGGCCTTGTAAAGATTACAAAGAGGATAAACGCGAAAAGAGAGATAATCTTAATCCTTGGATCAAGTCGATGAATATAACTATCTATATCACTGTATTCATCAATATAAGCATGCTTCATTGAATTTGGCGCCGTCTAATTAAAGCCGCTAAACCATATCCCATACCAAAAACCAATAAGGTTCCGGCTACGCCAGCAAATGAGGTGGCTAACTTTTCACTTTTAAAGTGAGGCCAGGCATAGTCAGGAATTGGCGAGGAAAAAGATGGCTCAACTTCTTTTTCAGAAAAACCCTTATCATCGGCTACTCTCTCTAAACCATCCGGTAACTGTGAAGCAAACGGTGAAAGGACCAAAGCCAGAAAAATAGCCGCCATTAAACCAAAAAGAATCTCTTTCTTATCCATAATTATTCCCCCTTTCTATATATCAAATCCGGCCTTACCTTTAAAACAAAGCCGATAACTAAACAGGTAATTATTGCCTCACCTATCCCAATAAGGGCATGTACTCCTGCCATTGCAGGAAGCGCAACCCTAAATGGCGAAGTACCAGATATAGACAACTCAACAGCCACTGCACTTGAAGCAACAACTACGGAAAGCCAGGCACTTATACCTGTCCCAATAATAATCCCTTTGTTATCACCAATAATTTTTCTGATAATGTTGTAAATAAGATATCCTCCTATAGCACCCAAAAAAGACATATTGAAGATGTTTGCTCCTAGGGCAGTTAATCCGCCATCCTGAAAAATAAGGCATTGAGCAGTTAAGACTACAGCAATTACAATTGCCCCTGCATATGGTCCAAGTAAAACTGCTGCTAAGACTCCACCTAGCAGGTGTCCTGAAGTTCCTCCCATTACAGGGAAGTTAAGCATTTGAGCTGCAAAGATAAACGCAGCCATTACTCCCATAAGAGGCACCATTCTATCTTTTAAAACTAAAGATGTCTTTTTTAAACAATAACCAATCCCCCCTACTGAAATTAGCCAGGCAGGCGCCCAAGTATTTACCGCCAAAAATCCGTCTGGTATATGCATAATCTTCTCTCCTTTCTTTAAAAATCAATTTGTGTCCTTAATCCCCCAAAAACAATAGTCTTATTTCCATTCGTTGCATCACCCCCATAGGGAGCCCATATTACTTGAACGTCTGGACTTAGAGTAAGGTGGTCATTAATTTTAAAGTTATAATAAGTCTCCAAATGCCCTTCTGATTTTGCCTCGAAACTGTTTATTTTTTTATAATCATCTGAAGGCATTACCTGACCAAAAGCAACAGCAAACACATCCTCATCTCTGCCCCATAAACTACCTGCAAGCTGAATGCCTGCGCTCCAGGATTGCTCAAGAGAAAAATCAGAACCATTCGCATAAACTTCCGGATTTTGCCAACCATAACGTGCAAAAGCACCTATATAATCGGTTAATTCCTGGTCAAAGCTTAAACCAAAACCATAGCCTTTTTCTTTGGTTTTAGCGGCATCATCCCATTTAATATGGTCTTTATCATTCAGCCAACCATAAAATCTATAATTACCCGGCCTATCAAAAAGATTCGGTTTAAAGTTAAGCTGACCAGAAAAAAAGATATTATCAAAGGCATCTTCCCAATCAGCATTTGCATCCATCATCACAACTCCTACATCCATCAAATCTGTCGGCTGTAATAAGAGACGCACACCTACAGCATTATCATCAGGAAATTCCAATATAGGAGAATTACGAAAAATCCGCCCCAAAAATTGCGTAGATTCATTATTAGCATATTCATTGTTATCAATATAAGAAGCAGCATCAATCTTACCAAACGTTGATATCAAGGCGAGTATTGTAAAATAGTGCTCATACCATGCCTCTGTAAGAGAGACGCTATTATCAGAATCATCCGCGTCTCTATTTACGTTTGAAAATACTTTAAGTTCGTCTTCGACTCCTGCTCCGTCGCCTGTTTCAAGATGAAGAAAAGCTTTTGCCTTATCGTCAAATTCTTTCTCAAATTCCACATCAATGGAGTATGAACCATCTGCTGCATCTTCATTGTTTTTAGAAAGACTATCGCCATTGGCATTATGTGTTCCCTGAAATACAAATGTCGTTCCAAGCCCCATACGTGAACCTTCCAATAATTGGTAGCCGGGAATCCTGTGCAATAAGTGAGAATCTATATGTTTACCCAGATCCTCTATAGTCATATCTTCAAGATGTACACTTTTAGATGCAGATGCCTGCTGGGCTAATTTTGTTTCTAGTTTTATAATCCTAGCTTTTAAATCTGCCATTTCATCCTGAATACTTTGTCCAAAAACAACATCACAGGGAAGAAGCAATACACCGGCCAAAATCAACCCCTGAAACACTTTTTTAAACATGATCGCAATTCTCCTTGTTTGTGTGCTTCCTCTGGTTGTCCAGTCGGTATCGCAAAAATAGTATATTTTTAGCTTTGTTGGTACAGTGGCTCCCCTTAAATAAAACGTTTTTTTTCTTTTTTTTCGATTTGGAAAATTTTTGAGTTGTGTATAGTAATCACTACCTCCCCATAGTTTATTTCTTGAATAACTTTTATAATCTCTTTCAATACTTTATTATCAATATCTTTTTTCTGATCCATGCCTTTTATATTGCTACTTTTAAAATAATCGTGCTACGAATAGGTAAAAAAATACTACGTTATTCAATTTCTTTACCAGTGCTTGACATACTTAATGTGCCGTGTTTTACGCCTTTGACGGATTTTAAAGTATCGGTTAATTTCTGCGCCTCTTTAGGATTACCTTTTACTGCGATTATCTCTAAACAGTTATTATGATCCAAATGAATATGTTGAGTTGATATTATCATCTTTTGAAAATCATGCTGGATATCGGTAAGCTTATTGATTAATTTTCGCCGGTGATGGTCATAAATAAGAATAATTGCACCGGCAATCTCTTTATCATCCTCCCACTGCTTCTTCACTAATTCCTGGCGGATTAAATCACGAAACGCCTCTGAGCGATTAGGATAATTCTTTACGCGAATAAGGCGATCGAATTTATCAAGCAGATCTTTGTCTAATGAAACTCCAAATCTAAATAACTTTGACATATTGCACCTTTTCGTATTACGTTTTCATAAATCGTAGCACATAATAATTACCATGTCAAATATTTTCAAAAGTTTTTATGTGTTGAGTAAAGCCGGCTCAGAGCACAAGCAGGCATTAAAAGAAGAATTTTTATATATCGTAAAACCTGTATACAAGGCCAACCAAAAGTGCGGATGTAGACTTTTTACTTGTTGTCCTCATATTAACTATCTTTTATCACTATTGCCATGTCTATATTTAACAACTTTTATTCTCTCCAGCGTTACTAATCCCTCTACAACTATCTCATCAAGGAATGGTAATAATTTATTTAGATTCTCTTGCGTATCAACTAATTCTATCACAATGGGCAGATCTTCTGAGAGTCTCAAAATTTTAGAAGAATGCATCCGGCTGTCTGCGCCAAATCCCATCATGCCGCGAATAACCGTCGCTCCGGCAAGCCCTAGCTCTTTAGCCTTTAGAACAATTTGTTCATATAGAGGTTTTCCGTGATATTTATCGCCTTCTCCAATGAATATCCTTAAAAGCATACCCTCTTCCGATAACTTCATCTTCTCCCCCTATTTTAAAATTTCTAAAATTAGCCGTGAGGCAAAAAAACCAATAAAAACTAATCCTACTCCTAGAACTACACTTATTGCGATATTACAAAAAACAAACCAATATTCCCCATCCCTTAATAAATGAAAATTTTCCAATGAAAATGTTGAGAAAGTCGTAAAAGAACCCAAAAGTCCTATAAACACGAATAATCTTATGTTCTGGGAAACAGCTACTGTTTCAATTACACCCCACACAAACCCGATTAATAACGAACCAATGAGATTAACGCATAATGTTCCCCAGGGGAAACCACCGCTAAAAAATCTATAAGTCAATCCCGATACCCAATATCGCAAAAGCGCTCCTAAAGCTCCACCGATTGCAATATTTAATAATTTTAGCATAAGAATCGTACCCTTTGATCATCCAAAAGTAAAGATATGAAAGATTTCATTCATATTGGACAAATTATATAATTGATTATTTTTAATCTTAGTGCCATCTACCGCTTGACCACCTATGTCTTTAGTTATCAGAAAAGTATCCATCTTTAGCACCGAAGCATAAACTGCTGCGGTCAAGCCCGCAGGCCCTGCCCCGATAATAACCAGATCGTAAATATACTTTCGTGAAAAATCTTTAGGGGAATTCTTAAATTTTTCAAGGCAGCCCTTTGAGCAAAATAAAAATTCCCTACCTTCAAACTCAAAAGCAATCTTTTTGTTCGTAATTTCCATCCCGCAGATCGGATCTTTATTCATCTCTTTTCTTTCATCTCTAGCAAGTTATAAAATTCTATTCTTGGCTTTTTCCGTGCTTATGCACCTAGCGTTATATTAAACCTACCGCAAAAATAATGCAAATACTATTTGTAAACGGGGAGGCAGATTCGCAACGCAGGCAACTTATACGCCAAATGCGGCTAAGCCCGAGCAGCGAAACCGTACGCTCGGTTTTTTATATCACCGGTGGAAAATTTTTAAAATGTGTTTTTGGTCTTCTTAGGATCAACAATCCCATAAAAGGCACTGCGTACCTGAACATAGCCGAAGGATGCAGCCTGGCGAGAGTGAAGCCTGCCCTATAGGTACCGTGATTGCCGCGGGCAAACGTAAAAATCAATCCGAGTCAAAACAATCCAATAAGGTCTTAAAAAACTAAAACATTCTTGCTTACTTTTATCGACTTAGATAAATCCACAAAGGTACATACAGTAACACCATCTACTATCTCATCTTTCTTTATCCCTCCTGCTTCCACACATGTACCACATGCATTTACCTTAACGCCTAATTCCATTAATTCCGTTAACTTATTGGCTAGATTTAGTTCACTTAATCCTTCAGGTGGTTTTTGTCCTTTTTTCGCGGCATATACCGCGGCATCAAACAAAAACACCTCAACTTCCATATCAACGCCTACACACCCCACAGCTACCCTTAAACCATTCCACGACCTCATAGTACCAGGACCCTCATTGAGAATTATAGTAACCTTCTCCATGCTACACCTCCTTTATCTTTACGTTCTTTCGCAAAAAACTTGATCTTTCATCTATATCGTTCCGCTTCTTTGTTAAACACGCCTGCAAGAAATTCTATGCCCTCATCTAATCCCTTTCGGCAATCTTGGGCAGTTTCACCTGTAGCCTGAATCTTAATCTCCCAATCCCAGGCAAGGTTATTATCCTGGTTAAGGCTGTATTTTCTCTCAATAATAAACGCGAACTCTCGCTCTACTGTTATTTTCTTTCTTTGCCGTAAAATCTCCTGAGCAAGAGATAACCAAGCTATAAGATTCTGAGGCTCATCTTTGATTTCAAAAATTATGTTAGCGACTGCATAGCCATATTTTTGAACAGCTGATTCCTCTGGATGCCCTTGGCAGCAGCTAAATGTCTCGATATAGGATACTCGATTCATAGCCTCAACTAAAGGATTCATCACATTATCAATACCTTTTTCCATATATTTCCTCCGGATTATCGCTCGCTTCGCTCACTCTCCATACCCCGCCTTTGGCGGGGTCAGGACATCCCGCTTTTGGCGGGACTGTCACCCCGCAGAGCAACTAAAGTGAGCGATTCATTAAGGGGAAAAACTTTCCCCTTAAACTCCCCTTTGGGTCCTTTCGCCTATTTTCATTCATTTTGCGAAAGAACCCTACTTTTCTTTTTTTACTACTATCTGCCAGTCAAGCTCATTTATTTTATCCACGCCTATAATCTCCTGCCCTTCTTCTTTAAAATACTTCGGGATATTTTCTGATGCCGGAGCATGGTCAACGATAATTTTTAGTATCTGTCCTACTTGCATCTTTGATAAAGTCTTTTTTGAACTAACCCAAGGAAACGGGCAAACTTTTCCTTTTAAATCAATTATTTTATTTGCTTCAATTTCTTTATTCATGCCTCTCCTTTTCATAGATCATACATTATTTTACTTTCTTGGCTACTTCAGGAATTTCTCCGTTCACCGTTTACATCTAAACCTGCGCTCTTATAATAAATGCTATAAAAAAACTTTAAGTATATCTCTTATTAATCGAGGTTTTTTTAAAAAATAACATTTCATTTTACCTTTTTGCTTATACGCAACGATGTTATTTAATTTAAGCAGAGATAGATGCTGAGATATATTTGACTGCCTCGCCTTTATTAAATCTCTTATATCGCTAACGCATTTTTTGCCATTTAGCAACTCCTTGACTATCATCAGCCGTGTTGGATGCGAAAGAACCTTAAAAAAAGCGGAAATGTTTTTATAATTTCTCATACCCATTAGAACCTCCTTTTTCATATTCGTATATTCGAATGTATTTATATCATATATATAGAAATTTGTCAATACTGATTTCTAAAAATACTACATTATCTCAGATTGTCTCTATGATTTAATGGAGGAAAAGCGGATTCGGCACCCAAGGGTAGGCTTCGCACAGCGCAGTCAGCGCAAGACGCCAAAGGCAAACAATGCCTCTATTCACTCAATCTTTCCGCCAGGGGCGGATTAGCCTACTGCTAAAAAAAACGAGACTAACATAGTGTAGAGTGAAAAAATAAGGTCATCCGAAAGTACGGATATAGGCTCTTTGGCCGTCTTTTTTATAACTCATTTTTTTGAACTGATTGGCATTTTTGTTGTTCCACAAACTTACTTCGGAATCTTAACATATATATTTGTGCCCTTATCTACTTCCGAAATAGCCCAAATCTTTCCACCGTGAGCCTCAGTAATAATCCTGCAATTATATAATCCAATTCCGGATCCCTTTGTTTTACCAAATGTTTTACCGATTTTAAATATATTCCTCAAGGCTTTCCGGGGTATTCCCGGGCCGTTGTCACTTACACAAATAATAACAGAATGGCTATCTTGCGTTATAGATATTTTGATTCTACCATTTTCAATCGTTGTCAATGCCTCATCGGCATTTTTTATCAAATTCCATAACACCCTTTCAAAGTAGACTACATCAATAAAAACGTCTTCGCTAATTTCAGATCTAATTTCTACCTTGCATCCTAGCGTTAATCCAGAAACAATATTTTCAATGAAATTTCTAAGATTAATGCCCTGCTTATCCAATGGAAAATTTGTCCCTTGCCGCGCACTAACGCTTATGTCGGCAGCTAATTTTAGCACTTTTTCGCTTTGCCTCCTTATCCCATCACAACATTCATCCTGCTCAGATGACTTAGCATTTTCACATAAGTAATCTGCGAACTGAGATATTGCTATAATATTATTCTTTAAATCATGTATAAAGCCAGAGGTATTTTCGCCGATAAATGAAAAAATTTTGAGTTGTTCATTTATTTTTTTGTAGCTTAATATCACCTTGGCGATTAAATAAGCTACTCCTCCGGAAAAAATAACATAAAGTATTGCCGGTGGCAAATACTCTATACTAAATGCCATTTTGAATTCTGCCAAAGCTCTATCCCAATGGATATGCAGATACTTGCCTTCTCCACCGATGTGAACTTGATGAACTAGTATCCCGAAAGGATGCAAGAACACATAGCCAAATAAAGCCCCGATAAATATACTAATAGTTAAAAAATGTTTTTTAATAAAATTCATTCGCTATGCCTCCATTGCAAAAAAATATTTAATCTAATTATCGTTTACTTTTTCGCCGATATGACACTTTAAGGCCTCTGCCCAATCCTTCTAACTGATATACACCCCTTAAATCTCCATCAAACTCTGAATAAACATAAATTTTACCTGTATTATAATCAAAAAATTTCAAGGCATTATGATGCGCCGCAAAAAAGATATTTTTCCAACTAGGGGTTTCCTGCGAAAAAAAACGAATAGCCATAATTCCCAAGATTAAACTAAAAACAAAATCCGAAACAATAAATCTTATCATTCTAGATTTTATCATAATACTCTCTCTTGATAGCCACCTATGCTTTTTTATTTTAATCTGTAAGATTATTTGGCAGTAGCTTGTTTTATTTGCCTTACCGCAGAATAAAAATGTTTTAAAATATCCCGTCTTCCTATAACTCCGGATACTTTCCTGCCTTCAAAAACAGGAAGCGTATGGACATTTTTGTATTTTAGTAGAGCTATAATATCGAATAATGTCGTATTTTTTTTGATATGCACAAAATCGGTAGACATCGCAAATTTAACTGTCGGATTAAAAGCGCCTATGCGGCCGTCTTCGACAATATCGCCTGATTCCAACATATCCATTACAATGAATAAGTCATTGGTTGTTATAACGCCGATTATCTTACCTTTTTTATTTTTGACCGGCATGCCGCTTATACGCCTCTTAATCAAAATCTCGGCAACTTCCGCCAATGTCGCGTCTTCATGAGTTGAAATTACATTTTTTGTCATGATATCTTTTGCCTTTATACTTTTTAATTTAACGGCCAACTTATCTAATTTATTATTCCTGGCTTTTGACATAACTGCCTCCTTTTTTCGGCAAATTTTACTAAATTTTTCACACCTAAGGTCAATAAACCTTATTCTTGATAATATTTTTTACTTCTTTTAATAATTTATCTGTAATGTAAGGCTTTGCAAAAAATGCATCCACTCCCATATGCTGAAAAGTCTCTTTCATTCCTCTTTTCTTAGTTTGCATAATAATCGGGATATCACAAAATTGGTTATTACGTTTTACTTCTTTAAATAACTGAAAACCGCTCATTTCACCCTGGAGCATTACAGAAAGAACAATTAAATCTATCCAATGAGTCCTTAAAATGCTAAGCGCGTTATTTCCCGTATAGGCGCAATCAACAAGATACCCCATTGCCTCAAGCCTTGTCTTTAACATAACCGCTTGGGATATGTCACCATCAATAATAAGGATTCTTTCTTGGACCATTTTTTGCACACCCCCCTGCATTGTAATCATTGCCTTTCGCTCAAGAGATATTTTATGTATTTTTCTACACTCAAGATCACATCTCTGTTCATATATAAATACGGGTACCGGAAAAATCTGCGATTTTTTACCTTGGATAAATATAGTTATCTGCCGATGCGTAACAGATATAAATATGGGATACCCCTGACACATAAACCGAAACTTAATATTGTACCAATCTTTAGGTAAGTTAGGATTTATTCTTATCCTGCTTTCTTCAATGCTGACTCCGGCAAAACTTTTTATAGCAATATTGATTGAGCCGCCCATTACCCCTGTATGAATCCCTTCCGGAGTAGTACCTCCCTGTGTATCATAGATATCTGATTTTAATACATCCAGATACCAATCCCATACCTCATCGCCCCGGTTTAGCAAAGACGCCAAATAAGAATGAACCACCTTACTCAATGTCGAGCCGTGCGATGTCCTGCGTATATGATATTCATAATTCTTACGGAATATCTCCCGGTCAAACTTATAACCAAGCCGTTTAAGAATAAATTTTATCTCCGAAAGCGGGAAAAGATAAAACATCATAAGAACATCCGCCTGTTTGGCAACTTTATATTCATTAGGCGATTTTCCCTCAGCCTTTAAAATTCTATCCATCCTATGTATATTACCGTATTTCTTTTTATAGGCCTTCCAATTAAGTTCTTTTAACTTGAAATATCCTTTGAATTGACTAATAATACCACTTTTACTAATTATTAAATTCATTTTTCGTGTGATACTATCCCACCTGTCTAATTCCCTCTGAGGAATCTTTAATTTTTTAAGTAAATCAGAGCATTGCTCCGGCGGCAAGATATCTAACAATTGAAGCGTCTTATTCATTGTCGCCACTATTAAAAAATTAGTATAGGCATTATCACAAAAACCGGGCTTAGGAGCACCGGGAAGATGCTCATGGAATTCATCCGGCCCCATTACTCCTTCCACATGGAAACGCCCGTCTTTTTTATCAAACTTGGACAGGCTTGAGCCAAAAAAACAGACTGAAAGCATAATTTCCATACCGTAATCCAGCATGAAATTTATATCATGCGTACCAACCCAATATTGCCATACATTATAGGCAACGGAGAAAGAAACATGCCGCTGATGATGGCTGTAATCAGGGCCCCACTTGCCTGACATAGGATTAAGATGGATTGACTGAGTCTGTTCATCGCCATGCATACTGCTTTGCCAGGGAAACATCGCTCCTTTATATCCAGCCTCTCTAGCATTCTTACGGGCTTGAGCGAGCCTCCTATAGCGGTACAAGAGTATAGTTCTGACTATTTCAGGTGCGCGTAAATTATAAAATGGCATAACAAATAACTGATCCCAAAAAATATGCCCCCGATATGCCTCACCATGCAGGCCGCGTGCCGGCACACCCGCGTCAATATTTAAGTTATGATACGATGCCGTTTGTAATAAATGAAACGCATGTAACCTTAGAACCTTGCGAAAATGCACATCGCCATTAATATTAATATCAAACTTTTTCCACAAGCTAGACCATACTTTCCTATGGGCCTCAAAAAGAATATCAAAACGGGTAGAGGTCTTAACAGTTTTAACAGCCTTCTGATAAAGGCTCCCTTTTTCGCTGTCGCAGGAGGTATAAATAGCACAAGTCTTTTCAATAAAATATTCCCTGTTTTTACGAACATGAATTTTAAAATCCTGGTATATTGCTTTTTTATTTTCTGTTATAGTTTTACCAATTGGGGTTATTTCTTTATCGCAAGAGAAAATCCTGGTTTTATAAACAGTAGCAATAATTATACCTGATTGATTAGTCTTAACCGATAATGCTGCTATGTTCTTTGCAATTTTACCTAAAGAGTGAGCCTTAAGATGTAGAGAATTTAACTGCCTGTATCGCGCCACCCCGTCGTTTCGAACATTACCGTCTATACCGGATCTTATTGTAATCGGCCCGTCATAATTCTCAGGAGTAATAACATACCTAATCGCACCAATATGAGGATTAGACATATCTACTATGCGCCGGGTTTGAATATCTACTATGCGCCCTTTTAAATCCTTAAGACGCATATTGCGACTAAGCAGGCCCCGGTACATATCAAGTTCTTGATAGTAAGATAATATCTTACACTCGCAAGGAGTTACCCACTCCTCATCAGCAAATTTAAAAGTAAGGGGCAACCAGTTAGGACAATTTACCAGTGATTCGTTAACAACATCCTTACCGGCAATGTGGCTTCTGAGCGTATTATAGATACCGGCAATGTATGTTCCGGGAGAATGGATGCGGGACGACTTTACTTCGCAGAGCGCTCCGCGGGTAGCAAAATATCCGTTACCAAGAGTACACAATGACTCTCGTAATGCTTCTTTTGCCGGCTGGAAATGATTATAACTAAGCTTCCAGGAAGACTCCCTAGCTTCTTTTTTTAGTCTTCGTAATCTATAGTCTAATGATTTTTTCAAACAGTTCTCCTACTTCGTTTGGATCATTAAGTACAAATCTAGCGCTTGAAGGGGAATCTTTAGATGAGACCAAAATACCACTACCCCTGGTATTTATAGTCCTAAAAGCATATTCATCGGTAGTATCATCGCCGATATACATAACGCAAGATTTATCCCATGAGATATCAAGAGCCTTCATTATCCATCTTATCGCCTGACCTTTATCCCAGGGTATATTAGGAAGTATCTCAAATACTTTTTTACCGCTTAAAAGACGCAGTGATTCATGCTCTGCGATTATATTATTAACGATTTCTTTTATATTCGGCAGATTAGCCTGATTATCGAGAAGACGATAGTGTACGGCTACGCTAAATTTCTTCTCTTCAATAAGAATACCTTTCATATCTTTAAGTTCGCGCTTTAGGCGAGTAATCACTTTATCAACAACCGAAATAACCTCTTCTGCCTTTGCTTGCACCAGGCTAAATCCCGGACCACGAATATCAAAACCATGACTTCCGGCATAAAACAAGTTATCTATTCCTACTAAATTTTCAACATCCTCCCGCATTCTTCCGCTAACAATAGCAACGGTATATTTTTCAGAAAGCGCACGCACTGCATCCTGCATAGACTTTGATATAATCGCGTCCTGAGGCCTATTGACAATAGGCGTTAGAGTACCGTCATAATCAAGAAAGAAAACCGGCTTACCTCGTTTAAAAAATGCGTCTTTTGCGGATTGTGTATAAAATTGATTAAGAGTAACACTGATTTCTGCTTCTTGCGCATAATCCGGCATTGTAATACCTTTGGCGCTATCCCATGCGGAAAAGAGAGGTTCCGGCTTTCTACCAAACCAAGCATTACACCACTCCAGAGAAATTTCCGATAAATCATTTACAACAACATCAGCTCCGTTTTCAAGAAGCTCGCTCTTGTTATCTGCCCGAGCTATTCCTAAAACCAACCCAAACCCTCCATTTCTTCCGGCCTGGACTCCCGATACGGCATCTTCAATTACAATAGATTTAGCCGCCTCAGAATTCATATTTTTAACAGCCACAACAAATATATCGGCTTCGGGTTTACCTGTTAAACCCATCTGATCCGAAACCGTACCGTCAACGCGTGTTTCAAAAAGCACATCTAACTTCGTTGATTCAAGTATTCCCTTGCAATTTTTAGATGATGAGGCAACGCCGATTCTAACGCCGGATTCTTTTAACTTCTTTACAAATTTAACGCTTGACTCAAAAACCTCGGCCCCTAAATCTTTAAGTAAGATATTGAATAATTTATTCTTTTTATTACCTAACCCGCATACAGTCTCCGCATCCGGAGCGTCTGTCGCTTCTCCATAGAGTATTTCTATGCCTCGAGATTCCAGAAAACTCTCAACCCCTTTATATCGAGGCTTGCCATCTACGAAAGGAAGATAATCATTATCATGGGTAAACTCGCGAAACGGCTCTGCATCTCGCGCTTGGCGCTTACGCAGGTATTCATCAAAAGTATCTTTCCAGGCCTTGGCGTGAACTTTCGCAGTCTTAGTTATTACTCCGTCAAGGTCAAATACAGCAGAATCAAAGTTAAGTTTCGACATTAAGTAATCTCCTTTTCTAATTTGTTTTATTTAGTATATAGAAAAACACCAGAAAAAGCAAGGGCGCGCTAGAAAAGAAGGTAATTGTCTAGGGTAATTCGGGGTAAAAACATGGGCCATTAATAATAACCCGGTAGGAATCATTCTATCTAATAAATACAATTTTCTCTCTAATTGAGGCTCGAAAAGGCATATTTAATAACAGCTAATGTTAGTTTCATTACAAATTCTTTTTGAGCCTAAAAACAATAATTTAGTATTGATTATAATCCCAGAAATTTTATCGCACCACCACAGAAAAAAATTATTAATCCTGCCAAGGCATGTGAATATCTTTCAAAACGATTAAATGCGATCTTCGATACACCATATGAAAAAAGTAGCACCATTGCCAGCATGGTAATAATGGTTACTGTTGTACTAGCTCAATAATTCGGTAACCTTTTTAAGTTTATCAAAAGGCGTTTCATAATTTAATCCACCATGTCTTCTTAGGTGGTTATATTCAAAAAGGAAGTTGCCAAGATTCATGACAAGGTCTTC
>CAJVXN010000025.1 GCA_913009335.1 uncultured bacterium
TGGCGGAGAGGGAGGGATTCGAACCCTCGGACCTTGTGAGTCACACGCTTTCCAAGCGTGCGCACTAAACCAAGCTATGCGACCTCTCCTGTAAATTTCAATGCTAAATTATAACAAATTAAAGATTACAACACAATCGGTAATGCATAAAAACAAAAAACAGCGCCTCTTTTCTTTCCTATCGCAAGAGCGCGCCATTAATAGGGATCAATTTATGTTACTTTTAAGTAAGAATGACGGTGCCCGGAAACCTTAGGAAAAGAAATATTAATTTCCCGCCCCAAAGATTTAGCTATTTTGATTAAAGTCTCTATGGTTAAGTTTTTTTCTCTGCCTGTCTCGATTTGAGAAATAAACTGTTGAGAAACACCCATTTTCGCCGCGAGATCAGACTGTTTTAGATGTTTATTTTGTCTAAGTTCGGCTATTTTTTGAGCTAAAACCACCTTAGCTCTTTCTAACTCAAAGGCCTTCCTGAACACCTCATCTTTTAATTCTTCTTTTAGATGCGCATCAATCTTTTCTAATCTAACTTTTCTCATATTAATCACCTCATAATTCTAATTTTTGTATATATTTATGCTTGTCTTCAATTTGTTTTTTCCTTTTTATGCATAACATTAAATCATTCTTAGGGATTTCTTTTATATTCTTTTTAATCGCGTGAATTAACACAGCATTATTTTTTAAGTAAAAGAAATAAAATATCCTGTCATCCTTTGGCCTAAGTTCGTAAATACCGCTTTTTAAATAATCTGCTACCGGCCTGCGCAAATTGTTTCCTTGACTTTTTAGTTCAACAATATACGCAAATACCTTTGCTCTCTCTTTTTTGGGTAAAGACCGTATAAATTCTTCAACCGGTTTATTTCCCCGTTCATCTACAAAATAATATATAGCTGACAACCTGTCATGTTCCATTCAAAGTATACAAGATATAACTTGTATTGTCAACGGTATTTCATACTTTCCTTGAAACCGCTTTCTTTATAGATATCCTATTTTTTCGTCAGCGCCGTGGCTTCTATTTCTACCAGTAAATCTTTGCGGCATAATTTTGCCTGAACACAGACAGAGGCACCCATATCTTTTCTTGCGGCCTTATTTTCTTTAAAGAACTGATCCCTTACTTTATTAAACAGCGCATAATCCTTATCAATATTTTTCAAGTATATCGTCCATTTAACCACATCTTTAACCTTAAGACCCCTGTTTATTAATATATCCTTTATATTTTTGTAAGCCTGCCGGGCCTGGAGGTCAAATTTCCCTTTATGCATCGTCCGGCACTTTGGGCCCACACTTGCCGTGCCTGATATGATAAGCAGCTTATGCCCGCCAAAATCAAGCTCTAAGGCCCTGTTAAAACTCGCGGCAGGAGCGGGTAAAGAACTCAAGTTTATCGCTGTCTTTTTCACTATGCTGACCTCTATTATAAAACATTGAAAATAACTGTTAATTACCGGAAAATGAAATTATAACAGATTGGAACCTAAAACGCAATCGTAATAATACCGCTTTTTCGCATTAACGGCAATTTAACCCAGGTTTTGCATTAAACGTGGATGAAGAGTGTTAAGATTTTTGAAATACAATGGTTGTAAAAAAACACAGGCATACTTGAAAAGTACGTCGAGGTTTTTTGCGGCCACTTATAGCCAAAAAGATTAGTACTATTCGCCATGTTCTAATGTAAAAGTTGGGTTTAATACCTATAATCAGAATTTACGGCGTTTTTGAAATTACCTTCCGGGGAAACATCCGTATCCGATAAATTACTATCCAGGCGGGTATTTATTATCTTATCAACCTCGCTTATCTCTTTTCCAAAAACAAAACTGTTTACTCTAACCGGCTCAGAAATCAACTCCGGGACATTATAGCTTCCGGTAAAGGTATCGTAGAAATAAGGATCTTTTTGAGGAAGAATAAAAGGCTTGGAAGCATTCCCTTCATCATCCAAATAGGAAAAATAGGTTTTCGCGAATACCCCGTCATCCCTCTTAGTGACGAACGCGAACCAACGGCTATTCGAGGACCAGGAATGATACGAATCTGTCCTCTCGCTGTTTATTTCTAATTTTCTATATACGCCGGAGCTAATATCCATCAGATACAGGTCTGTTTTGCCGCGCAGAATCGAAAATGAAGAACGGTCGGTCATACAAAAAAGAAGATATTTTCCGTCAGGAGAAACTTTCGGGAAAGTAACACCCAAACCCGCCTCTTTTGCCGAAATAAGCAGTTCGGGCTTACCCCAGGCGTTTTTTTTCTCATCATAACCAATCCTCATCAAGTCGTATTTTATTTTTTCGTATTCTTCGATAGATACTCTGGGCGCGCTTATAAAGTAGAGGTATTTTCCGTCAGGAGACCATTCAGGCTGAGTCTCCACTCTATCCGGCCGGGAAATATCCCTAGTAGTAGTTACAATATTAGTCTTTATATTATATACGGCAATGTCACCGCTGATATCCCCGTACTCAAGCATTTCTTCAGGCACCCCTCCGAAGAAACGATTAAATATCCTATATGCCATATTAACACTAATAGCGATCAAGTCTCCCCCCGGATGCCAGGACAGATACGCCGAGCCGGGCTTATACAAAGCGGGCATAATCAAAGAAATCTTTCCTTCATCATAAAGCGCCATGTAATTTTTGCCTTTATGCCTTACCTGAATTATGAATTTGTTTGTTTTTTTCCGCAGAAAAGTATGACAATTAAAACATCCTCCGGAAACTGTCTTTGAATCTAAAATAACCTTTCTGGCGTAATTTTCCAGGTTTCGTTGATATATCTTCATATTTATTTTGCGGTAAAACTGAGGAAACAACTCCCTGTAAACCAAAAACCCGTCTATTTCTTCATTCGCGATTTTATTAATAACTGGCTTGTATCTCCTCCATCTATTTTGTTTCCTTACGAATATTTCCCAACGAAGATTACCGCCTTTATTTTTAGCCAACAGGCGCCTCCACTTCTTAACCGGTATCTTTATCGCCGCGCTGCGGCTATAAATAGTTATATCCCCTCCTAGACGGGCGGACATCCTCACAAAATAACGTTCAGCCTTATCTTTTATGTAGAAATTCAACGGCGCTATATTAGGAGGGATAACCGTATCCGAATAATCCGGACTGATAACGGCCCGCTCATCCAAATCAATATAATCCCCCGGGACGAAAGCAGCGTGCCTTACCTTGAATACAGCGACAACCAATACAATTACCGCGGCTATGATAAAAATATATTTAATCTTCAGAATTATTCTCCCTTTCTTTCCCGGCACCTATAACGGTATCTTTGTTTAATCTCAGATAATAAAGAAAATAACTGCCGCTGTAACTATCCTTCAAAGCATCATAAACGGCATTCGTGTCATAATTATTTTGCCGTAAGGCCCGAGCGAAATAAACATTCCTTTCAACTAGCGAAGAATCAATCTCCCGGGCGTAAAATCCCCGGTCAGCATCCTTATCTTCCAATAGTTTTATCAACACTGCTTCCTGATAATGGTAGGGCATGCCGGCATACCCATAATTATCCAGCAGAGGTAAATTATCTATTACCTTTTCTATCTGCCCGGTCAGCAGATAATAACTCATCAGGTACTCAAAAGCCATTTTATTATCCTTATCCTCATCCAGTAGGCGACTAAACACCCCCTCGTAATCGTATCCGGACTCATTCGTCAAACGCATAAGCAATTCCTCGTCTCCGACATCATCAGCTTTAATCATTACCGAATTTATGCGCGCTAAATCACTGTCCCCTGCCGGCAGAACGCTATCATCCAAAAGCTTCAAGTATCTTCGCGCCCACCTATTATAATGAAATGTTTTCTTAAGCCGCCTCAGCACAACCCCGGCGGCTTTATCATTATCCTTTAAGATATAAATTAATGCCAATTGTTTATACGCTATAGCCGAATCCTTTACCTTTTCCAGACACCAATAACTCATAAGTTCAGAATAATTAATCAGACCGAGGTTTAGATAAGTGTCGCTTGTCCGGGCCGGATCTATATATTCGATAGCCGGTTTTGTAGGCCGCGGGGAAGGTATATTAAAAGACAAATTAGCGGGATATTTAAACTGTTCATAAGGCAGGCGGCCGGTATAATAAAGAGCCTTAAACACCATTTCATAAAGCTGAGGGTGCCGCACATAATTATCAGGGGATAGTGAATCCGCCTCTACCAATGTTTCCCTCCACATTTTCATCCGGGAAAAATAATTGATTTTTAAAAAAGAATTCATATCGCTATCAAAAGTAACTGCCAAAACCAACGCGAGCAAAACAACCGGAAATAACCTAAAAGCTTTATTGACCCGCCTAAATAGCGAAAGCAATCTATCCTTATATGCGGCATGCGGCAAAACCAAAACAATTGGAGTAACTAAAAGAAATGTATATAAAATTCTGCCGCTTAGAGTTTCCGCCCAGAATTGAAAAATACCCGCGGCCAATACAAATACGGCAAACGCGCATCTTTTTGACTTTGCCTTAAAGGCGGCTGTCAAAAACAACACAACCGGCAAAACCAGCACGGTCAATCTTAATGCCAAATTATCAGGATGAAGAAACGGGAAGAGAAAATAAAAAATACCGCTGCCTGTTAAATGTAAAACATATACGGCATGAAAATAATAAATCAATATATCAACAGCCAAATATAAACACCCGAGGGTATACCTTCTGTTGCGGATTATCTCCCAAATCGCGCACATTATCGCAAAAAACCAATAAGAATAGACGGCAAAATAATACAGGAGAAACGATAATACAAGATACACACTCAAATTAACTAAATCCGGACTAGAATTACCTTTCAAAGATAATCTCCGGATGAGCGCTATATAGATATTTACGAATACTAACGCTATCAGCAAGCCGAATAATAAAACCAGATTATACTGATTGCAAACAAGAAAGATAAGAAAGGCAGGAGTAAAAAATAATAGCCGCCGATATTCGGTACTAATTGTTCGTACGAGGCGGCTAAAAATCAAACAAATAAAAAAAGCTACGGCAATAATTACAAAAGCCCCTAAATAACTAAAATAGGAAAGCTCAAGGAAAAGCCGCCAGGCATAGTCAACTGCTCCTCCGGGATAACACAAAAAACTCTTTAAAAAGCCCGTATCAAATAAAAAAATCTGAGGATTACGGTAATATAAAAGACGGGGGTTAATACGCAGCCAGATATAGAAATAAAAAAATACGAAAAATAAAAATCCGGCCGATAAAATATTTCTCGCGCTAAAGATTTTAAAACGATCTGTCTTTTTAGTCTGCAAAGCCTTATATATCCTAACATCTTATACCGGCACTATCCAAAAACACCGCTAAAAACCAATCTGCTTTTCGAGACTAAGCCTCGATAGTTTTATCTCGCGCCCGATAAAAACCAGGCCTCCATCAATACCAGTGTACCTCGAGGAAACGCGGGCGCTTAAAACCCTTGATTTTTTTAAGTACTTTTCCTTCCCGGGAAATTTTGATAATCTCCATGCCGTAAAAATCCGCGAACCAAAAAGACCCGTCTACCGGATTAATTGTAGAAAGCCCCTGGGGGCACATAAAACCGCCAACTCTTTTGAGTATTTTTTTACCATCCCGCGATATCTGCGTAAGATCCCTACGCGTAGCTACCCAACAGGTCCCGTCTACGGGACTGACAGATATTTCAAAAGGGAAATTTAATCCCGTAACCTTGCCTAATATTTTCTTATTATCTTTCGATACTTTAAAAACCTTACCTCCTCCAATATTGCTAACCCAACAGGAACCGTCAAAACCCATCGCCAAGGATTCAGGCTCACTAATATCCTTTATCGAAGAAATCTTCTTCCCCTTGCTTGTAAATTTTAAAAGCTGTTTACTTCCGGTATCCGCGATCAATACCGAAGAATCAATAGGGCTTACGTCTATATCATCTATACCCCTCAGATTAACATCCATCCCATCATAATCCGCGTGGCAGCCTTCGGTCTTATTAAGGCACCCCATACCCTCTAAATCATCAATCGGTGAAAGGCTTTTAATCCGAAATAATTCCTCTCCATCTCTGGATATCTTTACCACTTCACCAATCATGCGCTCTACGGCATAATACGAACCGTCCCTCTGGTCAATAGCCGCATCCCCCAAAACGGAAAAACCGCTCAATCTAAATAACTCTTTCCCGTCTGATGAAAGCTTCATAATCTGCGAATCAAAAAAATCCGTCATATCATTCACCCAAACAGAGCCGTCCCTCTGGTCGACTCTAATATCTACCGGTGTCTTAAAATCGTTAAGCTCAATTACTTCCCGCGCGCCATCGGAATCAACTCTTATTAATTCTTTAGTAAACCTATCCACGACCCAAATGGTTTCAGCGTAAAGCTTTCCTGATACGATACATAGGGCCGTAAAAATAAGAAATATCGATTTAATATAATGCTTGATTTTCATTGGCCTCCTCCTGAAACCCTATCCCGGCCGGAGGCGGAACCGGAAAGAACCACTAGCCTGGGCCATTTAAACCCGCCCATACGCGATAGAATCTCGCCTTCACTATTTAATTTTATTATCTCCCCCGCTCCCCAATTACCCAACCAAAATGTTCCATCTTTTGGATCAACGGGTGTTAAACCGCGGCACCTATCGAAACCCCCGACTTTTTTTATTATTCCGCCGTTATCTGAAATCTTTATAATCTCACCCTTTTCTAAATCCGAAACCCAACAGCTATTATCCCGCGGATTTACAGTCGCCATATAAGTCGTACCGAATCCGCCGACTTTAACCAATACTTTCTTACCATCAACCGCAATCCTAACTACAAAATGATTATCCCCGTTTGTAATCCAGCAGGAGCCGTCGTTGGGATTTACAGCAAGATGCTTCGGCATGAGAAAATCGCGCCGGATACGGCTTAAAATCTTACCTTTATGCGAAAGCCGTACAACCCCCCTGCCGGCCTGATCGCTTACCCAAATAGATCCGTCATACGGACTAATGATTATATCATGCGGCTCTTTAAACTCTTCCACGCTTAACAATTTATTCTTACCATCCAAAGAAAACTTAACAACCTTCCCGTTTAAAGAATCAGCAACCCAAAGCGCGTCGTGATCCTGACAAATAACCAAATGATAAGGATAGCCAAAGCCTTCGATTACGCATAGTTCTTCCCCGTCTGACGAATACCGCACAACTCTATTATTCCCGGTATCACTAACCCAAAAAGTGCCGTCCCTCTCATCGACATCAAGAAAAGTAGGAACATTAAATCCCTCTATCTCAAAGAGCCTTTCCCGCGTACCCGCGGATAACTTTACGATCGCGTTAGCCTGCGGATGCTGATCAACAACCCAAAAATATCCCTGAGCACCTTCAGCTTCAAAACATAGAGAAAAAATACCGCTTAAAATAAATAAAAAAATATAAAAAAATCTCATTCGTATAATAATAAAATTAGGGTTTAATTTTTCCCACTAGATGAAGAAGAAGGGCCACTTCATAGTTTTCATCAATTCCCAGCAAATCATTATATAGATCATCATGGAAAGAAGCTGTGGCAATAGAGGCTAAGCCCATAGAAGAACATTCTAAAAATATATTCTGCGATATCGCTCCAGCAACCATATACATATAACGATAACTCCTTGTATCATAAACCCAGGTAAGCCGGGAAGGAATACCCGAGAGAATAAATGTTACCGCGGCATCTTTAATTACAGAAGGCGTAAAACAACAATTCGGCATAGAATCAGCATATTCTTTTACCACCTCCAGAGAATGATCCCTAACCGAATAATGATAAAGGCCGGCATCTAAACCCGATACGCGGTTTACCAAAACATAAATTTCTACCGGGTGCTGATAAATAAAAGACTGTGTTTGGGGCAATGGAACCGGTGTTGTCCTGAGGTCGAATTTATTCTCCGTATCTACTATCCCATTAGCAGCGGCTAAAATCTGAGAAAGCTCACTTATACTTATACTCTCTGCGCTAAAATCACCATTAGCTAAAACTTCCCCTACCGTATCTTCAAAAATCTTACCTTTAAAATCGGGAGCGGGCAATTTAATTTTTTTCGCGTTGAGATAGATTTTATATGGAGCGGCGGGCGGCCTATCAGTCAATATTGAGGCGGTTTTCGCGACTTGGCCCCAAATCATTTTTGTTTTTTGATGAAATATCCTGCCTACGTAAGGATCAGCTCTTTTTAATTTTTCATCAGCTGCGGCATCCGCAACATCAACAAAATTAAAAACCACTAAAAACAAAATAATAAACAGGAGTTTTACATTCATGAGCATATCCTATTAGATTATTTCTAAGCTATAGCCGATAATCCCTCAAAGCCTATTCTATCTCAATAATTTGAATCGGAATAAGAAAACCGCTTATCTTGGTTAACTCTTTACCTGTTCCGGAAATCTTAATCACCTCGCCCCGGCCGCTATCGCCCACCCAAAAAGAACCGTCCGACGGATTAATGGAAGAAATAGCAATAGGTGTTTTAAAAGAATTATTGAATTCTAATAATTGCGTCTTTCCGTCAGAAGCCATATTGTATAATTTACGTCCCTCCCTGTCTACAACCCAACAGGAACCATCTATCGGATTCACGGAAAGCTCAAAACCAACTAAATCAGGAGTATCTGCCAGTACTTTTTTGCCATCAGGGGAAATTTTTACTATACCGCTATCTGTCTTTACTACCCAGCAGCTTCCATCAAAGGGACTTATAGCAAAATGCCTTAATGATCCCAGTCCATCTACCTGGCCCAAAACCTCACCCGAAGAAGAAAACTTAATAACTCTACCACCCTCAGAATCCAAAAGCCAAACTGATCCATCATATAAACTAGCTTCTATGTCATGAGGCTTAGTAAAGCCGGTTAGTTTCAATAATTCTTTCCTACCGCCACTAGACACCTTTAGCACTTCATAGCGCCCCTCATCCGCAATCCATAAAACACCATCTGTGGGAGACACACAAGCATGCAGGGGCCGATCAAGACTTCCTACCCGTGCCAATTCTGTTTTACCATCAGAGGAGAGCTTGACAATCTGATTATTACCTGTATCAGTAACCCATATAGAACCATCCCGAGGATCAATTTCCAAATCTTTAGCTCGTTTGAATCCACCCTTACGTGAAAACTCAATATTGCCGTCAACGCTAACCTTTACAACATCAGCAATGTTACCGTCTTTTAAATCTAAAACCCAAACAGCGCCGCTTTTATTATCATCTTCAGCTAGCGCGCTAGATGTCCAGGCTGGAATAAACAAACAACTTAAAACTACCCCTACTATTAAATTATATTTTATTATTTTCATGCGCACCTCCTGATTTCATTAAAAAGGCTTTTTAGAAAATTAAGGCTCACTTCTAAAAAACGTGATCATAAAAGGCTGGCGAAATCCATCAATACGCCTCAATATTTTACCGCCCGTACTTACCTGTATTATTTCACCTGCTCCCCTATCTGCCACCCAGAAAGTACTTGTCTTCGTATCAATTCCGGAAATACCGTAACATTTACTAAACCCTTTAACGCGCCTAACTATCCTACCGTCCGGGGCAAGCTTTACAATCTGCCCCTCCCTAAAAATAGAAACCCAGCAACTGCCGTCTACAGGATTAACCGTCGGTATAAACGGTTTTCCGAAACCGCTGGATTTAGCTAGAATTTTCTTACCGTCAGCTGAAATCCTAACTACCACCGATTCAGTCCTATCAGTAACCCAACAGCTGCCATCCAAGGCACTTATGGCAAGATGTTCGGGATCAACTAAATCACGCTTAATTTTACGCAGTATCTTACCATCGCTTGAGAGCTTAATAACCATCTTATTCTCAATATCAGTAATCCATATCGAACCATCGTAGGGACTAACAACTATATCATGAGGGCGCTTAAATTGTTTAAGGCGAAATAATTCTACCTTAAGGTCTAAAGAAAATTTAATAACCTCACCTCTTCCGGAATTCGCGATCCAGAGAACCCTGTCTTTGGGATCTACAGCCGAATGAAATGGTTCGGAAATTCCATCGTTTATAATAAATTTTTTCATTCTGCCATCACGCGATACCTGAACAATACGATTGTTTTCAAAATCTGTAACCCACACCGTACCGGTATTTCTATCAATATCAATATCCCTGGGGGATTTAAAGCCGCTTAAAGACTTTCGTTTATTAATACCTTCACTTGATAAACGAATAGTCTCATTAAGCTCTTTATCTATAACCCAAACAACACCATCTAAATCATCATATCCCGCGAACACTGAATATGCCAAACAAGCTAGAGCCAGACTAACCATAATAAAAATAACAATACTTCTTTTAGCGAACCGCATCCTTACCTCCGAATACCTGAACATGTAAAGCCATTTCCTCTCTGCCGTCTAAACCTAATAACTGATTCAACTCATCATCATAAAACGCACCCATTGCCGTAGTAGATAACCCTAATGAAGTCGCTTCTAAATATAAGTTTTCGCTAATATAACCCACTTCCATATAAACATAACGCCAACCGCGTAAATCATACTTTTTAGTTGTGCGTCCCGGTATTGCGCTAAAGACAAAAACTACCCCTGAATCTCTAACCCCCGACTGACCCATAACCGCATGCTCTATTTTATCCCGAAAATCACCTTCGCAGATAAGTTCTAAAGCATATTCCTTAACCGCGTAATGATAAATCCCGCGCGCCAGACCCGAAACATCATTAACCACTAAATAAATTTCTATTGGGTACGTCGCTCCGGCAGAAGGTGCGGCGCGTAATTCTAAAGCTTTATTTCTGCCGGTTATGCCTGATGCCGAAAATAATAACTGCGAAAGCTCATCTAAGCTAACTGCCTCACCGGAAAAAGATTCGCTCTGACGCTTTGAGCGTCTCTTAAGAATAATCTCTTCAAGACTTAAACCCTTAAAATTCGGCAAGCTAAGTTTTATTTTTTTTGCATCGGTATAAACCTTATATCTATCCGGTTCGGGTTGCTCCGTGAGAATAGAAACGTTTACTTTGTCAACGCCAATCTTTGTAATATCGTAAAATCTCTGGGCCGTATGCGGATTTACCTTAATGCGCTTCTGATTCACATTATCTTTAGCCTTTGTGCAAGAAACAAAAATAAACAACAAAAACACAAAAACCAATATCCGGATTTTAATACTGCTAATATAACTTCCCATTCACATATCCCTAGATAACATAGAAGCACTTATAATTAATAATTATTCTATTTTGGCACTTATCTTCTATACTTGCAAGCAAAATTTACAATAACATCAAGTCTCGTAATAAATTAGAACAATCTAAAGTGCGAATCAATTACCCCATATACCGGCTATATTCTCTCCGCAGAAAAAGCAAGCCCCTTTAACTATTCTGTTTTCCAGTATCGCATAACCATAGCGCCGTATCAAAATTTTACCGCAAGAAGGGCAATATGTATTTTCTCCTTCATGCCCCGCGACATTTCCGATATAGACGTATCGCAGGCCTACCTTAAGCGCTGTATCCCTTGCTTCCTCAAGCACCTCTATAGGTGTAGAGGGGAGATTCGCAAGACGGTATTGAGGAGTAAAACGCGAGAAGAAAAGAGGAGTATCCGGACCTAAATTTTTATAAATCCATTCGCACATTTCTTTAATCTCTTCCATATCATCATTCAATGTCGGAACAACCAAATTAACAATCTCAACTAAAACACCGAGTTTTTTTAATTCTTTAAGCGTTTCCAGAACAAACTTAAGACTCCCCCCTACTACATCACGATAAAACTTCTCATTAAAACCTTTTAAATCAATCTTAATCACGTCAAAATAAACAGCTAGCTCTCTTAAAGGCTCGGCATTTATATAGCCCGCACTTACCAATACATTCCTTAGGCCTCGTTCTTTTGCCAATTTTGCCGTATCTAGTACATACTCATAAAAAACAGCCGGCTCAGAATACGTATAGGCTATTGAATTACACTCATATTTTACTGCCAACTCTACTACTTCTTGAGGGGAAAGAATCCTACCTTTTGCCTGCTCAGGATAACACTGCGATATTTCCCAATTTTGACAAAAAGCGCATCGCAGATTACATCCAACAGTTGCTATAGAAAAAATTCGACTCCCCGGAAGAAAATGATACACAGGCTTTTTCTCTATGGGGTCTATATTAACACTTACAGGTTGAGCATACACAAGCGTTTTAAGCTCACCCGCAACATTTGCCCTTACCCGGCATATGCCGCGCACACCCTCAGGAAGAAAACAATTAAAGGGGCACAGTGTACATTGAATGCCCAGACAATCCTCCTTCTGCCATGCTGCCTGCCTAATATGCGTAGAATCAACAGGTAAAATATTAGTTATTGTCTTAGGAGGAGGCGCTATGGCAATTAAACCGACAGCAACTATTGAAAAAACAATATTTAAACTTAAAATTAGATAAAAACGTATGTTTTTCATGGTCGCTTAAAATTTATTACAACAAACGCTAAAAGCCCCAGTAATCCCAGGAAAGATGAAAATTTCAACGCACCCAACAAACCCACAAAAGGAACAATTACATTCCCTGCCAGAAGACCACCAAGGGCCGCACCCCACAAATCAGCCGAATAAAGTTTTCCTGACTTTACCATAATATCATCTTCTCCAATTCTAAAACTACAAAATACAAAGGCTAGGCCCGCTAAAAACCCGATAAACACCAAACACAAAGAAAAAACCGGTATATTTGCAACAGTCGGTAAGTTAATAAAAAAAGGTAAATAATGACTTAAGGCAATCCCCGTACTGACAAATAAAAGGCTTATAATATTTAAAAGGTAAAAATATACCTTTTCCGATCTATCTTTAAATTGCATACCCAGACTACTTCCAAAAAATAATCCGGACATAAAACAGGCAAAAAGAAGTCCTATCTGCCAATAAACAAACCCGGAAATAATCTGAAAACCCAACAAAAGCACAAACTCAAAGACTATACTCATAAAACCGATACTAAAGATTAAAACACATTCCTCTCTTTTAAAAAATTCCCCAAGGGCCGCTCTCCCCTTCCTAAAGAGGAATAAAGGAATAAAAGCCAAAACAACGCATACGATAAAATAAATCACAGGGAAGGCAAACTTATTTTGCAAATACTTAGTAAAATATTGATACGTCTTAGGATAAAAATCATGATTTATTTCCACGTTCATACTACCTTTAAGCTCATCAACCAATTTAGTACGCCGCCTATCATCTAACTTATAAGCAAAATACGTCCGGACTGCATAAATATTCGATATCGCACGATTAGAAATACGCCTACTAATCAAATTTTTATCAAGATTAATTTCTGATGCACTTGCAAGTAAGATGAGATCATCTCCGGGGATAACCTCTAAAAAATTAAATACGGAATTAAGCGTGGCATAGACTGAGGCATTAAAAATCTGCGTCGCCTTTGAGCGATAATTTTCGGAAGAAGATATGGATAAAGCAAATATACCCTTCTCATTAAGTATTTTTTTAACCCCGGAAAAAAATTCTTTTGTATAAAATCTATTAAGCTTAAGACTGGAAACTTCCGGTAAATTCATAATTATCGCGTCGTATTTACCTCCATAACTCTGAACATAAAGACGTGTATCCATATGATGCGTCTTAATTCGAGCATCATTCAAAATAGAAGTCTCTCTCCGATCAAGATGAAGCTTTAAAAATTTAATAAAATCATCTTCCAGAGTTAGATAGTCTATGTATTGCGGATCATGTTTTACAACCTCTTTAAGAATACCGAAGCTTGTTTCTCCGACTACTAAAATATTTTTAGGCTGCTTTATGGCTAAAAGCGGCCAGTGCGTAATTGGCTCGTACTTTTCCGGATTAGGAAAACTAGCCGAAAGCACCCCATTGATAAAAACATTTTCAGTGCTCCCTAAGGATAAAAGGGATAAATTAGCATTGGGCGTTTCTTTTTGAGCAATAATTTTATAGCCTCGCCATTGAATCCTATTAATAGCAGGCTCAAGCGTAAAAATAGCCAATAACATCACTAGACCCAGAAAAAATATTACACTATTTTTGAGTTTTAAAAAAATACTCCTTAAAACACACACCTTAAACAACAACATGAAAAATACGGCTATACAAAATAAAGACAATACTCGCGCAACGTTAAATATGGGGAATTTTCCAATTAAAAAATAAGTAAATAATATTCCCCCTAACACCGCACCCAAGGCCTCGCATAAATAAATCCTACCTAGAGCAGTTCTTTTATTATTATTTCCGGATATCACCGCAGATGCCAGGCTAAACTGAGAACCAATCACAAAACAAATTAAACTCATTACCGAAAATATAAATATGACCGAGGCAAAAGGACCAATTAATCTTCCGAATGAAAATATCCCCCGGCTTGCCCGAATAAACAATATCACGACTGGTAATAAAATTGATAAGGCTAAAAAACCATAAGAAAAATACGTAAGATATGATTTATTATTTTTTAAGAGGCGCTTTATAAATAAGCTTCCTCCTCCTACCCAAAATAGCCACGACGAAAGATAAGTACCCAGGAATAGTTCACTACCTAGAAATAAAACTGATAATTCGCGCAAGATTAATAACTGCGCAAGCATTGAAAACAAACCATAAAAAATGAATACAAAACTATACATAAACTTATACAGTTTCTCCCAACCTAGTGAATTAAACCTGAAATACCTACAAATAAAAACCATACCCCACAGAGAAAAGCAATAATTAAACCTATATCCTTTACCCTCTCAACTCGATTTAGAAACGCGACAAAAATAAACGGAATCATGTAAACAGATGTTCCAATAAAAAAAGCAAAAAATAAAACAACACTTGATAAAATAGTCCCCAGTGTCAACACGCGGCTAGCTGCCGCTAAAAAAGGAACACAGGGATTAAGACCCGAGAGGAGACCTAAAACAAGCGGCATACGCCACCTGCCAAGATGAGGCGCTAACCTCTGGCATATCCTCGCATTAGGCGAATTACGCGTTGCAGCATACACAAGTATTAAAAGTGATAAAATAACCAGACAAAAATAAGAAAATTCAGGCGGTATATTCTGCTTATACTTCTGCGCTAAGAAACCTACAAATACAGCAAACCCAATATAGGATAAAAATCTACCCAGTAAAAAAAACAATATATTTATTGAGTTTTGGCGGATATCTTTCTTACCTTCGACTAAAAGATACGGCATAAAGAAAAGCATACATGTCCCCATGCAATAAACTCCGGTTGATATACCTAAAAATAAACCTTCTATAATAGTCTGTAACATTCTATGAAAATATTAGTTTTATTAATTTTAATAGGACATCCGGCACAAAAATGTTTGAAATAACTCCGGTTATAAGTAAAGACAAAAAAATGAAAATATGCCGCACGCCTATTCCCCATCTATCAATAACTATTGCGCGACCATTAAGGCGCATATCTATAGCGCCTGTTGGGCAACTATCCATGCATTGCCCACAGCGATTACAATACGAAGAAATCTTATGGTTTTTTAAGAGATCATCTTTATCGATTGCGCATACCGGACAAACATCCACGCATTTTTTACAAAGACTACACTTCTCTTTGTCAATTACTACTCTGTAAGGGCTAAGCTTTCCGCAAAGACTTACTAAGGCGCCAAACGGACAGAGAAACGAACAAAACGTTCTTTTCTTAGTAAAGATGGGAAGTAAAACTAAAAATACCAACAAAGCCAGAAAGAAAAATGCAATCTGGGCATTACGCGCTAAAAAATCACTATCCCAGAAACCTGTAGTAAGTTTTAAAGGACAAAACCACTTACAATATACAGCAGACCCCTGCATGAATGAAATAATCAATATAAATACCAGAAATGCAATTGGAAAATCACGCCACTTTTTTGAAACATTTAATTTTATTAACGCAGTACGCCTAAGACACGAGAATGCCGTATCAATACCACCATAAAAACAAACCCAGGAACAAATCCCCTGACCTATAGTTAAAATTAATAAAAGCCATAGAAAACCCAAGGTTAAAACTCCCCACACTCTATAATTACCGCTGACAATGCCCAAAAATTGACTATGTATAAAATTAAAAAGCGTGCTACTTTGTGCTATATGACAATATGGCGCCTGGATCACCTCAAGCTCCATATAACGAAAAAGTTTAAACCCCAAAAAAAAGAAGAATGCAATCAAAACAAACAAAATAGACCTATAGCGGGATATCTTCCCAGTCTGAAACATGCGCAGACAAAAATAGGATATAACTGCCGACCATATAAGATGTAGTAAAAAAAGCGGGAAGTTTTGTTTTGTGGAAATAAAAGAAAAAAACGAAAGGAAAATAAAAAGAAGAACGCAAAATCCTAAACTAATATTCTTTTGTTTTATCAAATTTTTTCAAATCATAAAGCAGACATGGATAACACCATCAGACTAATCGAACACTCACAAACTTATAATACTTGCGATTCTTCCACCATTGTAAGCCGAAGGACCTCCTCGGCAGTAGTAATACCTGCTTTTACTTTCTCAATACCCTGAGAAAAAAGCGTTTTCATTTTTAAATTACTCGCGGCCTTACGAATTTTATCACTTGTTGCTTTATTTATAATCAATTCTCGTATTTGATCGTTAGAGATAAGTACCTCAAAAATTGCTATTCGACCTTTATAACCCGTATCTCTACATTTCTCACACCCTTTTCCCCGAAACAATGTAGGCTTATCAAGGCTTAATTGCTTAATTATTTTTTCTTGAACCCGGTAACTTTCTTTGCAATTAAGACAAATACAACGCACCAACCTCTGAGCAACAATCCCGGACAACGAAGAAGAAATCAAAAACGGTTCAATATTCATATCTATGAGCCGGCTTATCGCTCCCGCGGCATCATTTGTATGCAAGGTTGAGAAAACTAAATGACCGGTTAACGCGGCATGAATAGAAATCTCCGCGGTTTCCAAGTCGCGTATTTCTCCAACCATAATAATATCAGGATCCTGCCTGAGTATCGAACGCAATCCACGGGCAAAAGTCAACCCGGATTTTACATCAATCTGTGATTGTCTAATACGCTCAAGCCGATATTCTACCGGATCCTCAAGAGTAATTATGTTTTTATCCGTAGAATTAATTGTATTTAAGGCGGCATAAAGCGTAGTTGTTTTACCTGATCCCGTAGGTCCGGTAACTAAAACAATACCATAAGGTTTTCTAATCAGATCATTAAACTCTTTTAACCCATCAGAACTAAAACCTAATTCTTTTAATGGTAAAATTGCGCTACTACGATCCAATATCCTGATAACTAAATTCTCTCCATAAATTGTAGGAAAAGTCGAAACTCTTAAATCTATATCTTTCTCCTTAACCTTAAGCTGGATACGCCCCTCCTGAGGAAGCCTTTTTTCCGCTATATCCATATTTGCCATAATTTTAACACGAGAAATTATCGCATCTTGAAATTTTCTCGGAGGAGCCGTCACATCATACAAAACACCATCTATTCTGTAACGTACGAATAAAGCCTCATCCGCAGGCTCAAAATGAACATCACTAGCACCATTCTCCACGGCGTCTTCAATAAATGAATTAACAAGCTTTACAATCGGTGTTTCCTGAGCAATGCGCATCGATGAACGTTTTTTTTCAATCTTCGCAGACTCTTTTTCTCTATCCCCTCCTGTTTCATCCACTGCCTTTATATCCTCAATTACCTGCTCAAAAGGCTTAAGCCCCGCACCATAATATTTATCAATTGCCCCCCTAATCGCAGTAGTAGTCGCGAATACCGGCTCAATATTGCAATTGACAACCCGGGTTATATGATCAACAATATTTAAGTCCAGAGGATCACGCATTGCCACTGTAAGCGTATCACCGATTTTAAAAAGAGGCATTACGTCATATTTTCGTGCCGTTTTCTCCGCTACAAGACGTAAGACGCTCTTCTCTACCGAATAAAAATTTAAATCAATATAGGGAATTTTTAATTGTTCACTCAAGAGGATTACGACATCTTCCTCTGAAACTATCTTCTTCTGTACTAAGATATCGCCTAGAGGCCTTCCAGTTACGCGCTGCTCCTCCATAGCTTCCTGTAATTGAACAGAATTAATTACACCTTCTCTTAATAAAAGTTCACCAAGCAATACTCTTCTCTTATCCGGATTATTCATTGAAACTCTCCACTTTTTTAAGGCCTGACATATACTGCTGCTGCTGCAATATCCATTTTAGCTACCCTTAAAGTTACTTCATCCCCTTCAATGCTAACAATATCATTTACGTTTTTATCGTCATCGTAATCAAAGTATTCATTGCCTAATTTAAGAAGATTTAATCCCTTTTTAATTATTCGCCGGCGCCTGCTGGAATAAACAGTGAACCCCAACGGATAATCTATATCAAAACCTATAATTGACGGGCCTCCATCAACTATGCCAAATTTTATACTCACCTTCCATATCCTACTGCTGCGGGATGACTCAACTTCAATCTCCAATACATCATCCTGCTTTACTCCTGCAATATTATCCAGCACTAAGGTTCTAATATTCTGGCTATTCGGAATTCTAATTATCGCGCCTTCAGTTAGTGCTAAACCGGATCCCAAATTACCCCCTAAACTGCGAACGCTAACAAAAGATGATAATTCACGAACCAAGGTCCCTCTTTCAACGCGACACCCAATACCGATAGCAGAAAGAGCACTCACTCGCTCAGGGACAACCGCAGCTCCCGTTTTATTACTATATACCGGCTCAATCTGATTGTTAAGATTATCAAAATATGTAAATTTAAAATCTATAACATTAACCCCTTTGCCGTAGCGCATAACATCTTCTGTCCACCCCCTATATGTACGAAACACCTTTTGAGACTCTTTATCCCAGTAATATCGCATAATTACTTGCTCATCTAATGTTGCGTCAGGATGAAAGAATATTCGCACATCAGCACCCTTCGGTATATCGTTAGCAAAAATAACTACATCATCAGGAGAGTCGGGATTACGTTCCTCGCCGTATTTAAAAAGTATCGGCACAGAAAAAAACTTTTTACTATCAGGAGGCTTTATCTGGCCAATAGGTAATGCTGCCCCAGCCTTAAATTGCTTGGACAGGACAAACTCTTTGCTTTCCTCCTCATATTTACGATGAATATCTATCCATAAAGGAACTACGCCTAGCGAAGTAGGCGTCACCTCAATAATTTCTAATGTTTCTCGTATGCCGGCAATATTATCGCTGCCCTCTACAATCTCCATTATAATTCTCTGGACTTGACGCTGCAGAGCAAACTCCCCCTCACCTATAAACCAAGCTCTTAACCCCCCTTTTAATACCAAGCCAATAACACTAATAACGCCAACAATTAAAACAACTACAACCAACAACTCAATTATCGTCACTCCCTCTTTATTTCTACCTATTGAGCGCCTTTTATAATCCATAATAAAAGCAAACCTTAATCCACATCCGTCCATTCCAAATCTTCGATCAGGGTCGAAAGAGTTACAATGCTTTCACTCGCCTCATCTCCCTCACGAAAAACCTCTATCCGTACTAACAACGGATCCGAATCTTTCTTAAGGATACGCTTAATTCTCCAGTTTGCTTTATTTCTGGGCAAAGGAGGCTTATTCTCAGGCGGCGTTACCACATTACCCATACCTACAATTTGTGATTCAGTAAGATTCAAATTTTTAACTTTTTCCATCTCTTCACGAGCCAGATTAAGTGCTGTCAATTTATCTCCCGAATATGAAACTTTAGCAACTGACTCAGTAAACATGCTCATTAACGGCACAAAACATAGAGAAATAATTACTATGGTAATCATCATTTCAATATAAGTAAACCCCGTTAGAGATAGGCCATCTTTAGACGGTCGTCTATTAACCATAGAGCTGCGGAACGAAAATTTACTTTCCATAATTCACGCTACTTATAAAAATACAACAGAAATCATCTCTAAACGGGGTAAACCCCGCTTTCTGCCTTCGGTCCTCGTCTTTCGATCCTTGATCTAAATTTATCCCCCTACGCATTTTAATTGAATTGACCTTTCTACACCATTTACCTTTCCAGTAGCTGTAAAGGTAAATAACGCGGAATTATAAGTCACGCTAAATTCACCGTCCGCAAACTTTGTAGGTGAGATAATGCCCATCCCGTCATTGTCCACGTCAATACCTTTTTTTAATTCGTAAAGTGATCTAGCGATACCTGCTTCGGCTAAATATAGCGCCTTAACCCTATCGACCTCTAAATCAATGCTGGTTATACGCGATAAAGTCAAACTAACTAAACTCATACCGATCAAAGCAAGCGAAGAAAGAACTATGATTGCTAAAAGTAAAGTCGCACCACGCATAAATTTAATAGGCCTGCTGTGATATTTTACCACTCGAAAGGTATTTGACCTTTATATTCACTCCACTTCTCATCTAAAGGCGTGCTAATATTTATGGCTATTTCCGCGCGATCCTTAAAATAAACCCATCCCCCGGTATTAGATAATGACTCTACAGAAGTTTGATCTACATAAGTCACATTACCCTTCTTATCACTTATTAATTCCGGAGGTATCTTTTTTAAATATGTCCGCGTAACTCCCGCGTCAAGATATGTAATAGTAGCTAAATCACCTAAAGAAACAGGATAGGCGCCCTCCTTGCTTCTAAATACCGCGATCGCTGTCCTAACAACGTTTAAATTACTTTGTGTCGCCGCCACCCTTGCACCTACGTCAAATCCGGCAAAATTAGGAATAACTATCATTGCCAATATTGCAAGTATTGTCGCAACGATTAACAGCTCTATTAACGTAAATCCTTTTTTATTAAAGCGGCACATTTTCATCTAAATCCCCCTTTTCATAAATTCTAAAATATCCGATTATAAATGTATGACTAAATTTAATACTGCATTGCTTTAACAACATTAAATATTGGTAAAAGCACTGAAAGCGCGATAAAGCCAACAATAAAACCCATAATCAATAATAGCGCCGGCTCAAGCATGGCAGTCATATTCCTGACTGCATACCCGGTCTCTAGTTCGTAAAATTCTGCTATATCTTCAAGCATCACATCTATTTTTCCAGTCTTTTCTCCCGCGGAAATCATTTGAACTACCATTGCGGGAAAAATACCGCTAGCTTTAAAAGGCTCAGCCAAACTTTGCCCTTCGGTAAGGCTGGATCGTACATGCTGAAGAGCATGAACAATTACAACATTACCTACAGTCCCCTCAACCACGGCCAAAGCCTGCAATATCGGGATTCCACTCTTAGTAAGAGCGGCTAAAGTGTAGGCAAAACGCGCGATCAATATCTTAAGCCATAAATTTCCAAATATCGGTAAACCTAAAATAAAACTATGTAACTTATATTTACCGTTATCTGTCTTAATGTATCGTAAAAGAAAAGTTGCGCCAATAACAAGGCCAAATGTAATTAAAACGAAAAAACGCCGCAAAAAACTACTTATCGTTATCAAAATCAAAGTAGGCAAAGGCAGCCTTATATCCTGTGCCTCAAACATACCAATAAATTTCGGTAGAACCGCAACTAATAAAAATATTATTACTGCCAATGCTAAAACTACTAAAATTGTGGGGTAGGCAAATGCGGCCTTTATTTTTGTACGCAATTCCATCTCGCGAACACCTAAATGGGTCAATCTATCCAATATCTCATCTAGTATACCTGCCGATTCCCCCACCTTAACCATATTTACAAATAAATCAGAAAAAACTAACGGATGTTTTGCGAGTGCCTGATTAAAACTTGCGCCCCCTTCAACATCTTCTTTTACACTTAAAATCACATCACGAAATTTTTTATTACGGACTTCAGACAATGCGGCTTCAAGACTGGCAATAAGCGTAAGCCCGGATTTCATCATTGCCGAAATCTGCCGCGTAAAAAGTATCAGCTCCTGCTTCTTAATTTTTTGAAGGCCACTTACAAAATTACCTAAAGAGATCTCAACTTTACTCTGTTCGGCGATATCTATAACGCTATAGCCTAATTTCCGTAAATTAAGAGCAACCAGATTAAGGGTTTCAGCCTCTACTAACCCCGTAACGGCCGCGCCAAATCTATCTCTTACTTTATATCTAAAAAAGGGCATCTATCTTTTAGTTTACTCGCATGCAAGATGCGCTATCAAAGAAAATACTCTAAATATTAATTCTGTTTTTCACACCTTGCGCATTTTTAACGTTTTGCTGATTTCCTGTTTCTTTGTATGCGTGAAATCTTCTTGAGTATCGACGCTGCCCTATCAACATATTTAGATTCCGGATACCATTTAAGTAATAAGTCAAATTTCTCTTTTGCTTTATCAAAATTCCTTAAGGTTTTCTGTTTGTAATAAATTAACCCCATCTGATAAAGGGCATCGTCTGCTTTTTCAGAAAGAGAATAATCAGCAACTAATTGCTCCAAAGTTGCTAACGCGTCTATCAAAATCTCTTCTCTTGACCTATTCCAAGTTTCTACCCCTAAGCCATCTATTAAATTTTCAGCCCGTTCGTATAAAGCCTCCGCGCTCACTGAGGCAAATTTAACATCAAGAGGGGATCTTTTTTCAGGGCGTATTATATGGGGGGTAATAAATACAGCAAGTTCAGTCTGAAGTTTATCTTCAGCCCTATTACTAAATAAAAATCCCACAATAGGAAGGCTCCCCAAAATTGGTATACGGGACCGCACGCCATCATTTTGATTCTTTATTAAACCTCCGATAACAGCAGTCTCTCCGTCACGCACGCGCACAATTGTATCTGCTTCACGGGTTGTAATCCTAGGGCCCGCGTCTATTATTTCTGATACTGAGCTTACCTCCGGATGAATAATCATAGTAATATAGCCATCACCGCTTACGCGCGGAGTAACGCTTAACGATATACCAACATCAATAAAACGTGTAGTCTCCGTAGTGCCCACAGGCGTCTGTGTTTCTTCCCGGTAAGGAACCTTCTCACCGATAATTATTTTTGCCTCATAATTATTTAAAGTCGTAATACTCGGGCTTGCCAGAAGATGAGCTTTTTGCTTGGAAATTAAAGCATCAATGGTCGCGTCAGCAACCCAATGTTTGATATTGAAAGTATTTAAAATAAATTGCCCTCCGGTAATCGAAGAGGACTCTTCCGCTAGATCTATTCCCCCATCGATTTCTTCTTCAGTAGTATTCGTTGAGCCTCTATGCCCAAAAATATCCGTATCTTTATAATTAATATTATATTTTACCCCCATTGCGCGTAAATCAGATGATTGTATATCTACCAATTTAGCCTCAATGCTTATCTGTACAGGCGGTATATCAATTTTAGTTAAAAGTTCTTTTATTTCTTTTATACGCGTTGAAGCATCTGTTAAAATTAAAGCATTTGTCTCGCGCTGAACCTCTATTGAACCCTTCGAGGAAAGCACATTACTAAGCATATTTTTTACTGAATCAGCTGAGGCGTACTGCAGAGGCAAAATAACAGTCATCTTATTTCCCTTCACTGGAAAAACCCGTATAATATTATTAGAACGCTTATAGCTATACCCATTTACCATTAATACGCTATCTAATGCCTGCTCCAGATTAACATCGCGAAAACTTACCGTAACTTTGCCCTTAACGTCATTACCGGCCACCATATTAAGGCTGTATGCCTGAGATAGCGCCTGAAGAACAGTGGTAATTTCGGCATCCTTAAAATCTAAGGATAAAAGAGTATCGCCTTTTAGGCCTAACCCACTACTTTCTTTTATTAACGTAAGTAATTTATTAGCGGGGGCATAATCCGGGGCAATCTTTTCTATGGCCTCTAATTCCACCCGCGCCTGAGAAAAATCCCCTTTTACATAAAATTGAGTTGCCCGATTAAAATAATCTTCAGTCAAATCTGAAAAACCAACTCCCGGAAATCCAAAAAATAACGTAACGCTTAAAAATAGACAAGCAACTTTATTTATTTTCCTCATTCTTCCTCCTAATATCTGCTATTATTCTAAAATCCTTAGTAACGTATTTATTCGTGATAATAATTCCAAGGCTTCTTTATTTCTATAATCTATCTTTAATATTTCTTCGATTTCTTGCTTTGCGATTACGTAATCAACATTTCGAATATGATTTTCAGCATTAGCAAAATGTATTTTAATACGTTCATACTGAGAAAGTATCTGTCTAGGAGCCGCTGCTATTGCAGAGGAAACAGATTTTTTGACAGTTGATACCCCAGAGGAAGACTTCACAGTGCTAATCCTATCCCGCTTATTGGCCGCATCTTTCTTAGAAGCGGCAAAAAGTTTCTCCTTCTCTTTGAGTTCCTTTCTGAAACGCACTATATCATCCTCGAGAATTGACTTTACCGCAGCTGCCTTATCTATCTTCTTACTTAACTTAGTAATTGTTACATTTAGCTTTGCAAGGCCATCATCCTTTTCTTTTATAATATCAGCTTGCGCGACTTGCTGTTTTTTAAATTCATCCGTATTTACTTTCGCCGCTTTTAATTCTTTTTCCTTAGCTGCTAAATCAGACTTAAAACTAGCTAGACTGGATTCTAAGCGTACTATTTTTTTATCAAGATTTAAAATTTTCTGATTTTGCGCGGAAGTTTTTTTCTTAAATTCAGCAATATCATTTCCCAAGATATCTTTATCTTTATTCTTCTGCCCAATAAGCTTAACCAAGGCTTCATTTTTTTCTCTTAATTGACTGGTAACCGCCTCTGAATCCAAGGTTCGTTTATTGAGTTTATTTCGCGCGATGGATAGATCTTTTGTCAAAACAGCGTTCTCGGCTTTAAAATCTGAAAGCTTTTTATTGGACGTGTCAATTCGAGCGGATAATTCAGAACTCCTATTAGAAGTTGTCTGTAATTGAGACTCAAGCTTATCAATTTCCCGACTCGAGGAATTAAACTGCTTATTTTTCCGGCTAACCGTACTTTTTAAAGAAGTTACCTCCTTGGACAAAGCAGAGGACTTACTTTGTGACTTAAGCAGCTTATCGGCTAATTTAGCCTTCTCTAAAGCTACTTCTTCTAATTGGCGTGATAGACGCCCAGCCTTATCAGCAAGCGTTGTACTTTTAGCGGAAGAATCCTTAAGACTTTTCTCCAGACGAACCACTTTATCGGATAGAGAAACATTCTTTGACTTAATCAAGCCAAGCGCGCTATCCTTCATATTTAGCTTCTTTTCTAAATCTCTAGATTTTTTATTTAAGATATTCTCTTGTTTTATAGCGCTGGCATTCTGCTTTTTAAGCTCCTGCAATTCACTCCCAGCCTGCTTTATCTGTTTCTCTAAAGACGTATTTTTTTGATAATAACTCTCTAAGTCTTTTGTGGCACGCTCAAAATTACTTCCCAAAGAAGTTTTTGCCTGTATAACAGAGGTCAATTCACTACTTAATTCAGATACCTCTCTCTTTAACGAATTAATTCGGGCGAGAGAACCATCTAACTCTTTTTGCACTTTACTGAGGCGCCCTTCCAGGGATGCATTATTTTTCCTCAGCGAAGATGCCTCCTTGGCAAGCGAGGAATTGTTATTTTTAGCAGACTTTAACTCCTCCCGCAAAGAATCTTTCTCTTTTAAGATTGCCTCGTTATTTTGCTCCACCTTCTCGCGCTGGCTTTGCGCCTGCGATAATTTCTGCTTGAGCGATGAAACCTTCTTTCCCTGTGTTGCTATTTCCCGGTCGGAACCGACCGATTTATCTTTTAATCCGGATATTTCATTTTTTAACGAATTAATTCGGGCGAGAGAACCATCTAACTCTTTTTGCACTTTACTGAGGCGCCCTTCCAGGAATGCATTATTTTTCCTCAGCGAAGATGCCTCCTTGGCAAGCAATGCCTTCTTAGTCGTCAACAATTCTATATCCTCTTTCAAGGAAGCTACCTCGGCCTCATGTCCACTTTGCTTTTCTTTCGCGTATGCATCTACGGGATAACTTACACAAACTCCTAAAATAAAAATCATTGCCAAGTTATAAATCTTTTTCATTATCTCCTCCAAAAATATACTCTATATTGTAATCGCAAAATGGAGCCAAAAATATACAACATTTTAAGATACTTTTTTAACGCTCAATCGTTAAAGTATACCTAGCCTCGCCTTCCTGTAAGATTACCGAATCCTCGTGAATCTCTAAAACACTTCTTTTGCCTATTTTGCTACCTATGCCTACAACCTGATTATTAATTATCGCGGTAGGCTCTTCACCCTTCGATAATATCCCGTTTAGCCTAACACCACTAAGCGCGGTATCGGTTTTTTTGACAACTACATCCGGTGGTAGAAACGGTTGAGCACTAGATGAAATCGAAATAACTTTTTTAGCTTTCCTGCTCGGCGGCCTATCAGAAAGAACAGTACTAAGCTCAATTAATACCACAGGATTAATAGATACTTTTTTATCCATGGAAATATCAAGACGACGCACTTTAAGGATGTCGGAAATACCCTCTAATTCTTTTAGGTATTTTAAAAAACCGGAATATGGACTGGAAAGTTTAAGCTCAACAGGAAAACGCGTATAGAGTTCACCCTCAGGGCTTTTTTGAGGAGTAATTGAAATAAAATCCAGATTGTGCGAAGCAGCGCTCTGGGTAATTTTCCTTAAAAGACTCCCTAACTGAGCCCTGCTAAATAATTTATCTTCCTTGCCCCTAAGCTTGGTTTCAGCTTCCTTGTAAATATTTTTTTCCTGAACCAGCTGCGCTCGCATTTCATCTAAATCGGCAAATTCGAAATTTAAAGTAGTAATTTTATTTTTTAAATCCCAGGACTCTTTTTTAACGGCTCTGAGTTTTATTGAAACTGGCCGATAAACTCTCTGCGTGTATAGCACAAAAAACGCAAAAAGCAAACCGACAACTAGCATTATTTTTTCTCTTTTATTCAATGCCGGTAGAGTAATCATTTATTTCTATCTCCCTTATATATATGTAGCCAACATTATAAAATACGTAGGGTTGGAATTATTCAGATTTAATTTCTATATCGCCGATGTCTGAATCCAAAAGCCGACAGGCAATCTCAAATTCTATTACTTCTCGATCTCCCCCAACCTTCGCCTCATCCTTCTTAGACGTCTTCGCTTTTGTCTTCTTGATATAACTAAGATTTACATTTGTGAAGAAATTTGAATTGGATAAATTAGACATAAACGTACTAATCAACAAATTATTGTAAGCATTCCCTTTAATTGTTATCAGCTTTTTATCCAACGAGAGCTTCTTCATCCATAAACGCGCAGGGACAAAACTATTTAATTTCTCTAAAACTCTACTCCAAAGAATATCCTGCTCCATTGCTTCTTTTAAATACACCACTCTTTCTTTCGCCAAGGCTGCTTTTTCCTGCCAGCCTTCAATTTGGCCGGCCAGATTTTTTTTAATACGCTTATTCTCACTCAATGCTCCGGTTATAGAAGCTACCTTACGAGCTTGTATCTTTCCCTGAAAAGTAAAAAAGCCTATTCCGATTAACTGAAAAATCAAAATAAGCAAAAAAAACGTAAACATAACCACAGCTGATAAAAACAATAGATAATCAAACTGCGTTTTAAAGGTAAAACGCGAATGCACGGCCAAATCAGCAGGTATAAGGTTAGTTCGACGCATTAAAAACCATCCTTTCTTAAAGCTAATCCTACAGATAAAGTAAACCGCGGTGATATAGCATCCAGATATTTACGATCAAATTTTGCTTCATTAATATGAATCTTTTTGAAAGGATTTACAACCTCTACCGGAGCCATAAAACGTTTTGAAATAAACTTATCGAAGTCTTTGATTAAAGCGCCGCCGCCGGAAAGCATAATTTTATCAAAGCTGGAAACTGTTAAATTACTTAATTGATGCAGGTAAAATTTAAACGTATGATCCATGCTAGATACTAATTTTTCTAATTTAAAATTCATTGCTTGAGCAACCCGCAATCGTTGATCTCTGGTATTATCATGAGCACCTTCATCAGCCTCTGAAAATTCGCTGATACCGGTTAAGCCATATTCATTTTTTAGTTTCTCAGCAGTTACGAGATCAACATTGCAATAATCAACTATATCTTGCGTTAAAGCATTACATGTAATAGGCATGTTGCGCGTAAAATGCAACACCCCATCAACTATAATACTAAAATTTGCTAACCCAGCGCCCAATTCCAGCAATCCGACAACATGCCCCTGAGCCTTAAGCTCATCCTGACCAAAAGCTTCAACCACCGCTAAAGGCGGCGGCTCAAAAGCATAAGGAACAAGCCCTAGCTCACTAATCGCACCAACCAATTCACTAACTATTACCCTGGGTACGGTAATAACTAAAACTTCAATCTGCTTAGTGCCTGCTTTATCGGTATGACCAAGCACAATATAATCAATAGCCGTAGTTTTTAAATCAATAGATAATTCATCCCGTGCTTCCCATGCTACGGCTTTGGCAATCTCTTCCTCAGGCATAAGCGGGATTTTAATAGCTTGAATATTTACCGTATGCCCCCCTATGGAAGATATAATCCGCCCTTGAATCTTATGCGAGGAAATCATTTCCTTAAGCCGCTCTGTCGCAATTGCCTTATTTTTATCCTGCTCCAAACTCAAAGGGATTTCTTCGATCCAAAGATTAGCAAGCTCAAGACCACTTTTAGAACGCACAATTTGAACTAGCTTTATAGAGCTAGTCCCGATATCTAAACCAAATATATTTTGATTAGTAGAAGGAGGCGTAAGAAGTTCTTTCAAAGAAGAAAGTAGCGATTTTTTCTGCTTAGAAGCAGAAGTTGAACTCACATCAGAAGGACGTAATAAAACTTCTTTAAATATTTTCTTAACAGGAGAAAGGAATTTATCTTGCAGTGATGCAGAATTATTATTCTTAAATTTTGCTTCTTCGATCACATCCTCCGCTTACCTGTTTTTTATGAATAATTCACTTCAAAAAACATATTTTTATGTATTGTGAAAATTTTAACATATCTATCAAAACGAGTCAAGTATTTTTTATATTTAATAATCTATTTAATTTCCTCTGTAATACTTGGGGCAAAGATCCTTCAATATATACCCCATTATTTCTATACTCAATTTTACTAACACATCCTTGAGTATAAACCATATCGATAAAACGCAAATGCTCTGTAGGAATAAATAGACAAAATTCCACTAAAGTATTCGGCAAATGCTTCTCTATCTCTAAAACAAGAATATCCAGATTTTCTCTATTTTTCGCGGAAACAAAAACAGTGTTCGGAAAGTCATGCTTTAGCCTGGACAACCAGCTCTTATCTTGTAATTTATCGATTTTATTTAAAACTGTAATTACAGGCTTATCCGTTACCTCTAATTGCCGTAATACTTCATACACGCAAACACTGCGCTCATTAAGCCTTTCGTCTGAGACATCAATTACATGCATAAGCAGATCTGAAACCCTAAGCTCCTCAAGAGTTGCCTTGAATGCTTCAATAAGATGATGCGGCAAGTTATATAAAAACCCAACAGTATCAGAGATTACTATTTTTTGATTTTTAGGTAAAGTAAGAACGCGCGATACGGAATCAAGCGTTGTAAACAAACTGTTAGAAACAATTTGGCCGGAATTAGTTAAGGCGTTGATCAGACTGGATTTGCCGGCATTTGTATAGCCCACTAAAGATACAAGCGGCAGCGAGGCGTTAATGCGTTTCTTTCGCATGGTGCTGCGATGACGTCTTAATCCGTTAAAATCTTTTTTTAGCCTAGCTATCCTTCTTCGAATATCGCGCCTATCAACTTCTAATTTTTGCTCTCCCGGCCCCCTTGTTCCGATTCCGCCGGCAAGACGTGAAAGCATAACCCCTTTCCCTGAAAGACGAGGCAATAAATATTCTAATTGCGCCAATTCCACCTGAACTTTGCCTTCTACGGAACGGGCATTACGCGAAAAAATATCCAGGATTAACTGCGTGCGGTCAATAACTTTGGCTTTTAATACACTCTCTAAGTTACGTTGCTGAGTAGGGCTTAAATCATTATTAAATATTACCGTACTTATATCGGCCTGACGGCAAATCAGACTAATCTCCTCAGCCTTACCCTTACCGATAAACAAATTTGGCGTAACTTTTTTAAAACGGCAGATAACTTTATCTATTGGCTCTGCCCCCGCTGTCTTAGCTAAATCCGACAACTCAGATTCTCTCTGGCGCGCAGAAAAAATCTCCTTTTCTTTATCAACTACTGAAGTGACCAGACATGCTTTTTCCATACAATTACAAACCTACCTTCATTCCATCGTAAGCACACACCACGCTAGTGCCAAAATCGCTTTGAAGTTCCTTCTCTGTCATATGTGGTTTTTTCTGCAACATACTCATACCAAAATGAGTAAGTATTACTGATTAAAGATTAATTTTTTCTATAATCTTACGGGCATCCACAATACTTAAGTGATCAACTCCCTGGCGAGGCTCATAAAATACAACATTAATCACTATTCTATCAGCCTGATAAACATCAGCAAGCTCGGAAAAATACCGCGTATCACTTATCAAAGATAAACTTTTTTTAGCAAATTCAAATTTGAGGCCATAGGTCTCCACAGAGTGGATATGCGGCATTGCTGTCTGAAAATTAATTTTTCCTATCCTGTAACGCGTATAAGGTTTTAATATCTCAATATTACCGACAACGCTTCTTAGATGCGGCAATATAACAGAGTCACGCTCTAACGCGTCCGAAGGTAAATACACAACACCTCTTTTCTCAAAACCACCCTAAATCATCGCATCCATGATTACATTTATATCTGCGGAATGGTCCAGGTGCCGATGAGTCAAAATAACAGCATCTAATTTTTCAGGATCAAACTTAGGGCGGCTGGATAAACAAAGAAAGAGACTAGCCGGACCGGAGTCAATTAAAATATTTGTATTTTCAAAATTTATCCAAATTCCACCGGAGAACCTTAATTATTTAAGCATTACAAACCGAGCACCGGCCGTACCGACAAACTTTATAAAGTTTTTTTGTATTATTTTTCC
>CAJVXN010000026.1 GCA_913009335.1 uncultured bacterium
TGTTTAATCATTTTATACCTCCATGTTTTAGCCTGGAGGTATTTTACCATTTTTTCCCTCTCCTCTGAATAAAATGGGTATTTTTCAATTAAAACTTATGGGTATTATTGCATTAAAATTCGCAAAAGGAATAAATCCATATTGGCGGCGGGAAAAATATTTTAAAAATGGCCTTGACATTATTGGATTATTTGTATATAATTTTGTATATATGAATATAGCGATAAAATTAACACAAAAACAGGAAGAATTTTTCAATATCTTAGTGGATTATATCCGTCGGGAAAAGATTCCGCCTACTAATCGGGAAATCCTTAAAATAATGGGATTGAAGTCTCCTCGGAGCGTCGCTCAATATTTAGACGTCCTCGAAGAAGGCGGGTATATAAAGCGAGGCAAAGGAGCTAGAAATATTAAAATTCTTAGGTCGCCGTATGATAACAGCGATTCAGTTAAAACAATTAAAGTTCCGATATTAGGTTATGTTCCGTGCGGCGTTCCTTTTTTGGCCGAAGAAAATATTGAAAGCTGTGTTGTAGTTTCTGAAAAAATAGCAAAATCCCCATATAAATATTTTATGCTTAGGACGGTAGGAGATAGTATGAATAAGGCTGGAATAAATGACGGCGATTTAGTTTTAGTAAGACAGCAAATGACGGCAAATAGCGGTGATATAATAGTAGCTTTAATAGATGATGAAGCGACTATAAAACAATTTCGGCTACATAAAGATTATATAGCGCTTGAACCAAAGTCAACCAACGCGGATCATTGTTCTATAATTCTAGAGAGGGATTTTAGAATACAAGGGGTTGTGGTTAGGTCAATGCCGGAATTATAACATCGGCTTAAACAGAAGGCATAGAAATGGGCGGATGTGAAAAGATTTCGAAACGAGCCGGGTTTGTTGCATCCGGATTGTTTCGTAAGAAGACAACATCTAAAAAGGGTATGGTTAGTATCGGCTGCAGCATTGATACAGAGGCTAAACAAAAAAAGAGGTAAATTCAATAGGGAAAAATCTTGTTAGATTTTCCCCTGAATTTGTTATATAATCATGAAAGAAGTTCAATTAACTATGTTTTATGAATGGATAAATGATATGAAAATAAAAGTGTACAATTTTAAATCTCCTAACTTAAATTATTCCAATTCTGCAGAAGATAATTTTACAGTCGGCAGTTTATTTTCTGGTGTTGGGGGTATATGTTTGGGGTTCAAGCAAGCCGGTTTTGATTTAGTGTGGGCTAATGAAATGGATTCCAATGCTTGTAAGACTTATTTGGAAAATTTTGATCATATTTTATATGAGGGTAAAATAGAAGACTTAGATACTAAATATCTGCCTTCTGCAGATGTTATTACTTCTGGGTTTCCTTGTCAGGCTTTTTCTATAGCAGGATATAGAAAAGGGTTTAATGATCATAGAGGGCAGTTGTTTAAAGAAACTATGCGTATAATTAATGATATTAAGCCTAAAGCATTCTTATTAGAGAATGTGAAAAATCTTATTGCTCACGATGAAGGCCGTACATTCAGAATTATGCAGGAAATTGTAAAGGATTATGGATATTCTTTTATTCCAAAAGTGATGAATTCAATGGAATATGGTAATGTCCCTCAAAACCGTGAAAGAATATATATTGTAGGGTTTAAAGATGAATCGGGGTATAATCCGGAAAGTCCGGAGGAAGAACTTGTGTGTTCGTATAATTTTTCTTTTCCTAGCTCTGTAAATCTTATCAAAAGAGTTACCGATATTGTTGAGCCGGAAGTTTCAGAGGAGTATTATTATACCAATTTTGCACATTACAAGAAGCTTTTAAAGTATTCTTGGGAACCGGAGATAGTGGGGCAGTGGCGCAGAGTTTATGTCCGTCAGAATAAGAGGAATGTTTGTCCAACATTAACTGCTAATATGGGGACTGGCGGGCATAATGTTCCGCTTGTTAAAGATTCTAAAGATATACGTAAATTAACACCTAAAGAATGTTTTATGTTTCAAGGGTTTCCTAAGAGTTTTAAGTTGCCGAAAGACATGGCTAATTCTCATCTATATAAACAGGCAGGTAATTCAGTTACGGTTCCGGTGATTAAGCGTATTGCTGACCGGGTGCGTAAAGCGCTGCTTGCAAAATATTCCTATTTATGCGTATGATCTTTCTAGATAACCAGCCCAAAGAACAGTTAGAAGAATATAAGACCATGCTTAATATGGTTGGTGCACTTTCCAATTTATTCTCCGATAGCGCTGTTCCCTATCTATACTATAGAGTTGCGGAAAATGCTTTCTGCAGAGCATTTAAAGCGGAGAATCTATCGCGCTCGGATTGTTCGGCTGATGCCCGCAAAGATGAACAGGGAGTGGGGTTAAAGACTTTTTATGAGAAGAATGGAAGGACTATGCAGAAAATAGCAGAGTTTAATAAGGCGAGGAATATTTATAAACAGTATTTAAATGATTCTAAGCGGCTTGTTTTAGAAATAGCCAAGATGAGGAATAAGCGCATAGAAGCGACAAAGGCAGTGCACGGAATTAATAGTATTTTATATCATTGTGTTTCCAGGAAACCAGGCGAACTTTTAGTGTATGAGAAGGATATGGATACTATCGATAGTGATAAAATAAAAATTTTTAAGTCTGCAGGCAGCTCAAATCTTGTTTATTTTACTGATAGTAAAGATGAATATTCGTTTAATATTTCTAAGAGTACTTTGTTTAAAAGATTTTGCACCCCTTCAAGCTGTATTAAAGTAGCTGTTGAAATAATTTCTGATCCGTTTGATCTTTTATTAGCATTTTTCCGTGATACTAAAGCGGCTGGAATAATATCTGAACAAAAACAGTCTGTTCTGCTTCCTTTGTATTCACCAAGTAAAAGGAAAGTAGTTTCTGAAAAAAGCGGTCTTAACCAATGGAACGCAGGCGGCAGGGCAAGAAAAGAAAGAGAAGTATATATTCCTATTCCTGCTTGGATACACCAATTGTTTGAAGGATTTTTTCCCGCCAGAGATGCTCCGTTTAAATTAAGGCTTCCTAATGGAAGGACTATAGATGCTAAAGTATGTCAGGATAATTCAAAGGCTTTAATGAGTAATCCCAATACTGATTTAGGTGAATGGCTGTTGGATGATATACTTAAAATTGTTCCTGGTGAACTTGTTACCTATGAACTTTTAGAAGAGATAGGGATTGACAGTGTCGAAGTCGAAAAAGAATCGGATAATCTTTTTGCTATTTATTTTAAGGATTTAGGGTCTTATGAAGATTTCGCAGAGCAATATAATTCAGCTTAAAGATTTAATTAGTTTCTTTTCTAATTTTTCTATAGTTTTAGTTTCACATTCCCAAATAACAATTGTTCTCCAGTCCGCTCTTTTTAAATCTGCTTTATGCTGATTATCTCTTTTTGTATTACGGTTTAACTTAGGTTTCCAATAAGACATGTTGCTTTTTGGTATATTGGATCTTTTACACCTTTTGTGCTGATGCCAAAAGCAGCCGTGGACAAAAATGACTATTTTATATTTTTTTAAAACAATATCAGGTTTACCCGGCAAGTCTTTCTTATGAAGGCGGAAGCGGCAGCCTAATGAATGCAGCAGCTTTCTGACTATCATTTCAGGCTTAGTGTTTGTAGAGCGTATTCGGCTCATATTCCAGCTTCGTTTATCAGGTGTAAGAGTATCAGCCATACCTTTATTATATAAAAAATCGGCAGGAATGTGTAAGAATATTTTTTTAGGGGAAAGCTGGTTCGGCGCGTCTAAGGGCGGATATTAGAAAATTCTCTTAGCATAAGGCATGAATTGTATGAGCAATGATGATATTAAAAATAAGCTTTTGGAAGAAATAAATGCTATTGATGATCAAATCGCATCCTTAACCAATAAGAAGCGCGAACTTACCAGTAGGATATTGGATTTATCTTCCGCTGCTCAATCTATTGTTAGAAATCCTCCGGCACCCCATTGCTTTTCCGATAATAAAAAAATACAATTATTCCGCGGTCTATTTAAAGGCAGGGAAGATGTCTATGCCCGCTTGTGGGTTAGCAGGAAAACCGGTAAATCCGGCTATGGCCCTGTTTGCAAAAATGAGTGGGTTATTAGAGTATGCAAAAAACCAGCCATGAAATGCTCCGAATGTCCCAACAGAGAGTTTGTTTCGTTAGATGATGAAATAGTCCGTAGACATCTTACTGGTAAGTGTGTGGTTGGTGTTTATCCAATGTTAAAGGATGGAAGTTGTTATTTTTTAGCTGTTGATTTTGACAAAGCTGGATGGAAAGAAGACGTGAAAGCTTTTCGGAAAACCTGCTTTGAAGAAAATATCCCGGTAACTGTTGAGCGTTCCCGTTCAGGAAATGGCGCCCATGCCTGGATATTTTTCCAAGAGGGAATCCCCGTATCTATAGCCCGAAGGATGGGTAGCTTTTTAATCACTAAGACAATGAGTCGAAGATACCAGCTTGATATGAAGAGTTATGACCGCTTATTTCCTAATCAGGACACTTTACCCAGGGGCGGTTTTGGCAGCTTGATAGCTTTACCTTTCCAAAAAGAAGCGGCTAAGAAAGGAAATAGCCTTTTTATAGATGATAATTTTAATTCTTACCGTGACCAGTGGGAATTTTTATCGTTAGTGGAAAAAATGTCATATGGCGAAGTTAATAAGATTGCTGAAGAGGCCGCGCGAAGCGGCCAGATTACAGGCGTAATAATGAGTCCAGCATATGAGGATGATCCGCCGTGGATGAGATTGCCGTCAGGCAGGCGGAAATATAAAACTGGCATATCTGATTTACCGGAGTCTATAGAGTTAGTGATAGCCAATAGAATATACATAACAACACCAAGCGTGCCGTCGGTATTGCTGAATCAGCTTAAGCAATTAGCCGCTTTTCAAAATCCGGAATTCTACCGCCGCCAAAGTATGCGGCTTTCAACATTTTTGACTCCGCGAATTATTTGCTGCGCTGAGATTTTAGACGGATATCTTTGTTTACCGAGGGGGTGTTTAGAGGATATACGTTCAGTAATGAATGAATACAATATTAAAGTTAATATAAAAGATGAGCGTAGTACAGGTAAAAAGGCTAAGTTTAAGTTTTCAGGAAAGTTGACCAAAGAGCAGCAGATTTCATATAGAAAAATATCTAAGCATGATATGGGAGTATTCTCGGCGCCGCCGGGAACAGGTAAAACAGTAGTTGCTATTAATGTCATTGCTAAGCGGAGAACAAATACTTTAATATTAGTGCATCGCAAGCCTCTGCTTGAGCAGTGGAAGTTACAATTAGCCCGCTTTTTAGATATTGATCCTAAAAGCATAGGGCAAATTGGCGGCGGAAAGAATAAGCCTAGCGGCATACTGGATATAGCAATGATACAAAGCATGGAACGTAAAGGCGTGGTAGATGACAGGATAGCTGATTATGGCTTTATTGTAGTTGATGAATGCCATCATGTAAGCGCTGTGTCTTTTGAAAGAGTTTTAGCGCAGGCAAAAGCTAAATATATTTTAGGCCTTACAGCGACTCCTTATCGCAGGGATGGGCATCAACCGATTATTCATATGCAATGCGGGGCAATCACGCGTCAGATAAAACCAAAAGAAGCAATAAGCCGCATTCTCCAACCATCTGTTATTCCGCGAGTTACTGAATTCTCTTATGATTGGTCAGATAAGTCTAACATTTACGATCTGTGGCCAAAGTTGATAAGTGATGAAAGAAGAAATGAATTAATCGTAAATAATGTGAAAGGCGCTTTAAATGAGGGTAGATTTCCTATTATACTCACGGAGAGAAGAGAACATCTTGAGAGGTTAGAGAGCATGCTAAAGAGTATTACCGATCATCTGATTATTTTATATGGAGGTTTAGGAACGAAAAGACGCCGGGAAGTTATGAAAAATTTACGGGCGAATGCCGGCAATGGCAGGAGAGCTATTTTAGCTACCGGGGCCTATATTGGTGAAGGATTTGATGAAGTTCGCTTAGATACACTTTTTATTGTTATGCCGATATCGTTTAAAGGAAAGGTGGTGCAGTATGCGGGAAGATTACATCGCGAGCACCATAGCAAGAAATCCATCCGTATTTATGATTATGTGGATAAAAATGTTTCAGTGCTTGCCAGGATGTATCAAAGGCGGCTGAAGACATATAAGGCTTTGGGATATGAGATTCAGGATATAGGAAGGCAGGGATAAATAGATGGAGAATACTATTCAGAACATATTATTTAAGTATTGGGGGTATGATAGTTTTCGGCCTTTTCAGGAAGAAACGATATCGTCAATATTGGATTCTAAAGATACTCTTACAGTGCTTCCTACTGGCGGAGGCAAATCTATTTGTTTTCAAGTTCCGGCTTTGATTTGTGAGGGAATGGCGGTTATTGTTTCTCCTTTGATATCACTGATGAAAGATCAGGTAGATTATTTAAAAGACATTGGGATTGCCGCGGAATGTTTGAATTCAAGCCTTAATTCTAGCGATAGGGCTCAAGTTACGCGCCGGATAAAATCCGGCAATTTAAAACTTCTATATTTAGCTCCAGAAAGGCTTAGTTTAGAGTCGATGAGAGAGTTTTTAAAAGAAGTGAAGCTGTCATTCTTTGTCATTGATGAGGCGCATTGCATAAGCCACTGGGGGCATGATTTTCGAGCGGAGTACCGGCAGATGGGCATAATAAAAGATGAATTTAAAGGGGTTTGCGTTCACGCCTTTACTGCTACTGCTACCTGTCAGGTCCAGGAAGATATCGTCAAGCAGCTAAAGCTGGAATCTCCGCATTTTTATATCGGTAGTGTAGATCGGCCGAACTTGACTTACCGTATGCTGCGGCGTTCGGGTAATCTAATTCCACACATAGTAGATGTAATTAAAAAGCGCCCTGACGAAGCAGGAATCGTTTATTGTTTACGCCGGGTTGATGTAGATAGAATTTCAGAAAAATTAAACAGTTTAGGATATCAAAATTTACCTTATCACGCTGGTATGCCTAATGAGGTTCGCAAGAGGAACCAGGATGCGTTCTCCGCGGAAAAAACATCTCTTATTGTAGCCACAATCGCCTTTGGCATGGGTATTGACCGTTCTAATATTCGCTACATTATCCACGCGGCTATGCCTAAATCTATAGAGCATTATCAGCAGGAAACCGGCCGGGCTGGACGTGATGGTCTGCCGGCTGATTGTTATATGTTTTATTCCGGCAGTGATTATCGAACATGGGAGTATCTATTGGGATATTCAACTCATGGAAAAGTAATGAGGGATAAGCTTAACGCAATGTATAATTTTTGCGGGCGGCCCGGCTGCCGGCACCGTTATTTGGTTAATTATTTTAATCAAGCTTATCAAAATGAAGATTGCAGGGCTTGTGATTATTGCCTGAGAGAATTTGATATGATAGAAGAACCTTTAATTGCGGCCCAGCAGATATTATCCTGCGTGAAAGAGGTAAGGCAGAGGTTTGGAGTTAATCACGTAACAGACATCTTAAAAGGTAACTTAACTGAAAATATCGAGCGGTGGGGCCATGAGCAGCTTTCTGCTTTTTCTTTAATGCGAGACCAAACAAAAGTGTTTATTCGCAATATTGTTGAGCAATTACTTGAGCAGGGATTTCTTGATCGGGAGTCGGAATTTAAGACTTTGTTTATTACTGATTTGGGACAGGAGGTGTTTAGCGGTGACATGGTTCCTAAACTTGCTAAACCCATCACCATTCAAAAAAAGAAGGAAGTTGAGAAGAAGCGTAAGGTGCGGCGCGATGTTGATTGGGAAGGTATTGATGAGGAGTTATTTCAAATATTACGTGCTAAACGCCGTCAATTGACCGAGGAGAAGAACGTTCCCGCTTACATTATATTCGGTGATAAAACATTAAAAGACATGGCAAGAGTTAAGCCTGTTTCTGAAGAGGAATTCTCTACTGTTTTTGGGGTAGGAGAAGCAAAGCTTGCGCAATATGGTGAAATATTTACGAAAGTGATACGGGAATATTTAAAATCAGAGCCGGTGGGAGAGAGTACAGTTGAATTGAAAAGCTGGTAAGACTCTTCCTTCAAAGGTTTAGGAGGGTCTATCCCTGTGGATAAGGCGATCTAATCAGATAAAATGTGAATGGATAAGTAAAGGTACAAAATGCAAGGGTTAGTTCGATATGGCACATAAAGCCAAAATGTGGTATATAAAATTGTCGAGCAGGGCGAGGCAAGCGGCAGCGCGAGCGGGGCAGTGAGCCGAAGCCCAAGCTGAGGCGAACGATGAACGCACCAACCACGCAGCCCCGCCAACGGCGGGGCGGTACAGTCAATCACAAGTTCTTTTTTCTGCACTGATGTATTGTATTCGGGAGAATAATTGGTATAATATGGTTTGAGGTTAATCTAGATGCGCAGCTTTTCGGTTTACTTAACACAGGACAGATATATTTTTAGTTATTAAATAGACAGATTAATGCGAGGATGGCGGAATTGGCAGACGCGACAGTTTGAGGGGCTGTTGGTTGCAAAACTATGAGGGTTCAAGTCCCTCTCCTCGCACCAACCATTAAGAAACGCCAGTATCTTTATATTTAATTAAAAGGTACTGGCGTTAATTTTATTTATGGCGTTCTTGTTCTATTTAAATAATTAAGGGTTTTCATAAATTGGTTTTATTGCTGCCTCTATTTTTCTTTCTATTTTTTTTTCTATAAAATTCGGGATTGAGTCTTGAAGCTTTAATTTAAAATCGGATTCCAGCCATTTAAAGTTCATAGCGTTTAATATGCCTGAGAGTTGAAAGTCAAATTGTAGGAGTTTAAAATCGCCTCCCAATATTCTAAGTAATGGTGCAAATTTTGGAGAACTCGCAAGTAGTTCTTTCGGTAGCCCCAGAGATATCTTGCTGGCAACCAGATTATTTTTATATTGTCTGAAGTATCCATCTAGGGTAATTTCTTCAGAGTCCAGGTTTATTTTATCTAAGCGTGCGCCATTATCGTCTACAAAGAAGTCCATAGAGAGGGTATCGAAATTTATTTTGTAAAGTGATGGCAAGCTGAAAAAATCTGCCAGCCATTTAAAGAATTCAAAGTCATTTAATCTTCCGTCATGTATAGTTATATTTCCGTTTAAGCTCGTCCGGGGAAAATTCCGGAAATGAATTTGACTGGTTGCTTTACCTTCTATCTTGGAAAGATGCACCAGTAAAGAGGCGAGTCTATTAGAGGTGATATTATCTATATCCATTTTAAACGCATATCTAAAGGGCGAGCTGGAGAAATCAATAAGGCCGTCTGCCTTAAGGGAGCCGTCATACATCAGAGAACTTAATTCGAGAAACTTAAGTTTATTGTTCTTTATATGCAATAGAGTGCTAAGATTGTAAAGCATAGTTTTGTATATATTGTTTCCGGATGTATATTTTATATCTGCCTGATCAAAAGATATATTAATGTGCCTGCTTCCGGGGAAACGCATGGAAGCATTGCTTAATATCGTGTCTATGCTTTGGGACAAAGCAGCTCCCCTGACTTTTTTTAGAAATTCAATCCATAGCCTGCCGTTGAATCCTTTTTCTTTTAAATTGCCGGTAATTTTTAGATTAAATCTCCGTGGGTTTGCTAATCGTGATTTTTTCGGCTGGTAAGGATAAGAGGAGAATGTCAGGTCTATAGAAGCAGGAGGGATAAAACCGATGCTGCCTTTAAGACGTAAGGGAAGATTATTTATCGAAAAACTTAAATTTTCCAGTTGTATTGCCAGTGGTGTTATTTTCATAAGACAATTTATATAAGCGATGGTTAAGTTCGATTTAGACTTTAGCATAAACGCAATTGAGTCAGGCTGTTTTTTAAATAAAAGTTTAAACTGTTCAACAATGCTCAAACGCGTCTCCTGCGAGATTTGGGTTTTAAAAAAATCAGAAAGCGAGGCAAAGCCATGTAGCCGCAAGACTGATTTTTCAAAGACGCCCCATAACTTCATATAGAAATTATCATTTTTTAACTCGATATCTTCCATAGTGGCGCTATTCTTTGATAGGAAACCTGTAAGATTGTAGCGAAGCGGCTGCATATCGAAATCCGCATTTAGGTTATTGGTTTTATCCGTAGAATTATACTTCATGGCGATTGATCCTGAACTTGTAATCTTTCTATTTTTTAGCTGCGAGGCAGAATTAATAATAACGTAGCTAACTCCTGTGTCTTTATGAGGCAATGAAAACAGGGCAGTTTTTACGACAATTTTTATAGGACGATTTTTAGGGAGCGATTCAATAAGCGCTTGAATACGCGCAAAGTTTTCGCTTAAAAAAGATGCGCATTTAAAATAATCAGCACGGATTTTATCAAAGATAATGTTTTTAGGGATAATGCGCTGTTTGATTACAAGCCCCGGTAATGAAATATCCAGTTTTATTTTTTCTATAGAGATAAGAATTTCTGCTTTAGGGGTTTTATCTTTAAATAGGGATACATTTTTCAACATAAAAGAAGAAGGGAATGAATAAACTATTGTGTCGATAGATATCTTTTGATCGATATAATCGGTTATTCCTTGTTCTATTTTGGTTTTAGATTTGGCAAGAAAGATATTTATTAATAGTAAGGTGCTGATTACCGCCAATAGCAGTATTATGAAAATGGTAAGAAAAAGTTTAGTAGGATACTTCAGTGAAAAATTCATCATCTATATAGAATTCTACCTTATCAATAAAATGAATTGCTCTATATTTCTTTGATAGTGGTGACCTATATTCATATTCTTTAAATTCGCGGAACAGGAGGATTATTTGTTGAGATGACGCTATTTCTGTCTCAAGATTTTTAATGAGATTTTCATTTTTTTGTTTTCGGGATATTTCTAAAAGATAGACAAGCGTAAAGATTCTTGTTTTTGATTTGGGATAATCATTAATAATTTTACCAAAGGCATTCGTAGCATCGCGGTAATTAAAGTTTGCAAAATGATACTCTCCCATTGCAAACAATACTTCCGAGGCAATCTTTGATCCAGGATAGGCATTTAAAAACATGTGAAAGTTCATAAACGCAAAGTCCATGTTTCCGTATTGGGCAGCTTTGATTCCCTTGGTATAAAGGTTTCTGTCTTCTTGCGCAAATGTCGTATTTAAAGGCAGGAGGGCAATAAAGGTGTAGGTAATAATGATTTTTATCTTGCTAGTGAATGTACGCATCTAGAATTAGGTTTTTATGCTGTTTGTAAGTAAATGTTATTCCATCAGGAAATTGGGGTCTTTCTCGTATGAGCCGAGGGGAAACCTCCCTTGTTATATGGTATTTATTATAGCCGAATTACCAGTATAAACAAGGAAATTCTCGCCATTTGAGAGGCTGTTTTCTCGGGTAATTTGTCCGCTTTGTCCGGTAATTTTCAGCTGAAAAGTTTTTAACTCTTTGGGTAGCTAAGAGATGGGATTGTCCGCATCCTTAGACCCGGACATGGATAATAAATTGCTTGTTCATTTCTGAATGGCGTACCTGATTCAAGGTCACAGTGCATGCCACATGTATATAATAAACGTGATGAAAAGGATAGATTTGTGCCAGATCCGAATGAGTGGTGATTTAGTTTATTGCGAAGCGTGAATAATGGCTCCCCATAGTAGACGACCTTCGCAACTTTTTAGACTCAGAAGAAGCCGAAAAGTTATTAACAGAATTGTAAAGAGAAAGGTGATAGAATCACGATTTTGTTCCGAGAATAAAAATCCACTGCCCCTATTTTAATATTTCAACTTATTACTTTCTACTTTCGGCAGTCTGCCCCCCCTAGTTTCGTAAAAATCATTCAAAAGTTTTGTTTTTTAGATATTTTCTCTTTCTCTTATTTTACCAAATGCATTTCCTACAATGCCTAGAATCATTTGCTCGTGAGTTGATCTAGTATTTAAATTGTAACACCTATAAAAATACCCATATCCCAATCCTGGAATCAAATTTGCTTCAAGAAAATAAGGCACTCCTCTTTCATCCATCTTAATATCTATTCTCCCATATCCTTTTGCCCCTAATGCTTTAAAAGAATCTATTGCTAGTTTTGATACCATATTTTTAATATTTTTATCTTCAATTTCAAATACTTGTTCTCTATCTGCAATTTTATCACTAAAGCCTAAAATTCTGTCTCCTTTGTTATTCTTTTGGGCTAAAAGTTCTATTGGGTAAATTTGATAAGAATCATTTTTAAAATCTTGTATAATAGCAATAGTATATTCTTTACCACTTAAATATTTTTCAACCAAAGAAACTGTATTTTGATCTTCAAATATTGCCTTAACTTTTTTTTGGTACTCTTTATAATTATGAACAAGCGAATTTGAATCTATACCTCTTGAATCTCCTTCAAAAAGTGGTTTTACAAATAATGGGAAAGATAAAGGGATCTCATCTTTTTTAAATTGGTTTGGTTTTGCAACAAAAAAAGATGCGGTTTTAATCCCATGATTTTGAACTGTTCGTTTTGCTTTGCTTTTATCAAATTCCAATTCAATAGCTTCTTTAGGTGATCCCGTATATAGAATGTTGTGCTTATCTAAAAACTTTGAGAACCATATTTTTTTTATTGAGTCTCTTTTTATTGTATATTCATCAAACCCTAAATATTTTATACCAGAAAATACTAGATCAGGATTGTTTATTGCAAGCTCATTCAACTCTTTTAAGTCATTAATAATTGATATTTTTACTTTCGCATAATGCCTACTTAACGTTTCATATAGATTTAGTAAGATTTTTTGTGGCATTAAGTGCAACTCTCCAATTGGAGATGTTACAATTTCAATATATTTAGCATTTTTCACAATACTCCTCATGTTAATTATTTTTTATTCTACTCCAAACAAAAACCCTCTGCAACTTTTTGGAGGAGTTTAAAGAATGGTGTATATTTTTGCCTCAGGATGAAATCTTTTATTCTTCATTGCTTATAATCACGGATATTGGCGCAAATGGCTAATTCATGACCTGTTCTAGCATTTCTAATTTTAGAGATAACTTCGATATTTCTAAACCTAACCTTTTCCATAAGGGCTAAAAAATCTTTCCTTGGTAAAGCACCATCTATACACCTAAACCAGTCATCGATATTCTTTTTTACGCTCTTTGGGAGCTCCCCGTGCAAGTCAATATTGATAACATGAGGAGGAATTGTTTTGCGCCTGGTTGGTTATTAGAGGGTTAGATAACACGTCTTGTTATTTGTTTTGAGACTGGAAACACGATAATCTTTTAACATGCTTCTTTAGTCTATTTTGTAACATATTTCAACATTTCTTTTTTTGTCATATCTGACAAGCCTAATTTTTCCAGAGTTCTCCCCTCTTCCCAGAAATCCCTCTTTAACATAGCGGACGCTATATTAATGATCGAATCACATATGGGGGTCTCTATACCTAGCTTCTTTCCCATTGAACTCATGAAACAAAGCCCCATAGGTACGTCTTCATATATATATCTGGTATTCGGCGTGGACGGCCCCTTAGGGCCGTATTTCGCATAACTGCGGAAGACTTCTAGTGAATCCTTAGTTAAATCCTCTTCATTGCGAAACTTACAGGCATCAATATAGTCCAACCGATCGCACCCTATGTTTTCAAGAATGTTGTTCTTTTCTAAATCCAATTTTTCAATCAAATTCCAAATAGAAGGGGTAAAGGCCTCTTTGTATAAATAGAATTCTCCCTCACTATGCTCAATTCTGCTAGCAGACATAACCGTACCTACCGTATGAACTATCAAATTGGGATTATGTAAAGCCGACTCGATGATATTACGTCTAAAGAATCGATAAGTATCAAATAAGCGACTTGCTAATTCCAATCCCTTCTCCTTTTTAGAAACAGGCATGAAACCCAGAGAGTTCCTTACGTTCCTGAACAATATATTAACTACGCCATCCTCGATTATCCTGGCGTCATAAGGCAGAGATTCACCCTCGGCGAAGATCACATCTTTGACTGTAGTCTTCTGCTTTAGATAAACCGTTCCCATGTTACCCGGAACTACAATAACAAGCTGGCCTTTCTTTAATAACGGCCCGAGCCTCTCAGCCAGCGCCTTATGGTATAAAGACTGTATAGAAACGAACACTGCATCCGTTTCTTCTACGGCTGCCTTCAGATCCCGGGTAACCATATCTAACTTTGCGAAGAAACGTCTGCCATTATTGGTATCATCTACGGCATTAATACCCCCCTTAGCCATAACTGTCTTGAAACTTACCTCATGGAGTGACTGTGAAGTCTTGACCAATCTTACCTTGTTCCCGGCCTCAACCAGCTTACAGGCATGAGCATATCCTGCATTGCCCGCACCGACTATCGCTACTAACATATATCCCCCTTTTTCCTTTAAGGATTTTTAATAGTGGCTTTTTTGATATTATACCACTAAAACTTCTCGATTTTAAATAAGTTCTCGCAGAGTTCTTTGTGTGATTGCCGTTTCTATATAAAAAACTAACTACCTTCTAAAATTTTCCCGCCGGCAATTAAAAATAATATTACTAGGTAGAGATGCGAGGTTTCGGGTATAGTGTTTCTCGCTGTCATACTAGCGATAGAAAATCCCTCTCCCCATATATAATGGCTTCCTGAAGCCTAATAATACCTTAAATATTGCTGATATTTTCATTATATAGCGAGCATTATATAAGAAAGGAATTGGCCTATTTTGGCGATTGAGTGATTTAATTTAGAGAGGCTTTTTAAACAGCTTGAGGTACGGAAACTTTCGATACGCGGATAATAAACGCGATACCCTAAGTCTTTGACACATCGGCAGATAAAAATGGCTACTGATCGTATTCAATCAATAGCCGTTAAACTCTCCCGTTATCCGAGGAGAATGATATTGCTGGGGTCCCTTTCGTATAAGCCGAGGGGAATCCTCTCTTGTTATATGGTATCTATTATAGCCGAATTAGCAGCATAAACAAGGAAATTCTTGCCATTCGAGAGGCTGTTTCCTCGGGTAATTTGTCCGCTTTGTCCGGTCATTTTTGGCTGAAAAGTTTTTAACTCTTTGGGTAGTCAAGAGATGGGATTGTCCTCATCCTTAGATCCGGACATGCATGACAAATTGCCTGTCTATGCTGTGCGAAGCCTGCCCTTTGGGTGCAAAGCCAGCTTTTTCCCAATAAGAAGGATTGGCTTGATTCGATAGTTAGTAAACGTTATAATAGGAGTCAAAGGGTTAAATTATGGAATCTATTTTTACTGTCGGCATTATTCTTTTCGTTGGGTTTCTCTTTGGGGAGATTGCAACAAAGATTAAATTACCAAAAGTGACGGGATATATTGTAGGCGGTATCTTATTAAATCCTGGCCTTTTGCATTTAATTCCCAGAGATTTTACCAGTCACACCGATTTTATTACCAATCTCTGCCTTTCCTTCATTACTTTTTCAGTAGGCGGAACATTGTTTTTCCCTCACTTGAAAAAATTGGGTAAAAGCATAATCTGGATTACTCTTTTTGAGGCTGAATTCGCTTTTATAGCCGTGGCAATTGGATTTTTAGCCGTTACGCCTTTTTTCATTCATCTCGCTGGCGCTACGTGGCTTACGGTATTTATCCCTATAAGCCTGTTAATCGCTTCCCTCGCTTCACCCACCGATCCTTCAGCAACACTGGCTGTAGTACATGAATATAAGGCTAAAGGCGATGTATCATCAACAGTATTGGGAGTTGCCGCATTCGATGACGCGCTGGGAATAATAAATTATAGTTTTGCAATTGCGGTTGCAGCAGTGCTCATCTCGCATAACACCACAGGAGTGCAGTTTTTTTATTAAAAGCTCTTATTAGTATTGGTAGTTCAGTTTTATTTGGAACCGTGTTTGGGTTTATATTTAATGCGCTCTCTGTATTTATACAGAGAGAAAAAGAAGGTGTTCTTATCGTCTTAATTTTCGCGCTTTTATCGCTTTGCTTTGGGTCTGCAACAATTCTTGGCATTGATGAACTCTTAGCAACAATGGCCATGGGAGCAATAGTTGTTAATTTCAATAAACAGCGTATAAAGATATTTAAGATTTTGGAACGGTATACGGAGGAATTAATTTTTGTTTTATTTTTCACATTAAGCGGCATGTATCTAAATTTTCATATTCTGGCTGACAATTTTATATTGGTATTGTTATTTTTTGTTTTCCGAGCTTTTGGTAAAATTACGGGTACATTTACGGGAGCTTTTCTTTCAAAAGCGCCACCTAAAGTCAGAAAATATATTGCTGGAGGGCTTATTCCCCAAGGTGGGATTGTTATTGGTTTAGCGTTAATGATGAAAAAAAATTCTTCTTTTGATGCTTTCTCCAACATTGTCCTAAGTATTATAATTGGTGCCACTGTAATACATGAAATTGTAGGTCCTATTATTACGGAAAAAGTACTCGAAAAGGCAGGGGAAATAAAGCGGTGATTTGAGATGTTAATAATAGCGCTGCATAATAGCCAGGCTTACTTGGGGTGCATCAATGAATTGGCAAAGAAGGAGGGCATCGGCACATATTTAACCGAAGAACACGTAGATATTATTGCTCGCATGGGGATGTCGCATCTTTATGATAAAGCCTTGATAGCTATTGTTGAAGGTGAAGAAAAGGCAAAACATTTTCTCAATATAAATATAGTAGAGGAAAGCAATATATTAGACCCGCTCAATTCAGATAATACAGGATTTATTTGCGCAGTTCCTTTTGGCTATATTAAGCACTTAGAGCTGGAATCATCACATCGTGAAAAGAAAAAACAGTAAACCAAAGGAGGTCGATAATGAGGCTTAAAGTAAAGGCTTTCGCACTAGCATGTGGACTCATTTGGGGATTTGGTCTTTTTGTTCTTACGTGGTGGATAATAGCTTTTGATGGAGTCACAGGGGAAGCGACGTTGATTGGCCGTCTTTATCGCGGCTACAGCATAACTCCTATTGGTAGCGTCATAGGCTTGATATGGGCATTTGCAGATGGATTGGTCGGAGGCGCGATATTTGCATGGCTTTATAATTTGCTCGTTGGCCGTATCTCAGATAAGCAGGAGTAATAAATTACATACACATGCTACATCATGTATTTTGCAGGTTAGGAAAATTATAAAAAGGAAATTTGAGTAATGCGTATTTTAGTGATTGAAGATGAGAAAAAGATAGCCAGTTTTATTAAGAGAGGACTTAAGGAAAAGAGTTACTCAGTGGATGTCGCCTTTGACGGAGATAAAGGGTTTTTTCTAGCCGAGATTAACCCCTATGATCTAATTGTGCTTGATATTATGTTGCCAGGCAAAGACGGTCTATTTATCTGCCGGGAGCTTAGAAAGAAAAATATAGCTGTACCGATTTTGATGCTGACAGCAAGAGATGAGATTGAAGATAAGGTATCCGGCTTAGATTCAGGAGCAGACGATTACCTTACCAAGCCGTTCGCTTTCGAAGAATTTTTAGCCAGAGTCAGGGTTTTGATACGCAAAAAGGATAAACTTAAGATCACCAAGCTTAAGGTAGCTGATTTGGAATTAGACCAATTAAGCCACAAGGTTAGGCGCGCAGGTAAGGAAATCGAACTTACCGGCACTGAATATGCCCTTCTTGAGTATTTAATGCTTAATGCCAATCAGGTAGTTACAAGGACAATGATTTCAGAGCATGTGTGGAATGAAGATTTTGACAGCTTTTCTAATGTAATTAATGTATACGTCAATTATCTGCGTAATAAGATTAATACCGGATTTGACAAAAAACTTATCCATTCTATTCGTGGGACAGGTTATATTTTAAAGGAAGAGTGATATGCAGTTTAATTCTATACGTTTTAAAGCAAGCGTTTTTTACTCAACCATTTTGGCCGTAATCTTGGTTGTCTTCGGTACCATTATTTATATCAGTACTAGCTATATCCTTTATCGTGATTTGAACCACGACTTAAAAATCAAGGCTGAAGAGATCTCAACTATTTTACATGTGTATGAAGAGGTTAGACAATTTGAGAGCCATCCTTCGGGATATACATTAGGTATATTTAGAAAGGGAGAAAGCGGAAGTATAAATGAGAAGGCGATTATTGATGATCTATGGCGGAAGGAATTTAATCTGCTGAATCTTAAAAATGATTATATTAACGTAGTGAATATTAACGGAGTTTTTCTACTCACTTCGAATAATTTTACGGAAGACATCGCCTCTTTATTTAGGGAGCAATTCCCCTTTTCATTAGAAAAAACTGTTTATAAGAGCGTTGTTGCTGGTAAGATTAAGCTGCAGGTTATCAATTTACCAGTTTCCTATTATAGCTCTCGGTTGGCCATACAAGTCGCCACGCCTTTAGAGCCCGTTACTAAAGAATTAGGTTCCATTTTATTTTTTATTATTATCTCAGCGCTTAGCCTGCTTATTTTAACAAGTTTCGCCGGAGGTATTTTAACTCGCGCTATTCTTCAGCCAGTTATGGATGTTTCAAATTTAGCCGATAAGATTACACACAAGGATTTGACATTACGAGTCCAAGAGCAACAAACAGATGAGGAGATGAGGCATTTAGTCAGTTCGTTTAATGCGATGATTGGTCGTTTAGAGAAATCATTTAGCCATATTAATGAATTTAGCTCCTATGTCGCCCATGAACTTAAAACGCCTCTGGCTATTATAAAAGGAGAGATGGAGCTCGCTTTAAGACAAGAGAGAAATTCAGAAGAGTACAAAAATGTCTTGGAGGGGTGTCTTGAGGAAACAGATAGGATAATAAGAATTATACGCGATCTTCACCTTTTAGCCAAGTTAGACTATAAGCCGGATATTTTTAAATTTGAGAAGTTTAACATTGTTCAATTCCTCAATGAAATCTACGAACACAGCAAAGTTTTATCCTCATCGAAAAACATCGAAGTAAAACTAAATGTCCCTAAGAAGGATATTTTTATAAATGGCGATACTATTCACCTGCGGAGGTTATTTTTAAATTTAATTAATAATGCGGTTAAATTTACTCCGCAAAAAGGAGAGATTGATATCTCAATAGCGATTAAAGATTCCAATGTCTGTATTGATATTACTGATACAGGTGAGGGAATTTCAGAAGAGAACCTGCCCAAAATATTTGATAAATTTTATCGTATCCATAAAGAGGAACTAGCTTCTGAGTCTGGAACCGGATTAGGCCTAAACATCGCCCTTACTATTGCCAGAGTTCACAATGGCGATATTAAAGTCAAAAGCCGGTTGCGTCAGGGTACAACCTTTACTGTTGTCCTGCCTTTAGCTTAAATTTTCTATCTTTAGCCTTCAAAACCAGCTCAAGAATAATAAGAAAATTCTAATCTTATTTTAACCTTCTTTTTATCAGCAATATGATATAAATGAGGTAGAAAGGGGAGATGAACGATGCATACAATTTTGATAGTAGATGATGAAAAAAGGATCAGAAACATTTATGCTCAGCTTTTTTCGAAGGAGGGCTTAAAAGTTATTGCAGTATCGAATGCAATGGATGCGAACGATATCTTATTGAAGGAGAAAGTAGATATCATGCTGCTGGACATCAATATGCCTGAAGTCGACGGGAGCACGTTGGGCGAAATTACGAATGCTTTTCACAAGAAGACTAAAGTAATCGTTGTCAGTGTCTATCCAGTAGATGACCAGGAACAGATTGTTAAAAGAGCGGTGGGCTATTACGATAAATCTCAAGGACTAAATGAATTGGTCAAAAAGGTAAGAGCGGTTTTGTGTAATGGGGTTAAAAAAAAGATACTTATAGTCGATGACGAACAAAAAGCCTGTGATTTATTCAGCCGTTTACTTAATGACGCGGGGTATTGTCCTATCACGAAAGCAGGCGCAAAGGAAGCATTGCAGTACTCGAAAGAGCACGAGAAGGATATTGATTTGATTATTCTTGATCTTGATATGCCTGAACTGGATGGCATAGATTTCTTTGATGTGATAAAAGATGTGCAACCTCAGGTGAAAGTAATCATTGCCAGCGTTTACCCAGTAGATGAACAGAAATTCTCAATATTTGATGCGGATGATTACTATGATAAATCCGACAGTAATTCAATTCTCATTGATAAAATTAACAAATTGCTGTAATTCGTTTTTCTTAAAGAGGGATAAATTGCTACAGAAAAGGAGGGTGTAAAATGAAAAGGGGTTTGTTCATTCAATCATTAAGAGAAGAGATTCAGAATTTGAATAACTTGGTTGAATCACTGAGCGATGGAAGTAACCTTTGTTTTCCCTATGAATATGATTGTTCCGAACACTTTCACAATATTGTTGTTCATTTAAGAAAGGTTGAGAAGGAGATAAAAAGGTGGGAACCTTCTCAATCAGGAAAAAGGGCCCTAAATTTTGTTAATGGAATGCTTATTAAATGAAACGAGCAGAACCAATTATGCTTTGAGGAGTATAGTGTGATGAGGAATAAGGATAAAACAGATAGATTGTAAACCAGTAAATGGAGTCATAAATGCAGCCTGTTGAACAAAGGTTACCAGAAATTCGGGATAAGTTGAATTACTTTCGAATTAAAGGCGACCGAAGAAAATTCGAAGCTATCCTTAATTGCTTACCAAATGGGGTAAGTATTATAAGCGAAGATTATAGGGTGCAATTCGAGAATGTATGGTTACGAGATAGATTCGGCAATAACATTGGAAAACTCTGTTATAAAGTCTATAGGAATAGAGAGATACCGTGTTTGAATTGTCCCATCAGAGAATCAATTAAGAGTAATGGTATAGAGCGGAGTGAAGTTAAAAAATCAGATGGACGATATTATCAACTAGTCGCTACGAGAATGGGTAAGTTTAATGGTAAAGTTTCAGGGTTGAAAATTATAGTTGACATAACTGAACGTAAGCTAGCCGAGGAAAAGATAAAAAAACTAAGCCGAGAACTTCAAAAGGCAAATAAACGACTAGCGCATTTAGCGTTAAGAGATTCTCACGCAGGATTGTATAATCACCAATATCTGAAGAAGATTATTGAAGTAGAACTGTCTCGCGCAAGAAGACATGCGTACTCCTTTTCTGTAATAATGTTAGACATAGACTATTTTAAATCTATAAACGATGCCTATGGCCATCAATTTGGCGATTTAGTCTTAAGGCAGTTAGCGAAGACAATTTAAGAGGATAGTACGTAAGCACGATATTGCCATTAGATTCGGGGGAGAAGAGTTTATAATCATTTTACCTCGTACAGATAAATTAAATGGCACTATTTTTGCTGAGAAACTCCTAAGAGCAATTAAGTTATATACATTTGGAAATGAAAAAAATACAGTTAGAATGAAGTTAACTGGAGCTATCGTTTCGTATCCGGAGAATAAGGTAACTAAAGGCATGGATTTAATTGAACTTGCCGATCACCTTTTAAATAAGGCTAAGGAAAGCGGAGGCAATCGAGTTTATACTTCTACAAATACAAAAAGAGGAAAACAAACTTTTTTGGAAGACAGTCAAGATATTTACAATGTTAAGTCTATAAAAAATAAGATAGATAGCCTTACCAAGCGTGCTTACAAGAGCCTCATGGAAGAAGTTTATGCTTTTACAAAAATAAGTGCTTTAAAAGATGGGTATACTGAAGCTAGTCTGGAGAAGTCTATTCATTATGCCGCGGAGATCGCTAGACGCTTACAGCTGCCACAAAACCAAATAGAAGATATTAATAGAGCATGTTTATTTCGTGGTTTGGGTAAAATTGCAATAGACGAAAAGATTTTACACAAAGATTCGGGCTTGACAAATAGTGAATTTGACGAGATTAAAAAATATCCGCAGCTTGGCGTAGACATTATTAGGCCAATTCAGTTTCTGCACGATGTTGCCCATTTAATTCTCTGTCATCATGAAAGAATGGACGGAAGCGGCTATCCCTGTGGTTTTAAAAAAGAGACAATTCCTCTCGGCGCGCGTATTGTTGGATTAGTCGATGTATATCAAGCCATAACATCTGATCGTCCCTATAGGAAGGCGCGTTCTAAAGACGAGGCTATTAAAATAATTAAAAGCGGTTCTGAAACTCAATTTGATTCTAAGATTGTTGGTGTGTTTTTGAGTATTTTACAGAATGAAAAATTGTAAAAGGATGTGTTATCATGAAGAATCAAGGGGGTTTTGTTTGGGATAGAATGTAAAGTATGGGAAAACTTAAACTGTTTCTTCAAAGGCAAGGCTTGCATTATTCACTTTTGCTGTTTGTATTGGTGGGTTCGCAAATTATCATTCAAAACAAGAGCTTTTTGACAATGTGCAAATAGCTTTTTCTTTGCGTAGTAAGCCACGCAAAAATGGCCCGCATTATCATATATTCCGAGGTTTTATAAAATGCGATGAATGCGGCGGCATGATTACTTCTGAAATTCAAAAACAAAGGTATATTTATTACCGCTGTACCAAAAAACGCGGGGAGTGTAAGGAGCCATTTTTGTGAGAGGAGGCACTCGTTAAGCAGATTGACGGTGCGATAGATAAGGTCGGCATTAATAATCGGCTTAAGAAGTTTTTGCTCGGTAAGATAGATGAGGAATCTAGGGTTGATTTTGCTCGTTCTTCGCCAACCATTGCTATAAATAACCGCATAGGCGAGATAGATAAAAAGTTAGATATCCTTTTGGATGGTTATATCAGCGAGGTAGTCGGTGAAACAGAATATAAGCGCAAGAAGTCTAGCCTGCTCAATGAACGCTTAAGATTAAAGGAGAAGCTATCCGATCTTGATTCTAAGGGGAAAGGTTGGCTCGAACTTTCGGCTCTCCGGCGCTAACTTATTATTTTCTTACAACTTACCTTATTTTTTCCTTTCAAAAAACGGCCCATCAGGAGAATGGGGTCTCACTCATGTTTCATGAGGGGCAACCTCTCTTATTATATAGGTATTTATTATAGCCGAATTACCAGCATAAACAAGGAAATTCTCGCCATTCGAGAGGCTGTTTCCTCGGGTAATTTGTCCGCTTTGTCCGGTTATTTTTGGCTGAAAATTTTCTAACTTTTTAAGTAATTAAGAAATAGGATTGTCCGCATCCTTAGACCCGGACATTTATAATTTAATACCTTTTATTGGCTTATTTTAACTATCTGATACTTTCAAAGAGCCCTTTTTTCTCATATAAAAATTCCTTAAATCCTGCGCTTGAAGGACGCATTTCTGATTGGGCTCTCTCTAGATCATTTGCTCCTATGCAAAGATCATAATTTAAGGTAGAATGATGCACATAATGAATGCTTCAATACGGCAATCTTCTTTTTTGATCTGTTCTTCCTGATCTCATATAACAATAAAAAGGTTTATTATAAAATGGCATTAATTAGTTTACAGGAAATTAATCTTGCGTTTAGCGGGAAGTTTATTTTCAATTGCTTAAACTTGCAGTTGGAGCTCAGGGAACGGATTGCTCTGCTTGGTCGTAATGGTGCGGGAAAAACGACCTTAATGAAAGTGATGAGCGGTCAGCAGCAAGTCGACGACGGCAAAGTTATTGTGCAAAAAGGAATTCAGGTTGTTCATCTGCCGCAGGAAGTGTCAGTTGATATTACGGGGACTGTTTTTGATATAGTTCTTTCGGGGCTTGGTGAACGTGCCGAACTATTAAGCCGGCACCATCATCTTGCCCATCGTTTGCAAACAGAACAGACCCCGGAATTATTAAAACAGCTTGATACGTTGCAAGATAAGCTCAATTATACCGATAGCTGGAATGTGAATAATCAGGTTGAAGAGGTTATCACAAAGATGAAGCTTGATCCGGACAGTGATTTCACTCGGTTATCCGGCGGCCAAAAACGCAGGGCGCTTTTGGCCAGGGTGTTGGTGCTTAAGCCGGAGGTTTTACTGTTGGATGAACCGACAAACCATTTGGATATTGACTCAATGCTTTGGCTTGAAGGATTTTTGATTAATTACCCAGGCACTGTTTTTTTTGTTACTCATGATAGGATGTTTATGACTCAAATAGCAACGAGAATCATTGAGCTTGACCGCGGAAAAATATTTAGCTGGTCATGTGATTATAAAACATTTCTTGAGCGTAAACTTGCAGCGCTTGATATCGAGGAAGCGCGTGTGGGTCATTTTGATAAAAAGTTAGCTAAAGAAGAGATTTGGATCCGTAAAGGTATTAAAGCCCGGAGGTGTCGCAACGAAGGCCGTATTAAGGCGCTGGAGCTTTTAAGAGAAGAAAAGAAGGCGCAACGTAAGGTGGTTGGCCGGGTTCGTATGAGGGCGCAGAAAGTTGCCCCTTCGGGCCATCGGGTTGTTAAAATATCACAACTTAGTTTTGGGTATGGAGAAAAATATTTGGTCGATAATTTAACTACTCAAATAATGCGTGGTGATAAAATCGGCGTGATCGGGCCTAACGGCAGCGGCAAAACGACATTGTTGCGTCTGTTGTTGGGTAAGCTTAAGCCTCTTAGTGGCAAAGTAAGCCCGGGGACAAACCTTCAGATCGCTTATTACGACCAGCTTCGCGAACAATTAGAAGAAGACAGGACCGTTGCTGAGAATGTTAACGGAGAATCAGACACTATCGTTATTAATGGGAAGCCCAAGCATATAATCGGATATTTACAAGATTTTCTTTTTACTCCTGACAGGGCGTATACACCGGTTAAGGTTTTGTCGGGCGGGGAACGTAACCGTCTTTTTCTTGCGCGGCTTTTTTCCAGGCCTTCGAATGTTTTAGTAATGGATGAGCCTACCAATGATTTGGATATCGAGACCCTTGAGCTATTGGAAGAATTACTGCTTGAATATCCCGGCACGCTTCTTTTAGTCAGCCATGACCGTGTTTTTCTTAATAATGTGGTAACCTCGACTATGGTTCTTGAGGGAGATGGTTTGATTAATGAATATGCCGGCGGTTATGATGATTGGTTAAGTCAGCGAAAACCTGTGACGCCAGCACAGGTAAAAACAAAACCTGTAAAAGAAATTATTCAGCCTAAAATTCCTCAAGTCTCGCGAAAGCTTACGTTTAAAGAGCAACGCGAACTCGATAACCTTTCATCGGTAATTGAGAAAATAGAAGATGAGCAGAGAGAGATATACGCTCTTTTGGCTGATTTTAATTTTTACCAGAAAGATTCTGCGGAAATCGCAAAAACTAAGGCCAGGTTGGAATTTTTGTCAGATGAGCTTGAAAAGGCATACAAGCGATGGGAGTATTTAGAGGAATTATCCGGATAGAAGTTTAAAAAAAATTAGCTATTATCTCAAAGGGAGGTATTTTTTCGCGGGACAATAAAGCGGACGGCACTTTTTGCTATAATCCGCATTTCTGTTGTCATATTATAAATTAAATATTTGCACAGTTTAAGGAGGTAGGTCAATTTCAAATATCCAGCAATTTGGCAACTATCTTATGCAGATCTGTTATCCCGATATTCTTTTTTGAGCTGACCCAGGAGATATCACAAGTATTAATGACAAGTTCGACGGCAATATCTTTTTTTTTCTCGTTAAGCTTTGAAGGTTTGATTTTGTCGATCTTATTTACGACGATGCTAAAGGGGAGGGAGTAATATTTAAGCCAGCCGATCATTATAATATCCAGCTTTGTCGGTCCTGCGATAGCATCGACAATGATAAATATCATGCATAGATTCTTCCGGCTGCTCAGATATTTTTCTATCATCGAGCCTAATCGTTCTTTTTCATGCTTTGGCCCGACAGCATATCCATAACCAGGAAGGTCGACTATCCAGCGGCCGCGCGTGACTTCGTAAACATTAATAGTCCTTGTCTTTCCCGGAACTTGTGAAGCATGTGCCATTTTCTTTTTTTGGCATATTGCATTTATGAGAGTGCTTTTGCCTACATTAGACCGTCCGACAAAAGATACTTCCGCCTCACTCTCTCCGAGCTTCAGAGCATCAGCTTCGGTTTTTAAATATTTGGTATCGCGTAGCATCTTCCTGATTGTATTCATAGATCTTGGAATTAAGTATTTTATGGACTTCCCCCTCTTTAACGGACACCCTTAATGGTATATAATACCACAAAGGAGGTGTTTGATGGGAAGAAAGCTAAAACGCAAAAGCTACAGCCGAGAATTCAAACTGGAAGCGGTAAGATTAAGCCATGAGCCGGGTAAGACCATAGCTGAAGTAGCCAGAGAGTTAGAGATTAGAGAAAACGATCTTCATGAATGGCGCTGTCAGGTAACCCGAAAAGGCGAAAATGTTTTTCCTGGAGCAGGTCCTAAAACTTCCAATAATAAAATCGAAATAGACCGACTTAAAAAAGAAAATGTTCGTTTACGCGAAGAAAGAGATATCTTAAAAAAAAGCCTGATATTCTTTGCCAAAGACGACAACAAAGGTTCGAATTTATGAACGAATATAAGAATGAATTCAAAATCAAAAGTATGGCCCGCGTGCTTGAAGTGTCCAGAAGCGGTTATTACGGATGGCTTAAACAAGAGCCAAGCCATAGAGAAACAAAGAATGTGTTTTTAAAAGAAAATGTCACGAGAGTTTTTAAAGAGAGTAAGCATCGTTACGGATCACCAAGGATATATAAACAGTTAAAATCCGAAGGCATATCCTGCGGTCGGCACAGAATAGCTTATTTAATGCGGGAATCGGGCATTGTTGCCAGGAAAAAGCGTAAATATAAAAAGTCGGTAACTACGCGTCATGACCGTTCTTTTGCTGTTAATGTACTAAACCGACAATTCCATTACAATAAACCTGATCAGGCTTGGGTATCAGATGTCAGTTACTTCTGGACAAGGTCAGGCTGGCTGCATTTAGCTATAGTCATGGATCTTTTCTCCAGAAGAATCATCGGTTGGTCCATGGGTGCTCATGTAGATAAAAATCTAACGCGGGAAGCTTTTAACATGGCTATTATTAACAGGAATCTCAAGTGTCCGTTTATTCATCATTCAGACCAGGGAGCAGAATATACAAACAAAGAATATCAAAACATTTTAAAAAATCATGATATCATAAGTAGCATGAGCCGTAGTGGGAACTGTTATGACAACGCGGTAGCTGAAAGTTTTTTCAAGACAATAAAGGTTGAATTAACTAAAAGACAAAAATTTAACACAATCGAAGAAGCCCGCGCGGCAATATTCGAATATATAGAAATCTTTTATAATCGTAAGAGGTTTCACTCAACGCTGGGCTACATTAGCCCTGCAGAATACGAGAGAAGTAGAGGGGCTAATTAAATGTCCGTTTTATGAGGGCAAGTCCATTATCCCCGTAATTGATTATTTATTAAAATAGGCCGGCAAACCGGTCATTGAACTCATGGATGCGCTGGTCAAATATAATGTCGTTCGGGGTCACCGGTTGCCTAAGTCTTATGCCATCCATGCAGGTGCATCTGCTAAGCGCGACATATAATTGGCCATGAGTAAATGCGCCATGCCCCAGGTCGATTATGACTTTGTCGAACGTCTGGCCCTGGCTCTTGTGAATAGTTATGGCCCAGGCCAGCTTTATAGGATACTGCGCGAAGTCCCCCATAATCGTATCTTCTATCTTATCTTTATCCTCATTGTAACTATATTTGATTTTTTGCCATTTCACAACAGGAACATCGCATGTATGCCCGTTGATATTCACGACTATCGAATCTTTCGATAAAGCGACGACTTTGGCAAGCGTGCCATTCACCCATTTCTTGCCGGGATCATTTTTTAACAATATTACCTGCGCGCCCTTTTTGAGTTTTAAGGATACATTGGTAGGATATGCTGACTCTTCGAATTTCCCGGTTGTCCTGGCTTCATATGTTATCTCTTTGCCGGGAAGTTTCGATAAGCGATCCTGATTTATTGTGTTTGCCAGGATGTTCGTCGTTGTCAGGATCACCGTCGTATCTTTCTTAGAAACTGTGGCATCTTCCCGGACCCTTTTATTTAATGTATCCAGATCCTCTTTAGTCTGCTCTTTATTTCTGACTCTGTTTAATAGCTCCATGAACGAAGCATCTTTTTGTCTATATATAGTTGATAGATCGATTGCCCGGATATGGCAATTATCAAACACTTTAGCGCTAAAAAAATAAGGACTCAAATATCGCTTTTCCAGAAGCTGCCTTGCTTCATTTTTTACCACAGGAGATAGCTGGAAAAGATCTCCAAAAAATACCATTTGGATTCCGCCAAACGGCGTCTTCATTCTATCGCGGTTTAAACGTAATGCATAGTCGATCCCATCCATAAGGTCTGAGCGAACCATTGATACTTCGTCTATTATTATCATATCGAGATTCTCGAGCAGGCTCTTGTCTCTAAGGCGCTTTATGGTATTTTTTTGAATGATCTTTGGAGGTAATCTAAAGAAGGAATGGATGGTCTGGCCGCCTACATTGATGGCCGCGACACCCGTAGGGGCTAACACAATTATCTTTTTACCCGTATTTGCCTTAAAATATTTTAGAAGGGTCGATTTACCGGTACCCGCTTTACCTGTGATAAAAAAGCATTCTTTAGTATGTTCCATAAGATCAAATGTTGACTTGAATTCATTATTTATATCAAGATGTGCCGGGAGATAATCTTTCGTTATTGTTTGATCGGTATAGAGTTTCATAGTATGTTTTTGATTTGGGTCCTTTTTATGTATTATAACACGATGTTATTTCCCGGTGTGTACAACTTGAGGTACGGAAATTTTCGATACGTGGTTAATAAATGTGATGTCTTAAGTCTTTACCACAGCTATAGATAAAAAAGGCTATTGACCGCATTCGATCAATAGCCTTTAGACTCTCCCGTTATCCGAGGAGAATGATATTACTGGGGTCCCCGCGGATTCCTAGAAGCATTAATTGTAAGAGAGGTAAGTCTAAAATTATTGCAAGAACCGCCACCGAATGATTTAAAACATTATCTTTGCGGATCTGCTAGAAGCAAGAGGCTAGCAAAATGTCTTCTTTTAACGACCTTCGTTCTTGCGCTTTGAATAACAATCCTTGCAGTATATCGGACGATCATTTTTGGGTTTAAACGGGACTTCACACTCTTTTTTACACTCCGAACAAACAGCCTTGTGCATCTCCCGTGGCCCGCCGAATCCACCACCATCACCCTGATATCCCATGTTTCCTCCTTTTATTGATGCTAAAGATTTAGCTTTGAGTTATGATTATAGGATTTTTAAAAAAGATTGCAAGTATTTCTTTATTCTGAGGCGACCTGGTCATCGGGGACCTGCCCAGATTCAGGCGTGGTCTCCATCGCTTTTTTCTCCAGTTTTCTTTGTTTCTTTTCCTCTGTCTTCTTTTTCCTGGCTAATTCTTTCTGATGTTTTTGATATGAATAATTATTTTTTACCAATAGATCTCCTTTTTCATGAGGGGAAACCTCTCGTTAAAAAACTATCTGTATTATAAGGTAAGATGGTGTGATTAGCAAGGAAATTCGTGGTTTAGAGAGGCTGTTTCCTCGGGCAGTTTGTCCGTTTTGTCCGGCATTTTTTGGATTAAAATTTTCTAACTCTTTGAGTAGTTAAGAGATAAGATTGTCCGCATCCTTAGACCCGGACATGTATGATAAATTGCTTGTTTAGACAGCTCTTATCGCTTATAGAAAGCACACATATCTTACCGACACAATGCAGGGAAAAGGCTTACTTTCTGTCTGTATGTTACGTTACCCTATAAAAAACAATTAGTTAAGACAAATCCAAGCAGAGCAAATTACACTACTCTTTACGTTGGTTTAACTATCAAACAAGCCAAAAAACTTAAAAATTCAGCCAAAGAGCAGAAAACATCTGAATCCCGAGTACTCAGAGACGTTCTTAATTTATATTTAAAGAGCATAGAAACAAAAGACCTGTCATACGAGCCTTACAAAAAAATCTCTCCTGTTGGCTTGAGGGTTTTGCCAAGGACCATAACCAAAGAGCAGGACAGGAAACCAAGAGAGATTGCTGAAAAAACAGGCAGTAGGATATCAGAGCTGGTCAGAGAGGCTGTTGGGGATTTTGTTGAGGTTTAGGATCGGAAGTGGTAGAATACACATCAGACTATTAGTTCAAATTAAAAGATAACACAATAACTTATTAGGATGAATTATTAATTAAGGATGTAAGATGGTAAAAGAAAAAATCTTAATAGTGGAGGATGATGAAGCATTCGTTGAAATTAGGATTTAATTTTGGTGTTACATCTGGAATAATCACAACACTTGGATTAATGGTGGGCCTACATTCGAGTAGCCATTCAAAGCTCGTAGTTATTGGGGGAATATTGATAATAGCAATAGCAGATGCATTTTCAGATGCATTGGGTATCCATATCTCTGAAGAATCTGAAAATAAACATACTACAAAACAGATATGGGCGTCGACAATTTCTACTTTTTTCTCCAAGTTTGTTTTTGCATCAATTTTTATTATTCCAGTTTTGTTGTTTGAACTTTCGAAAGCAATTATAATAGGTGCAGTATGGGGATTATCAATACTAGCTATTCTTAGCTACAAAATTGCTAAAGAACAAAAAGTAAATCCTTGGAAAGTTGTTGCAGAACATTTAATTATAACATTGGTAGTTATAGCTATAACCCATTATCTTGGAGATTGGATATCGTTAAGATTTGGTTAATAGATTTATCGCCCGTTGGGGGCGGGCGACCATATCTTCCGAGCACCGTTCGCCTTCGCTTGAGCTCAGGCTCACTAGGTCACTCGCTATACGACAATGCCTAGCTTATTTCTTAGAAAGATTCATGCGAAGGCGGATTAATAATTGACAAATAAAATAGCTGGGTGTATGATTAGTTCATAGCGATGGAGCTCGCTATATAATTACTGAATGTAGGTTATTCAGTTGACGGCTTGATCTTCCCCCGAAAAAGTGGACACAACGAAGAGTTGGTGTTAACATAAACACCGGCTCTTAAAAGGGAGGTGTCCCATGGAGGGAGAGAGGCGTAAAAACAAGCGTTTTGACAGGGATTTTAAGATTTCCGCGGTAAAGATGATTACCGAAGGCGGCCATAAAGCTTCAGAAGTAGCCAGGAGCTTAGGAATACATCCTAATGTGCTTTATAATTGGAAAAGGAAGT
>CAJVXN010000027.1 GCA_913009335.1 uncultured bacterium
TAAGCGGGCAATTAGGCATATCTTCCGTATTAGCGCAGATATTTATTAATAGAGGGCTAAAGACTAAAGAAGAAATAGAAAGTTTTATTAAGTCAGATATCTCTTCTTTGCATAGCCCGATGCTTTTACCTGATATTAAAAAGGCTTTAAGGCGTATTAAAAAAGCAATCGAGAAAAAAGAAAAAGTCTTAATATTCGGTGATTATGATGTAGACGGTATAACATCTTGCGCCCTTCTTAAATTAACTCTTAAAAAGTTGGGCCTTAAGACTCTGCATTATCTTCCCCACCGTATAAAAGAAGGTTATGGTATAAATAAAGAAGCGATAGCATTAGCAAAAAATAAAGATGTTAGTTTATTTATAAGCGTTGATTGCGGGGTAAGTAATTTTAAGGAAATAGAGGAACTTAAAAGTTACAATATAGACACTATCGTAGTCGATCATCACGAGCCTCATGAATCTCTGCCAAAGGCTTATGCTATAGTAAATCCAAAGTTAAAAACTAGCAATTATCCGTTCCGGGATTTAGCGGCTGTAGGTGTTGTGTATAAGTTGGCTCAAGCGCTCACAGAAGATCTATTATTGGAAGATTTGGATTTAGTATGTTTAGGTACAATTGCAGATGTTGTTCCTTTAAGGGGTGAGAATCGTGTATTTGTGCGTGTTGGCTTGAGCAGATTGGGTAATACCAATAAAGCCGGACTGCAGGAATTAATTGACGCATGCGGCCTTACGGATAAAAAGATGGTTCCGCATTCGGTAGGTTTTATACTGGGGCCCAGATTAAATGCGGCAGGCAGGGTGAGTTCTCCGGATATTTCTTTTGATATTTTGACATCTCCGAGCCGCCCTAAAGCGGAAGGTTTGGTCCAGCAGTTATTGATACAAAATAAAAAACGCCAGAATATTGGAAGTAAAATGCTGGATGAGGCTTTGGCTAAGGTTGGGCAAGAGGTAAATTTTAAAGAGCACAATGTTATTGTTTTAAGCAATGAAGGATGGCACGAGGGAGTATTGGGGATTATCGCTTCCCGCATAGCAGATAAGTTTTATCGGCCGACAATAATAATCTCTGAGAAAGATTGTTTATGTCGCGGATCGGCACGTTCCATAAAAAAATTTCATATGTTAAATGCCTTATCTGGGTGTGAAGAATTATTAGAAACTTACGGGGGGCATTCCCATGCAGCCGGGATTAGTATTTTAAAGGGTAATATAGAAAAATTTAAGGCCTTGATAAATAATATCGCCGCTGAAAATCTGGAGCCTTATGATTTAATCCCTAGTTTAGATATTGATATTGATGTTGCCTTAAAAGACATTAATAGGGAATTGATATCTTCTCTAGATAATCTGGCTCCTTTTGGCAAAGAAAATATTGAGCCCGTTTTTTTCACATCCGGTCTTTCTGTAAAAGGTAAACCGGCTATTTTAGGTAGAGGCACCCTTAAATTCTGGGTATCGGATGGAAATGTTACTTATCCTGCTATTGGGTTTAGGATGAGTGATAAGTTTGATATGGTGGCTAATTCTAAAAAATTAGATTTGGCTTATTTGCCTTCAATTGATTCCTGGCGGGATAATAATCACATACAGCTTGAATTGAGGGATATTAGGCCTTTTTATTAATTTTATCCGCCTTAATGCATTTTGTGCAGGCGTATATTCTTTGTGTCGAGCCATTGCTTACAGTTTTTACTCTCTGCAGGTTTGGCATAAATTTACGACGGGCTATTCCGGTTATTTTTTGACCGGCACCGCCTTTTCTTCTTGCCATACCACGACGGGTGATTTTATTGCCATATACTGCTTTTTTGCCGCATATTGCGCATGCTTTAGGCATTTCACGTTCCTTTTTACTGAGTTTACATATTTTTAGATGAATTATAAGTATACTTGAAAATGCCGGATTGTCAAGATATTTTAACTTGTTTAAGCAAGGGATTACCTGGCAGCATGAATTGCGAAAAATGAAGTCGACGTAAGCCGTTTACTAATTAATTATGGATAATATTCTTAAAGGTTTAAATAAACAGCAGAAAGAAGCAGTACTACATGATAAGGGCCCGCTTTTGATAATTGCCGGTGCGGGTACGGGAAAGACGTCAGTAATTACGCGGCGTATTGCATACCTCTTAAGTAAAGAGAAGGTAAGCCAAGATGAAATTTTAGCTCTTACCTTTACGGATAAAGCAGCCACAGAGATGGAGGAACGGGTAGATTTATTTGTTCCTTACGGTTATACGGATATCTGGATTTCGACTTTTCATTCTTTTGGTGATAGGGTCTTGCGGGATAATGCCTTAAGGCTTGGGTTGGATCCGGATTTTAAGGTATTGACCCGGCCAGAGGCAGCCGTATTTTTTAGGGAGCATCTTTTTAAATTTGACCTTTCTTATTACCGCCCCTTAGCCAATCCTAATAAGTTTATCGAGGCAATAATAATTTATTTTAGCCGTTTAAAAGATGAAGATATTTCAATTGATGACTATTCGGATTTTATAAAAAGATTAGAGAAGAAAGCGTCGGCCTTAAATGATGAGATATTGAAAGAAGATATAATCAGGCATAGGGAACTCTTTGAGTGTTTTCGTAAATATCAGGATTTTTTGGTCCAGGAAAGTAAAATTGATTTTGGTAATCAGTTTTATTTAGCTTTAAAGCTCTTGCGTGAACGTCCGGCTGTTTTAGATTACTACCGCAAACAGTTTAAGTATATATTGGTAGATGAGTTTCAAGATACGAATTTTGCCCAGTTTGAATTAATTAAACTACTCACCGCAGGTAAGAAAAATATAACAGTCGTAGCGGATGATGATCAATGTGTGGTAAGGGGAAGTTTGATAGAAACTACCAAAGGAAGAAAGAAGATAGAGAGTATAAAGAGGGGAGACTTGGTTTTAACAGCTGTAGGAAAGTCTCATATAGGCATATCTCGCGTAAAGAATGTTTTTAAGAGAAAAAAAAAGGCACGCTTGCTTACTTTTCAGACTGAAAGCGGAAATAAAATAACCGTAACCTCAGAACATAAGATGTTCTGCTATGTGCCAGTAAGGCCCGTGGGCAAGAGAAGTAAGATCTATTATGTATATCTGATGTGGAGGAAGGATTTGGGTTGGAGATTGGGAGTTACAAATGATTTAGCTGTGAGACTAAAATTAGAGCGGTCTGCAGATAAGGTACTTGGGTTGCGTGCATTTAAGACTGAGCAAGAGGCGCGGTATCTTGAGACCTACTCATCTTTAAAATATGGTATACCCACAGTATGTTTTATGAAACGTAAAGGATTATTTGTGGTGGATAAGGTTTTAAGGAAACTTTATCAAGAGCTGGATACAGAAGAAAGAGTTAAAAGATTATGCAAAGATTTAGATGTAAACCTAAATTTTCATCATTATTGTTTAGATGCTGTCACTAGAGGCAATAAAGTTAGAATTAAAATAAATGTTTATTTATGCTATCGAAAATATATCTCCAAGATAAGAAAAAATAAAATTTTAAAGAATCCTTCTATTTTACATCGTCTATTACTAGAGACTTCCGATAAAGAAACAGTGGAAAAGTTAAGAGAATCTGGATTTAATCTGAAAAGGGCCAAAAAAGGGTATAGGTTGAATTATTGCTCTTCAGATTTAAAAAATATAGAAGATGTTGCATATAAGATAAAGGAGTTTACTGGGGGGATTTTAGAGTATAAATTTAACTTGGGAAGATTAAATACTCAGAATTTGCCTGCTTTAATAATGCCTGCTTCTAATGTATTATTGGGGCACTATTTACCTATTAAAAAAGGTAATAGTATTATATATGACAGAATTGTAAGTATTAAAGAAGAAAATAAGCGCAAGACGGTTTATGATTTAGAGATAGAACGCACGCATAATTTTATTGCCAATGGGGTAGTAGTTCATAATTGTATCTATCACTTCCGCGGTGCGGCGTATAGTAATATCATGAATTTTATTGATACTTACCCGAAGGCAAAACAAATAACTCTTATAAAAAATTATCGTTCAACGCAAACCATTCTTGACAGTGCCTATCAATTAATACAATATAACAATCCTGACCGCTTTGAAGTAAAAAGCGATATCAATAAAAAGCTTATCGCAGAAACCAAAAAAGGTAAGAAAATAAAATATATTAATTTTGATAGGGTCTCTTCTGAGGCGGATTTCATAGCCAGTGAAATAGAAGAAAAAGTAAACCCCGTTAGAAGTAAGTCGCCGAAGGCGACTGCCGCATCTTCGATGCTGATTTCTAACGGGGTAAAGAATAAAGAGTGCGAATATTCAGATTTTGCCATACTTGTACGTTCTAATAATAATGCTGATCCATTCCTGCGTTCATTGAATATGCGTAATATTCCCTGGCGATTTAGCGGAAATCAGGGTTTATATTCAAAAGAGGAAGTACGAATATGTATTTCATTTTTAAAATTAATGGCAAATACCGAAGATAGCTTAAGTCTTTATCATCTTTTAAGTTCTGAAATTTATCAAGCAGATATCCTGGATTTGTCTGTCCTTATGCATTATGCAAAAAGAAGAAATATTTCTCTTTTTTCTGTTTTGCGATTTAAATTGACGGATTCGCAATTAGAAAATATTCCTGAAAATACGCGCAGCATAATCGATAAGTTTATTTTGGATGTAGAGAATTATCTCACACTTTCGAAAACTTTATCTACGGGGCGTCTTCTCTATATGTTTCTTACCCAGACAGGCTATATTAAATCTCTTACAAAAAATCCTAGTTTAGCTAACGAGGAAAAAATCCGTAATGTTGCAAAATTATTTGACATAGTGCGTAATTATGAAACTTTAAGCCGGGAAGATAGAGTAATTTATTTTATTCAACATCTGAGTTTATTGATAGATGTGGGTGATGATCCGGCAACTGTAGAGCCGGATCTGGATATTCCCGCGGTCCAGGTTTTAACTGTGCATAAAGCAAAAGGTTTAGAATTTGATGTTGTATTTATGGTGAGTCTTGTACAGGGGCGTTTTCCCTGGCCCAAGAGAAGGGGAGTGATAGAGCTTCCGGATGAATTAATTAAGGATATGTTGCCAAGCGGAGATTTTCACATTCAGGAAGAGCGCAGGCTTTTTTATGTAGGTATGACCAGGGCGAAAAAAGAACTAATTTTTACATCAAGTCTTGATTATGGGGGTAAAAAAACCAGAAAAGTCAGCCGTTTTGTTTTAGAGGCCTTGGGTATCAAATCGGATACAAGCTATAAAACAAAAAAAGTCTCTAGTGAGGAGGCGATTAAGCGTAATGCCCCGCAAGTCGAGGCAAAATTTTATCCGCAAGGCGTAAGCTTAAGCGATGATGCAATTTTAAACTTAACCTATTATAAGATAGATGATTATAAAAGTTGCCCCTTAAAATATAAGTATGTTCATGTGTTGCGCGTTCCTATAATGCAGCATCATACGGTGTTATATGGTAAAGCTATGCATGATGCTGTGCTTAGATATTATCAGTCTAAAATGAATAATATTGCCATATCCGAGTCTGATTTAATCTATGCTTTTGATAGTTCTTTTAAGACGGAAGGGTTTTTATCCGTTGAACATATCGAAAAAAGAAAAGATGCGGGTTATAATGCGCTTAAGCAGTTTTTTAAGCAAGAGGAGAAAGGTAAGCGGTTGCCTACCTATATGGAGAAGGAGTTCTCTTTTATTATAGAAAATAATAAAATTAACGGAAGATGGGATCGTGTTGATATAGCTAAAGATAAGACGATAATTATTGATTTTAAGACCTCAGCTGTAAAGAAGCAAAAGGATGCGGACAAAAAGGCAAAAGAGAGCCTTCAGTTATCCATATATGCCTTAGCCTATAAGCATATTAATGGTATTTTACCCGCGGCTGTTGAGTTGCATTTTCTGGAATCGGGTTTGGTAGGTGGTGCTGTGAAAGATGAGGGCGATTTGGTAGATACGATAAAGATAATAAAAGAGGTATCCTGTGGAATACGCAGCAGGGATTTCGCAGCCAGGCCTCAATACCTGTCTTGTACTTATTGTGCCTATAATCAGATATGCCCTTCAGTCTTAATGAGGGGGGCTAAATAGAGATAAATTTTGTTAGGATTATGCTTGACTTTATATGGGAAACGAGGTATACTGCCCATTCTAGAAAGGAAGGTGAATAGGTTGGCTTTAGCAAAACAGAAAAAACAACAAGTAATAGGGGATTTTAAAATACATTCAAAGGATACGGGCTCCGCGTCTGTTCAGATAGCCCTTCTTACGGAAAGAATAAATAGTCTATCCGAGCATTTCAAACAGCACGGTAAAGATCATTCGTCCCGCCGGGGGTTGCTTATAATGGTTGGTAAGCGTCGCAGACTCCTTAACTACATTAAAAAAATAGACCTAAAGAAATACGAAGAAATCCTACAAAAACTTAATCTAAGAAAGTGAGGCAACATGCAGAAGGAAATTAAGCGCGTCCAAGCAAGCTTTGGTCGTGAAGATATATATTTAGAGACCGGAAAATTGGCTAAACAGGCAGATGCTGCGGTTGTGGTTCAATATGGCGGAACTGTTGTATTGGTAACGGTCTGTGTTTCCAAAGAACCCAGAGAAGGAATTGATTTTTTGCCTTTAACAGTAGAATATAAAGAGAAGACTTATGCCGCTGGTAAGATTCCCGGTGGTTTTTTTAAGCGAGAAGGACGTCTTACAGAGAGTGAAATATTGACTTGTCGTCTAATTGATAGGCCGATTCGTCCGTTATTTCCTGAGGGATTTGTTAATGAAATTCAGATAATGGGGCTTGTTTTATCTAGTGATGGAAAGAATGATCCGGATATACTTGCCGTAAATGGCGCATCTAGCGCTTTATCTTTATCAGGTATCCCGTTTTTAGGGCCGATAGGTGCTGTGCGTGTAGGCTTGATAGAAGGGGAATTTATTTTAAATCCTACCTATGAAGAGATGGAAAAAAGCAGCCTGGATTTGGTAGTTGTGGGTACTAAGGCAGGAGTTACTATGCTTGAATCTAAGGCACAGGAACTGGATGAGGCAAAGATGGTTGAGGCGATTAAATTCGGGCACGAGCATGTAAAAAATATAATTGCTCTACAGGAAGATTTTAAAGCTAAAGCTGGTAAGCCAGAAGGTGAATTTAGCTATAAAAAGATTGATGAAAAACTTCTTAATAAAGTAAAGGAATTATCAGCTGACAAGCTTGCCGAGGTTTATTCTTTGTCGGATAAGGAAAAAAGAGAAGAAGGGGTAAACCTTCTTTGTAAGTCTTTAGTGGAGGAGCTTGTAGTAGAAGGAACAGATATTACCGTTTCAGATGTAAAGATTGCCCTTGTTGCGGTAGAAAAAGAACAAATAAGAAAAATTGTACTAGAGGAAGGCCGTAGAGTTGACGGTAGGGGTTATGAAGATATACGCTCTATAAGCTGTGAGGTTGGAATTTTGCCTCGCACTCATGGATCCGCACTTTTTACAAGAGGAGAGACTCAAGGTCTTGCTGTTGTAACTCTCGGTACAAGAAGAGATGAGCAGAGAATAGAGGATTTAGAGGGAGAATTCACTAAGTCGTTCATGCTGCATTATAATTTTCCTCCTTTTAGCGTAGGTGAGGTTAGGCCTTCAAGAGGCCCGGGCAGGCGTGAGATAGGCCACGGAGCATTGGCTGAGAAAGCATTAAAGTATTTAATGCCTTCCAATGAGGAGTTTCCTTATACTGTAAGAGTGGTTTCGGAAATTCTAGAATCTAATGGATCTTCTAGCATGGCTACAGTCTGTGCCTCAACGTTATCATTAATGGATGCCGGAGTTCCGCTTAAGAAGGCGGTTGCGGGTGTCGCTTTGGGTTTGATAAAAGAAGGTAACAAATACGCCATACTCAATGATTTAAACGGCTTGGAGGATCATTTTGGTGATATGGATTTTAAGGTTGCCGGAACAAAAGATGGCATTACCGCAGTTCAGGTTGATTTAAAGATACATGAGATTTCATTTGAAATTTTAGAACAGGCAATAGAGCAGGCGAGGAAATCACGCCTTGTTATTTTGGATAAGATGATTAGCTCTATTGATCATCCGCGGGAAGAGTTATCCGAATATGCTCCGCGCATTTCTGTTTTACAGATTGATCCTGAGAAAAAAGGCGGGCTTATCGGTCCGGGTGGTAAGACGATACGAAAGATTATTGAATTGACGGGAGTTACTATTGATATCGAGGAAAGTGGTAAAGTTTTAGTTGGCTCAACCGATCCTAAAGCATCGGCAGAAGCGCTGGAGATGATAAGGCAAATAACCGCTGTTCCGGAAGTAGGTAAGACCTACGATGCAGAGGTTAAGCGTCTTATGAATTTCGGTGCTTTTTGTGAAATATTGCCTGGTAAAGAAGGTCTTGTGCATGTTTCCGAGCTTTCTAAGACATTCGTAAAAGATCCTGCCACTATAGTAAAAGTAGGCGATAAATTTAAAGTAAAGGTTATTAAAATAGATGATCAGGGCAGGGTGAATTTAAGCAAGAAACAAGCAGAATAGAGAGGAATGAAGAAGAATCATCTAATAGATGAAATATGCGGCATAACAATATTTGCCTGTGTTATTCTTGTCCTTGCCAGTCTTATATCCTACCATAAGGAAGATTTACCTTCTTTAACATCTCACCCAAATATTCCTGTGAAGAATCTTATCGGTAGCTTTGGCGCTGGCCTTGCCTATCGTTTATTTTCTGTTATGGGTAAGGCAAGTTACGCATTAGCGATTGCATTATCTGTATTTGGTTTTAGTAAGATTAGGCACAAGGAGCATCCTTTTAGTCTTGCTAAAATTATTGCAACAGGTGTACTTGTTTTTTCCTTAAGTTCATTATTCAGCCTTATATTTCGGGATAATTCAACGACTATATTTGATGCCGGCGGCATCACCGGAGCCTGGTTTTCCCAATTTATACTTATTTATTTCGGTAAAGTAGGGGCGTACGTAATAGTAATAACCCTCATGCTTTTATCTGTTTTGCTTCTGGGGCAGTTTCTATTATATCCTATTCTACTTAAGTTTTTGACTAAATTTAAAGATATGTTTTTATCCTGGAAGAATAAATTTTTTGCCTCTTTAAATGGGTTGAAAAATTTGCATATTGCGAGAATAAAACAAGAAGTAAAGGTAAAAAAACCTAAAGTTTTAAACCAGCCTTCTTTAAAAAGAGAGCAGGATGAAAAACCCGTAAAGGAAATATTCTCTAAGAAGGTTCTGCCTCGGTTATCGATATTTAATAAAGACAAGGATAAAGATAAAGAAAAAAACAGTATAATTAAGAGCAGCGAAGGTGATTACCAGCTTCCTTCTTTAGATCTTTTAGATGATCCTGGTTCTTCCTCTCAGAAAGATACGAAGGATGACTTAACGGCTAATGCCAAGATATTAGAAGAGACTCTGGCAGACTTTGGTATTAGCGTACGCGTTACCGATATCGAAAAAGGGCCCGTAATTACGCGTTATGAGCTTGAACCTGCTCCGGGAGTTAAGGTCCAGAAGATTGTAGGGCTTTGCGATGATATCTCCTTGGCTCTGAAGGCCCAATCAGTAAGAATAGTTGCTCCTATTCCCGGTAAAAGCCGTGTAGGCATTGAGGTTCCCAATACCCACGCCGGTTCAGTATATTTTAAAGAGGTTATACAAACAGATCAGTTTGTAAAAGCAAAACAGAAATTAATGCTGGCGCTCGGTAAGGATACCGCAGGTAAGCCGATAGTCGTAGATTTAGATAGTATGCCGCATTTGTTAATTGCTGGAGCCACCGGGTCAGGCAAGACCGTATGTGTTAACTGTATTATTATGTCACTGATTTTTAGGCTAACGCCTAATGAGGTAAGATTTTTAATGATTGACCCTAAGATGGTGGAACTTGCCAGTTATAACGGCATACCGCATTTATTATGTCCGGTTGTAACAGACGCTAAAAAAGTTTCCAGCGCGCTTGGTTGGGTAGTATCTGAGATGGACGCGCGCTATAAGCTTCTTGCTAAAGAAGGGGTTAGAAATATTGAGGCTTATAATGCCAAGTGTGATAAAATGCCTTATATTGTGGTAGTTGTAGATGAATTAGCGGATCTTATGGCTATTGCGCAGAATCAGATAGAGAATGCTATAACAAGGCTTGCCCAGTTATCTCGTGCCGTGGGAATACATCTTATATTGGCAACGCAGCGCCCGTCCGTAGATGTTATTACAGGGGTAATAAAGGCTAATTTCCCTGCCCGGATTTCTTTTAAAGTTGCCTCTAAGGTTGATTCCCGTACTGTTTTAGATGCAAATGGGGCAGATAAATTATTAGGTAACGGTGATATGTTACTTCTACGGCCCGGCCATTCAAAGCTTATTCGTATTCAGGGAGGGTATCTAAAGGATACGGAAATAGAAAAAGTAACAGAATTTATAAAATCACAGGGTGCGCCTGAGTATAGAGAAGAGATTATTAAAAAACAGGAGAAGAGCGGAGGTATTGGCGATATCGAGAAGGATGAATTATTTGATGAGGCGGTACGGGTTATCCTGGAGAGTAACCAGGCGTCGGTTTCGATATTGCAGAGGCGTATGCGTTTAGGTTATACCAGAGCTGCGCGCATGATTGACGCAATGGAAGCTGAGGGAATAGTCGGTTCTTACGAGGGTAGCAAGCCACGTAAGATTTTAGTAGACAGGGAAGCATACCTTAAGCAAAGAGAGGATGAGCAGTTTATATAAATGGAATACTTAGGAGCTTCATTAAAAGATGCACGGGAAAAAAGAGGGATTAGTTTATCTCAGGTGCATAATTTTACAAAGATACCTAAAGATATACTTGAAAATATAGAAGCCGATAGGATAAGTACGATAAACCCTGCTTACTTAAAAGGCTATATCAAGATTTATTCTAAATATTTAAAGCTGGATGTATCATCGGTGATAGAAGCTTATAAGGATAGTTTGCCTCAAAAGGAAAATATTAACTTAACGGCTGATTTACCCGATAAAAAAACCAGGCTTATAGCGTTTCCTTTCAAATTTGATTTACGTGCTTGTCTAAAAATTATTATTCCTTTGGTTCTGGTTTTTTTTCTGTTTAATTTTATAAAATTTATAGTTAGCAGAATAAAAATAAAGACTCCCTCCACTAATACCGTGGTTGGAGACTTAAAGAAGAATAAAAAAGATACGTCGGCATTAAAACAAGAAACATCTCCGGATAAATCTGTAAAAAACATTAAAATAGCAAAATCAGGCGATATACAATTAGCTATGCAGGTAAAAGACAAGACGTATGTTCAGGTAAAAGTAGACGGCAAGCCGGTATTTAAGGGGTCCTTGCGAAAAGGACAGACAGAGAATTGGACAGCAAAGGAAAAGATTGAGCTATCTATTGGTAGCGCCGGAAGCGTTGATTTAGAAGTAAACGGCAGGCTACTTCCCTCCTTAGGCAGGAAAAACCAACCTATCAAAAATATGATAATTAGTCGTGACGGATCTATCCAGATAAAGTAACGAGTAAATATTTAATTCCTAAAATGAAATCCAAAATAAACATAGTAAGTTTAGGTTGTCCGCGTAATCTTGTTGATTCAGAAGCTATTCTTGGCAGATTAGAATCTAAGGGTGCCGATATAGTTGATATTGATAAAGCAGATACAGTAATCATTAATACATGCGCTTTTATCAAGGAAGCAAAAGAAGAGTCTATAGATATTATTCTTGATGCGATTGAGCTTAAGAAGCAGGGGCGTTTAAAGAAGATTTTAGTTTCCGGATGCCTCTCTGAGCGCTATCCGCAAGAATTACTTAGTGAGTTTAAGCATATAGACGCAATTTCCGGAAGAGTGGATTTGGGCTATGTCCGGGATAGTTTATTATTGACACCGCCGCATTATGCGTATCTCAAGATTTGTGAAGGGTGCCTTAATAATTGCAGTTTTTGCGTGATACCTAAAATAAAGGGTAGATTTATAAGTAGAGATGTTGAGTCTGTTTTGGGCGAGGCAAAAATCCTGGATGAGAAAAAAATATCAGAGTTAAATATAATCGGCCAGGATATAACTTGTTTTGGGATGGATTCGGATTATAAATATAGGCTCTCCGATTTAGTAAAAGATATCGCGGATAGGTCAAAGAATATAAATTGGATTCGCCTGTTATATTTAAACCCTAAGCGTGTTGATGATAAATTAATAAAGTTAATAAAGGATAATGATAAGGTATGTAAATATATTGATTTACCTATTCAGCATATTAACAATAGAATTCTTAAGTTGATGAATCGTAATAATGCCAAACATGAAATTATCTCTTTGATTAAACATATACGCAAAGAGATTCCGGAAGTAACAATCAGGACGTCTGTTATAGTGGGATTTCCTACAGAGACTGATACGGAATTTGAAGAATTGCTAGATTTTATACGCGAGATACGCTTTGAAAGATTGGGTGCGTTTATTTATTCTCATGAAGAGGGTACGCCTGCATATGATTTTTCAGGGCAGATTGATGAAGCTGTGAAGCAGAAGCGATTTGACGCTTTGATGCAGGAGCAGCTTTCTATATCGGGCGAGGTGAATCGTGATAAAATAGGTAAAATTATCGACGTTCTGATTGAGAAAGAAGAAGAGGGGTGCGTGCCTCTTTCTCCTGAGGCAAGATATGTGGGCCGCTCCCATGCAGATGCTCCTGAGGTGGATGGATGTGTATTTGTCAAATCTGATGATAAGCTTTCGTGTGGAGATATAGTTAAAGTAAAGGTGATAAAAAGCTATGAATACGACTTGGTTGGAGAAAAAGCATCTTCCTAATATACTGACTATTTTAAGGATAGTTTTAACTTTCATATTTATAATATTCGTTTTTTTAAAAGGGCTGACTCCGCGAATAATTGCTTTTATTTTGTTTGGCTTAGCTTCTCTAACTGATATGTATGATGGAAAAATTGCCAGGAAATATAACCTGATTTCTGATTTTGGTAAATTTATGGATCCGATAGCAGATAAGATTTTAGTACTTGGAGCATTTTTAACTTTTGTCCAGTTGCAATTAATTCCTGCCTGGATGGTTATTGTTATAATTTTAAGAGAATCTTTTATTACTGGTTTTAGATTGATTGCCCTGCGGCAGGGGAAAGTTTTAGCAGCAATGGATGCCGGAAAATATAAGACTGTTTCGCAGATGGTTACAATATTTATTATTTTAATATTTTTAATCTTTAAAGAGGTGATGCTTACGCGTTCTTCATGGAACGCTAATATGGAATTTTATAGTTTCGCGAGTATTATGATATTGATGAGTATTACCCTGGCTCTGACTGTGATTTCAGGCGTAAGCTTTGCTCTGCGCAATAAGAACCTTTTAAAGATATAGATTTTTACTGTTTGGAAAAGATGATGAATAAAAAAGAAATACTTAAAGCTAGTTTAAGTTTTTTTTATGTAGGGTATCTTCCTGGCGGAGGGACCCTGGCGAGCATTTTCCCCGTTTTAATCTATTATTTTTTAAGAAGCGAATTTATTGTTTTTAACGTTTTCGCACTGGTTTTTTTGTTTATTTCTTTTATTGCAGCTAAGCCTGCTCAAGAGGTTTTCAAGCGTCACGATCCTTCGTCTATGGTGCTTGACGAAATAGCCGGTATGCTTATAGGTTTTATTTTCCTGCCGTTTAGCTGGTCTTTAGCAATAATAGGTTTTATTATTTTTCGTCTATTCGATATATTCAAGATTTACCCTTTGAGGAAATTAGAAGATATTCCTGGCAGCGCAGGAATTGTGCTTGATGATTTGGCCGCGGGAATTTTTACAAATATTATTCTACAAATTATATTACGCAGTGGATTATTCTAAATAAAGTTTGTAGTTATGCTGGGGTAAGCCTTGCTTCAGCCATCATGTTATATATCGATCCGGAAGAAGTAATCCTGCTTTGAATTAAGCATATTTTATTCACCTTGAATTCTCCTGCCTCAAAATCAATATTAGCCGTAATATTATTTAATAGGTCCGTTATATTATTGAGAGAGCGTATTCGCGCAATTGTTATATGCGGGGTAAACTTACGTTTTTCTTTAATAAAACCCAGGTTTTTTAATCTATTATTGAGTATTTCTGCTATTTCCGCAATTGTCGTATCTTTTTCCTCAGCCCCTATCCAAATTATTCTCGGATTTTTAATACCGGGAAAAACCCCTAACGTACCTATTTTTATATTAGATATTTTGAATTCTGAGGCAGCATCAACTAGTACTTTTTTTATTTGGGGTAGTTGTGTTTCTTTCGTTTCTCCTAAGAATTTTAAAGTAAGATGGATATTCTCAGGGTTTACCCATTTAATATTTTGCCCCGGTCTTTTTAATTTTTTCTGGATTAAACGGAAATTTTTCTGGATATTCTCAGGTACTTTAATAGCAATAAAGGTACGCATTATAAATTGTTTAATAGAAGCGCAAGCGCAGCAGATGCGGTCTGCTTTTTTATGTCACCTCGATTACCTTTAAATAAGAATTTTTTACAGGTAGTTTTTTTATCATTAGCTATGGCAATATAGACTAGTCCTACGGGTTTTGTCTTTGTGGCTCCAGTTGGTCCTGCAATGCCCGTAATACCTAGGCCAAAACTTGTTTTAGCAAGCTTGCGTATGTTTTGGCTCATGATAATTGCTGCTTCTTTTGAGGCGGCACCTTTATTTCTTAATATGTTTTTTGATACTTTCAAGAGGCGGGTTTTAAATTTATTACTATAAGGGATTATAGATAATTTAAAGAAATTAGAGCTGCCGGGAATGTCTGTCAATAAATTTGAAACCAGGCCCCCAGTACATGATTCGGCAATTGATATCGTCCTATTAGTCTTTAATAATAATACCGATATATTTTTTAGTGTTTTTTTTACGGGCGCGTGAGATTTATTCACTTTTGTTTATAGCGTTTATCCGATATATTTTTTAATAGCAGCAAGGAGTACTTCACCGGTAACGGGCTTGGCAATAAAGTGCTGCCCTCCTATAGAACCATTGATTTCGGTTTCTTGGTCTTTCTCTACAATGGCTGTTAGAAATACAATAGGAACGTTTTTAAAAGACACATCAGATTTAATTTTAGCAGCTAAATCCGGTCCGTCCATATCCGGCATTACTACATCTAAAATAATTATATCCGGCTTAAAGCTCTTAGCGATATTAAGAGCCTCAAGAGGGTTATTTTCTGTTGTTACTTCATAGTCGCCTGCTTTTTCAAGATATAATTTCATCATATTTGCAAATCCTAATTCATCATCGACTAAAAGTATTTTTTTTCTCTTCATGGTATAACCTCCTTTATTAGCTTAACTTATTATATCGTACTTTTTTAGCTTTAAACATTACGGTTACCAACGCTCCTTGGCTATCCGTTCTATTTTCAATTTTAATCATACCACCATGCATCTCGATTATATTTTTTGTTATTGATAGGCCCAGTCCGGTTCCTCCATTAGTGCGGCGTGTAGTAAAGAAAGGCTCGAATATCTTATTTAGCGTATCTTTTGGAATGCCGCATCCTGTATCGTGGATTTCAGCAATAGCTACGTTGTCTCCTAATTTAAAAGGATCATTTTTTTTAAGGCCTACGCCTTCAGCACGGTGGTTTAGTTTTTTTGTATAAGTTTTTATTGTTAACGTTCCTCCTTTAGGCATAGCATAGACAGCATTCATAAAAATATTGATAAATACCTGATCGATTTTATCTATATCTGCCTCTATGTCCGGCATGTCTTTTGCGTAATCCGTGATTAGTTTGATTTTATATTTTGCGAGTTGATTATGTGCCAGGATGAGCGCGTTATGCACCGTGGAATTTAGATTTGTGGCTGTAATTTCTAATTTTGATATCCTTGAAAAATTTAACAATCCTTTTATAATATTATCGGCACGCTCGACAGCTTTTAGTATTTCATCTATTGTGTTTGTTGCCTCTTTGTTATTATCAAGTAATATTTTCAAGTATTCAGTGGCAGTAAGTATTGTTGCTAAAGGGTTTTTTACCTCATGGGCTATGCCGCTGGAAAGTCTTCCTACTACCTCCATTTTTTCTGCCTGGATAAGTTGATTTTGTGTCTGTTTAAGCTGGAAGAATGCTATCTCTAGCGCATCTTCGGCACGTTTACGCATGATTACTCCGGCTAAAGCATCGGCAATAGCCATAAGAGCTTCTTCCCCTTCTTTGTCTCTAATGTGTTTTTCTTCGACGTGTACAGTTAGTACCCCGATTAATTTATTGGCGTATTTGATAGGGACGCAATAATGGCTATGCGGCGTAATATTTTCAGAAATTTTCGTATGTTGTTTATCAAGGCTACTTACGAATTGAATTTTACCTGTTTTTGTTGTCTGCCCGCAGAGACATCCTACGAGCGCTACTTTTTCGTAGCTCTTTAGTGTTTCTTTTGGTAATCCATGTTGAGCTTTTAGTATTAAATCTTTGGTGTCTTTATCTATCAGAAAGATGGCACCTTTTGATTCGATAAAAAGCCATGGGATTGCAAGGATACGCGTGAGCGCGCGCCTTAGGAATTCATCAAAAAGTGTATTTTCTAAAGAAAGCCTAAATATTGAATTGATTGTAATTTGAGTATCTGTGTGCCATTGAAGCTCAATTTCTCTGTTTCTTCGTTCAGTGATATCTGCCCCGTACATATTAACGTAGGAGTTTTCTTTTACGGGAATTAACGAATATTCATAGACCCTATCGACAAGATTTACTTCTATATTATGAATAGGTATGTTTTTTTCTAGGGATTCAGTAATTAACTTATTTATATTATCAGGTAAAATTTTATTCATATCCGCATTGGCTAGCTTTGTTTTTTTTAATATTTTATATACTGCTTCATTTAAATAGAGGATTTCACCGGATTCATTAAGTCTTAAGATGGGCTGCGGATTTTCTGCGGAAAATCGAGAGATAGAGGTTATTTTTTCTATCGTATTTTTACGCAATGTGATATCTGTATCTACACCTCTGTATCCGCATAATTTACCTGCTTTGTTAAATATGGGAATGCCGCTTGTTGATAACCAAATTATCCGTCCGTCATTGTGTATGTTGCGATTTAAGAAATTACTAAATTTCTCTCTCTGTTTAAATATCTCAAAGGCTTTATTTTTTAGTTCTTCTTTATCGCGAGGGTGAAAAAAATCATAAAAATATTTTTTCCCGAGAATTTCTTCAGGCTTATAGCCTAGAATTTTTTCAACTACCGGACTCGCGTAAGTATAGAGACCATCTTTATTTACTTCCCATATCCATTCTTCGGAATTCTCGGCTATTTGCCGGAATCGCTTTTCTGATTCAGTCAGCGCTTCCTGTGATTTTTTAATATGTTGGATCATGGTGTTAAATGCAGCTGCCAGCTCACCTATTTCATCGTGAGTTTTAACATCAGCTTGCTTTGTGAAGTCCCCTTTAGATATTGCCTCTACTGCTTCTATAAGTTGACCGATAGGTTTAGTTGTGCGTGTTGTAAAAATAAATACTACAATTATCCCCACCGCTAAAACTAATAATATATTACCTATTAAAATATGAGTAATGCTAGTAGTGATTGCCTGTATGGGTCGTTTTGAAAATCCCGCATGGACAACTCCTAATTTTCCATTTGCTATCGGTACAGCGACTTCATAAAGAGGCATATTATTAATGATAATATCTTGGATACTGTATCGCTCGCTGGGTTTTAAGTCGTTAACGTTTTTAAAGTCTATAGGAAATCCTTTCTCGAACGTATGCATTAAAACTTCATCCTTTTGGCCTAGGATATATATATATTGATAATTTTGTTTTAGATATTTCTCGATGTAAAGCCGGAAACCTATAATATTGTTGGTAATTATAAAGTCGACACTTTCATCAGCTAAGTGCTCGGCAATGAAAATAGATTTTTTCTCCAGGGCAGTCCGGATTTGCTTATTGGTTAAAATATTTGTCATTATTACAATTAGTGAGCCAAAAAGCAGAACCAGTAATATAATCCCTAGTGTTAATTTAGTACGTAACTTAATATTTTTCATGCTTTTATTATTTTTTTATTTCTTGCTTATCAATAGACGATTTTATCGCTCGAATAGAATTATACGCACTATCCTCAACAGTTACAAATTTATCTATACGCATAGGTCTTAGGATTTTTTCCCCGGCTATATCTTTATGTATATTTAAAAGTATCGATTTTAGTTTTTCTTTTAATTCTGGGTCTAGATAAGAGCTTACGACAATGGGGGGGATTCCGTAGGCAGCAGATTCTGTAATTATTTTAGTTTTTGCGGTAATCTCAGGTTCGATTTGCTGAACATATTTCCAGATGAGGCTATTGACTGCTGCTGCATCTATAAGGTTTAAAGCAACTATTTTAATTGATTTATCATGGGCGTAAGTATAGATGTAATTTCCAAAGAAAGACTCCGGAGTCTCACCTATTTTCAGAAGCATATAATTCGGAATTAACTTTCCCGTATTCGATAAAGGATCAGTGAAGGCAAAAGTTTTTCCGCGTAAATCTTTCAGCGTTTTTATTGGGCTATCGCTAGAAACAATAATATATGACTGATATGTAGTTTTACCGTACATTTGGGGAGCGACTAAAAGTTCTATGCCGTATTTATCATGGGCATCGACATATGGCCCTCCGCATATAAAGGCTAAGTCAATTTCATTGGCAGCTAGATTTTTATTTATTTCGGCATAATTATCGCTATTTATAAGTTTTATCGGCCTGTTTATTTTTTTCTCTAGATATGATAGGAGTTGCTGGTAGTAGAGAAGTCCTTTTTTAGTTGTGATTATACCTCCCAGTGATACCCGTAAGTGGTTTGTTTTAGAGGGGGCGTCATTTTTTTTTATTTTCTCTACTTTATTAATGTCAATCGTAACAATATTACTTTTTCGTTCACAGCTACAAAGGCTCAGTATAGATAAACTGATTAAGGCAGAAATGAATATTTTTTTTGTCATTTTGCTCCTTCATTTTTTATCAAGTTGGTTTCTTTCTATTATATGCAAATATGAAGATTATTTAAAGCTATTTATTTATTTTTTCTTGACTTAGGTAAGATTTATGTTATAGTGAATAACATCTTCGGGGCAAGGCGAAAGTCCTTACCGGCGGTTGCGCAGAAAGCGCATACTGGCGTTTCCTTTTACGCCAGGTGTTGAAGCAGAAAGCGCATACAGGCGTTTCTTTTTACGCCAGGTGTTAAAGCCCGCGAGCCCTGCATAAAAAGCAGAGCAGATCTGGTGAAATTCCAGAGCCGATGGTTAAAGTCCAGATGAGAGAAGAGATAAAATAGAATTGCAATTAAAGAATTCTAAAGATTAGTTTAACCCTCGGGGATTATTTTCGGGGGTCATTTTTTTAATGAGGCAGGGTAAGTTCAAGCAGGGTAAGATAAAAATCATAACTTATATAAATTATGTTTAATACTATACCAGAAATATTAGAAGATATAAAATGTGGTAAGATGGTTATTATCATTGATGATGAAGATCGCGAGAACGAAGGCGATTTGGTCGTTGCTGCGTCATTTGCTACGGCAGAGCATATTAATTTTATGACTAAGCATGCCAGAGGGTTGATTTGTATTGCAATGGAGGGGGAGCGGCTTAGGCAATTAAATCTTTCTCCCATGCATTCATCTACACACGCCGACGATGCCTATTCGACAGCATGGATGATATCAACGGATGCAAAATATGGTACAACTACGGGTATTTCCGCGCATGACCGCGCAAGGACAATAGAGGTTTTAATTAATCCAGAGACAAAGCCCGGCGATTTATCCCGTCCGGGACATCTTTTTCCTTTGAAGGCACAGAAGGGCGGTGTATTAGTAAGAGCTGGGCATACAGAAACAAGCGTTGATTTAGCAAAACTTGCCGGACTTTATTCTGCCGGAGCGATATGCGAGATTATGAATGAAGACGGCACAATGGCGCGCACCCCAGAGCTTATAAAATTTGCGAAAAAATTTGGCTTAAAAATAGGTACTATAGAATCTTTAATCCAATACAGAAGAAAGTCCGAAAAGCTGGTTAAGCAAATGGTTGCAACAAAATTACCTACAGATTACGGAGAATTCAAAATGCTTGTTTATGAATCCGTAATTGACGGTAATCATCATATTGCCCTTGTTAAAGGCGAGGTTAAAGATAAAACTGTTTTAGTTAGGGTTCATTCGGAGTGCCTTACGGGAGATGTGTTTTCTTCTAAAAGATGCGATTGTGGACAGCAACTAAAGCATTCTATGGAGATGATAAATAAAGAATCATGCGGTGTTATTTTGTACATGAATCAAGAAGGGCGTGGCATAGGACTTTTAAATAAAATTCGCGCTTATTCTCTTCAGGATAAAGGCCTTGATACGGTAGATGCAAATGTTGCCTTGGGCTTTGCTGCTGATCTTAGAGACTATGGTATAGGTGCTCAGATGCTGGTAGATTTGGGTATTAAAAAAGTAAGGCTTCTTACCAACAATCCTAGAAAGATCGTAGGTCTTGAAGGATATGGATTAAAAATAGTTGAGAGGGTGCCTATTGAAATTGAGCCTAATATGGTAAATCAAAAATATCTTAGAACCAAAAAAGAAAAATTAGGACATATGCTTCAAAAATAAAAAGGAGGGAATTATGGTGAAAACAATAACCGGACAACTATTGGCAAAAGGTAAAAAGTTTGCTATAGTTGTATCACGCTTTAATGATCTTATTACCAAGGAATTACTTAGCGGCTGTATTGATGCGCTCACACGTCACGGCGCAGCAGAAAATCAGATAGAAGTAGTTTGGGTGCCGGGTTGTTTTGAAATTCCTATTATTGCTTCTAAACTCGCCGGTTCTAAAAAGAGCGATGCGGTTATTTGCTTGGGGGCTGTTATCAGGGGTTCAACTCCACATTTTGAATACATCGCTTCCGAAGTAACAAAAGGAATTGCCGGAGTCTCAATTAATAGTGGCATACCTGTAATATTTGGTATAATAACCGCTGATACAATTGAACAGGCAATTGAGAGAGCAGGTATGAAGGATGGTAATAGGGGTGTTAGTGCGGCTATTAATGCTATTGAAATGGTCAATGTAGTAGAGCAATTAGATTAGGCTCATTCTTTAAAGGAATTAGGATGGTTTATTCCTGTGGATAAATAATATTTTGTTTAGTAAAAAATAATATATAACATTCATTATGCGTAAACGAACGCGGGCGCGCGAATGCGCTTTAAAAATACTGTACCAGGTTGATATAACCAAAGATTCATCTAAGGATATATTCAAAAGTTTCTGGCAAAACATAGAAAAAGATACGGATAAGGATTTGCGTGATTTTGTTAGTACTTTAGTTAGCGGCGTAATTGATAATTTAGAGAGAATTGATAAGGAAATTATCAATTTTGCGAAGAATTGGCAGATGCATAGAATGGCCGTTATCGATAGAAATGTTTTAAGGCTTGCTGCATTCGAATTGCTTTTTATTGAAGATATCCCCAGGAAAGTATCGATAAACGAAGCTATAGAACTTGCTAAGAAATATGGAGATAAAGATTCAGGCAAGTTTGTAAACGGAATTCTTGATAAGATAAAAAAGCTCAGCCAGTCAAATGATGCGGTTAAAGCCAAATGAAATTTGCCGATCTACATACTCATACCACATTTTCCGATGGTACAACCACTCCTGAAAAAATAGTAATCTTAGCAGAAAAACATAATCTTTGCGCTTTGGCTATTTGCGATCACGACACAATAGATGGTGTTTTACCTGCGCTTTCCGCGGCTAAAAATACAGCTATTGAAGTTATTCCGTCTCTTGAGTTAAGCTGCGAAAATAATAATTACGAGGTACATATCTTAGGATTTTTTCTTGATTATGAGAGTCAGCTATTATCCGGCAGGTTAAAGAAGTTGCGCCTTGCCCGGATTGGGCGCATGCGGGAGATGGTAGATAAATTAAAGGCAATGGATGTTGATATAGACATAAATGAAGTTTTTAAGCTGGCGGGCGAAGCAACAGTAGGAAGGGTTCATCTTGCCCGTGTGTTGATGACCCACGGATATATATCAACTCTGCCGGAGGCATTTTACAAGTATATAGGGGAAAACTGCCCTGCGTATGTTTCCAGGTTTAAGCTTACGCCGAAGGATGCAATTAAACTAATCTTAGAAGCTAAAGGAGTGCCTGTTCTTGCCCACCCTTACTCTTTAAATAATGATAGCTTGATTGAGGAGTTTGTAGGTTATGGACTTCTAGGCATAGAGGCATATTATCCTGAACACCAGCCAAGTTTTGTTAAACATTACGAAAATATCGCTGATAAATTTAATTTGATTAAGACAGGCGGTTCTGATTATCATGGCAGTATTAAACCCCGAAACCCTCTAGGAAAGATAAAAGTTCCTTATGATGTTGTGATCCAGTTAAAAGATGCCAAGAATAAAATCAATCCATAATTATTATATGCAAAAAGCATTAGATCTTGCCCGGGGCGCAATTGATCCCCGGCCTAATCCTTACGTTGGCGCGTTATTAGTTAAGAATGGTAGGATAATTTCATCTGGTTTTCATAAAAAGGCAGGTAATCCTCATGCCGAAATTCATTGTTTAAATAGAGCAAGGAATAAAATAAAAAATGCTACGTTATATGTAACGCTAGAGCCATGTACCCATTTCGGTTATACCCCTCCCTGTGTAAATGAAATAATTGAAAGTGGAATAAAGCATGTAGTTATAGGAGTGAGTGATGCTAATCCTAAAAATTGCGGCCGAGGGATTAAATTAATGCGTCAGCGCGGCATTAAGGTAGAGGTAGGTTTTTTAGAGAATGAGATTAACGAGATTAATGCCGCGTTTATAAAATACATTACAAAAAAAATGCCTTATGTATGTATAAAGGTTGGCCAGAGTATAGACGGTAAGATTGCAACGCATACTTTTGATTCGAAATGGATTACGTCTTTTGCGGCCAGAGAGTTTGCTCGTAAGCAAAGGTTTAACTTTGATGCGGTTATGGTAGGGACCAATACTGCTTTGAAAGATAATCCAAGGCTTTCTGGCACAAGTAAGAATTTAAAGATAATCCTTGATGCGCGTCTTAAAATACCACCAAGTGCAAAATTGTTTAAAGAGGGAAAAACAATTATTATAACCGGGGATAAAATTCCGCATAAAAAATCGGCAGCTTTGATTAAAAGAGGTGTTTGTATATTAAAAGTTAAGCTTAAAAATGGCAGGATAAATCTACGGTCGGCAATGAAGAAAATAGCTGCTTTGGGTATTTCTAAGATATTAGTTGAGGGCGGCGGGGAATTAATTGGATCTTTGTTTGATGAAAAACTAGTAGATAAAGCGATGTTTTTTATATCGCCTAAAATTATCGGCGGAAAGTCTGCTATTGGCTCTATTATGGGTAGGGGAGCAAAGCGTATAAAAGAGACAGTTAAATTGCGTAATGTAAAAACAGAAAGAATAGGTGAGGATTTTTTGGTTGAAGGTCAAGTGAAGGCATAGCTTAGCGAGTGAAACGTGAGCTAAGCTATTTGTCTGAACTTGACCCAGCACTTATTTTACCAAAAAATCAGGTGCTAATAATAGAGGCATTAGTGGATTAAATACTTGTATTTATTGATTAGAGTTATTAGTATAATAAGTGCTGGGTTTAATTCGCACATATGGGTAGGTAAAAATATATAAGGGATAACTTGCGTCGTTATAAAAAGCGACACAAGTTATGGGCTCATTAAATGTTTACGGGAATAATTGAAGAATTAGGCGTGGTTAGGAATATTTCTAAGCGAGGCGATTATACTGTTTTTGAAATAGGGGCAAAATTAATCCTTGAAGATATTAAGATAGGAGATAGTGTTGCTGTAAACGGCGCCTGTCTTACTGTTGTGAAATGTAAGAAGGATAGTTTATTTTTTGATTGCATGCAGGAAACACTAACGCTTACAAATCTGGATAAATTGCGCATAAGTGATGCTATTAATCTGGAGAGGGCCTTAAAGGTAGGAGACAGGCTTTCCGGACATTTTGTATCCGGGCATATTGACGCAAAGGCTTCAATTCGTAAAAAAAGTTTTGTTAAAAATAACCTATGTTTTGAAATTGTTATCCCCAAGGGGCTTAATAAGTATATTGTTGCAAAAGGCTCTATCGCTATCGATGGTATAAGTCTTACTCTGTCCGATATAAGGGCAAGTAGTTTTTTAGTATATGTCATCCCGCATACAGTAAAGAATACTACCCTTAAGTATAAGGATGCCGGATCTGTTGTTAATATAGAAGTAGATTTACTGGCAAAATATATATTAAATAACAAATGAAATCCTCAAAATCCAATATCAATAGTCCTTCTTTAAATGAGGCGCAGGCTTTAGCAGTAAATGCTTTAGAGGGCCCTGTATTAGTAGTTGCCGGAGCAGGTACGGGCAAGACACGGGTTATCGAGTACAGGGTTTTTAATCTTATTAATCATGGTGTTGATCCTAAGAGCATTCTTTTGCTTACCTTTACCCGTAAATCGGCAAGAGAAATGATTGATAGGGCATCCCGGCATGACGCGAAATGCAAGGACGTTGACGGCGGGACATTCCATTCTTTTGCTTATCGAATAATACAGCGATATCATAAAAAGCTGGGTTTTGCCGATAATTTTTCTTTTATTGACGAGCAGGATGCTGAAGAGGCAATTTCGCTTTTATCTGAAAGGCTGGGTTTTAAGAATAAAGAGAAGCGCTTCCCAAAAAAGGATACTCTGCGAACTATTATTAGCATGTCTTTTAATCGTACTGAGAAGATTTCCGATATCCTAGATAGGGATTATTCTCAGTTTTTAGAATTCTATTCTGAAATTGAAAACTTGCGAGATGAATATGTTAAGTATAAAATTGCGCGTAATTTAATAGATTACGATGATATGCTCCTCTATCTTAAGGTTTTACTTGAAGATAGCGAAATACGCGAAAAACTAAACAGAAGATATAAATATATAATGGTTGATGAGTTTCAGGATACTAATAAAATCCAGGGAGAAATTATATATTTATTGGGTAAAGAAAATAAGAATATTTTAGCCGTAGGAGACGATACTCAGAGTATTTATAGTTTTAGGGGAGCATATTACAAAAATATGTTTGATTTTCCTAAACGTTTCCCTAAAACAAAAATTATAAAATTAGAGCGGAATTATCGCAGCACCCAGCCGATTCTTGATTTAGCCAATTCGATAATTGAGGAAGAAAAAGAGAAATATACAAAAGTGCTTAAAAGCGTTCGGGGCGGAAGTATTTTACCGAAGATGTTGTTTTTCAAAGATATGTATAGGGAGGCATCTTTTGTCGCGTCAGAAATAAAAAATATTTATGATGAAAGAGGGGACCAAAATAGAACCGGAGTGCTGTATCGTTCAAATCATTTGTCACTTCCGCTTCAGGTTGAACTTGCAAAATTAAACATTCCATTTGTTGTTTACGGAGGAATACGGTTTGTTGATACGGCCCACGTAAAAGATACACTGGCATTTTTAAGGGTTATACAAAATGTAAAAGATGAATTATCCTGGCACAGGGTATTAAAGCTTTTTACCGGCATAGGAGGGGTGACGGCAGGTAAAATCAGCGCAAAACTAATCAATGATATAGATTCGGATATATCTAATTTTAAGACCAAGAAGTTTTATAAATACATTTTGTGGTTTATTGGATTTGTTAAGAAGGCTGATGCGCAGAAGGAAACTGTTTCCGCGATGCTTTCTGATGTGGTAGATTTTTATTCACAATTTGTACGGGAAAAATTTGATGATTATCCTAAAAGGACGGATGATTTGAAGATTTTAATCCAAATCTCAGCAGGATATAAATGTCTGTCAGATTTTTTGGCAGATTTTGTTGCTCTTGATTCTCCGCAGCGCTCTATTGCGGATATTACGTCACGCACTAAAGATGAGGCAGGTGTGGTTCTTTCTACTGTTCATTCGGCAAAAGGCCTGGAGTGGAACAATGTATTTATTATCGCGCTTTCCGATGGATCATTACCGGTGAGCTATGTATTAGAGGATGATGAAGGCCTGGAGGAAGAATGCCGTTTACTTTATGTAGCGATTACCCGGGCAAAAACCAATCTCTACTTAACTATGCATAACGAATCAAGAAATAACGGGATGTATGCATTTAATAAACTCTGTCGTTTTTTAAATATAAAAAGCGTACTTAAGAAGATTGATGTTAATCATAACTTTGAAGAAGAAGATAGTTTTGATTATAATCAAGACCGCCAATCCAGCAATCCTTTCTACACTAAATCTTCCCTTTATAGAAAAATAAAAGATAATTTTTTTGAAGAAGAGTATATATAAC
>CAJVXN010000028.1 GCA_913009335.1 uncultured bacterium
CAATTAAAATATTTGTATTTTCAAAATTTATCCAAATTCCACCGGAGAACCTTAATTATTTAAGCATTACAAACCGAGCACCGGCCGTACCGACAAACTTTATAAAGTTTTTTTGTATTATTTTTCCTTTAGCCAAATCTTCTCCAACTCTTGCGTAATCTTTCGCGCCTGATGCGCGGATAATCCGCACTTACCGCTATCGCAAACTTTGGTTTTGTCCTGCCTGCCCCGCTTTAAAAAATCCGCAACACTCATTAATTGCGCGCCATAGCTGCGCCCGAAAATCCTTAGTTGTTTATCATCGCTTACGAGAACTACGTTTCTCGGGTTTTTTATTAATTTTATAATTTCAATAATTTGATCATCTGCGGTTATGCTTTTTGAAAAAACTATATCGATGACCGATTCCCTGGATAATTGCACCTTAGAAAAGCGAGAAAACGCATAATTATTCTTGCCGTCAAAAACAACTGTTATTTTATTTCGAAAACTTCCGGCTATTTTATTTATCTGGATAAACTTCAGGAAAGAGTCTCTTGCTTCTTTTAATTCGCAATTAGACCAGGCAGGTACCTGCTTAATGACGTTGTAGCCATCGATTATATAATGCAATGCCATAAATAATTCCGGAAATAATACCGATTAGAACAATAAATAAAAAGCTTAGCAAAGAAGCGGCGGCGGCAACATCTTTAGCTATACCGATCTTCGTAAAAAAGAATACGCTTCCCGTATCCCGTAATCCCAACCCGCCGATAGAAACAGGAATAGTTGCTACGACATTAATAAGCGGTACAAAAATGAAGAAATAAATTATATCTGGATTTAAACGTAAGGCAAGAAAAATAAAATAGAAACCAAAAATTAAAGTAAGTTGAGACAAAAGAGAGATCAAAAGTGTCCTTAGTAAAACTTTTGGCCTTTTTCTAAAATAAAAAATCTCCTCATGCAAATTTTCGGCCCAACTTTTTAGTTTTTTTGTAGGAATAAATATTTTTATTTTTGCAAAAATATTTTTCGTAAATAAAACCGCAACGACTGAAAAAAGCAAAAAGAATAATATTGCAATAGGTATTAAAACATCTAATCCTCTGATATATTCACGCCCAATAATTATACTTACAAGCACAATCAATCCCAACGCGCAAAAACCTACTAATCTATCAACTAAAACGGTTGCGGCAATCTCTTTTGTCTTTCTGATATGATTTCTTAAATCAGCAATGCGTACAATATCTCCGCCTACAGTTGAAGGAAGAAAAAGATTAAAAAAAATCCCTCCCAAATAAGAACTTGCAAGCCTAGATAAAGGCGCCTTGATACCAACACTTTTAACCAAAAGACACCAACGAAAAAAACACAAAATATACGCAGCAATGAAAGTTAAAATCGAAATGAAAAGATAACCAAATCGCGCCCCATAAATAACCCCGCTAATCTTTTTAAAGCCAATCCATTTAAATAAAAAAAACAGTATGACAATACTTATGCCACTTCTCAGGAAAATCATAAATATCTGTCTAAAAATTTTACGCATATTATTGACCTTTCTATGCTAATGGAAGTTAATATTATCTTTTCCTTAAGCCAGAGGGCGATGGTTTGGCAACCGATAGCCAAAGCCATTTCTAAATTGAATCTAAATAATATTTCATTAGGTAGAAAAGATTTAATATTTAAGCTTTCAGGCGCTTTACCAAATCCCTATATTCTTTCCAAAGCTTAGGCGGCATGTCTTTTTTAAATTTCTTAAAAAAGATACTTATGCTTTTTAATTCTTCCAGCCAATCTTCTTTACGCACAGCAAAAAGCTTCTCTAGAATAGTCTTTGAAAGTTTAAGCCCTGTCATATCAATATCGGCAATATTCGGAACAAAGCCTATCGGTGTCTTATTTGCTCCGATTTTATTATTACAACGTTCTATTATCCATTCTATAACTCTAAGATTATCACGAAATCCCGGCCATAGAAATTTTCCTGACTCATCTGTCCTAAACCAATTAACATGAAAAATTTTAGGCGGATTTTTCATTTTCTTGCCCATTTTTAACCAATGTTTAAAATAATCAGCCATATTATATCCGCAAAAAGGAAGCATTGCCATAGGGTCACGGCGTACTTCGCCTATTTTCCCAACCTGTGCGGCAGTACGTTCCGATGCCATAGTGGAGCCAACAAAAACTCCATGCTGCCAATTAAATGCCTCATAAACCAGAGGCGCTAAATGAGCTCTGCGCCCTCCGAACACAACCGCAGATATTGGAACGCCATGATGCTGCTCCATACGAAATGAAACAGTCGGACAATTTTCAACCGGTGTCGTAAAGCGACTATTAGGGTGTGCTCCGGTTATAAGCTTACCATCAGCATCACGCAAACCGGGCTTCCAAGGACGCCCCTGCCAATCAACACCCTCTTTTGGAACCTGACCATCTGCGCCCTCCCACCAAACCGTACCATCAGGCTTCCTAAGCACGTTAGTAAATATCGTATTCTTTTTAATCGTTTTTACCATACTGGGGTTAGTCTGCGAATTTGTACCGGGTGCTACACCAAAAAATCCTGACTCAGGATTAATTGCCCAAAGAGCACCGTCAGAATCAACGCGCAACCAGGCAATATCATCACCTACAGTCCAAATTCTATATCCTTTTCTCTTAAGTCCTTCAGGAGGAAGCAACATCGCTAAATTAGTCTTTCCGCATGCGCTGGGAAAAGCCGCAGCGATATATTCAACATGGCCGCTGGGATCCTCAATACCCATAATTAACATATGCTCGGCTAGCCACATTTCTTTCTTAGCTAAAAAACTAGCAATACGCAATGAAAGACATTTTTTCCCTAAAAGCACGTTACCGCCATATCCTGAACCAACACTCCAGATTGTATTATCTTCCGGAAAATGCATTATCAATCTTCTGTTAATATCTAATTCTGCCTTGGAGTGAAGACATTTAGTAAAATCTCCTCCATTATTTATCTGTTTTAAGACATCTTTTCCGACCCTTGTCATAATAAGCATATTTAAAACAACATACCTGGAATCTGTAAGCTCTACCCCTATTTTACTAAATTCTGAACCCACAGGGCCCATTGAAAAAGGAATAACGTACATTGTCCGTCCGCGCATAGCATTACGGAAAATATCCCCTGCTTTTTTATAAGCTAGTTTAGGGCGCATCCAGTTATTATTGGGCCCAACATCACGTTTTTTCTTCGTGCATATAAAAGTTAAATGCTCCGTACGGGCAACATCATCTATGGCAGTACGATGCAGGAAACAACCGGGAAGTTTTTTCTGATTTAAAGATATAATTTCACCGTTTTTAACAGCTTCTTCTTCTAACACGCGTTGTTGTTTAGCAGAACCATCTATCCAAACAATATTATCAGGCCCGCAAAGACGCGCCATATCTTTTACCCAATTAATTAATTTTTTATTAGTAGCAGGAAACTTATTTTTCTTCATCTAAGCTCTCCAAGTATTGTTGCGCGCAAAAAGCAGCTATCGCACCGTCTGATGCGGCTGTAACAACCTGTCGCAAGATTTTCTTGCGGCAATCACCGGCAGCAAACAAACCAGCTTGCCCTGTACGCATATGTTCATCCGTTATAATATGACCATGTTCATCAACTTCAGCTAAGTCTTCTAAAAATTGTGTATCCGGAGACCTGCCAACATAAACAAATACTCCGTCACAAACCAACTCTTTTTTTGTCTTATCTTTTACGTTCTCTAAAATCAAACCTTCTAATTTTTCTTCGCCGACAATTTTATCTATAACAGAATCCCAACAGAAAACTATTTTTTTATTTGCTTTGGCCCTTTGACTTAATATCTCTGTTGCCCGCAGGCGATCGCGGCGATGAATTAAAAAAACTTTATCCGCAAAACGGGTAAGAAACAATACTTCCTCGACCGCGGTATCCCCTCCTCCAACAACCGCAACTACCTTTCCGCGATAAAGAGGCCCATCACATGTAGCACAATAAGAAATACCCTTACCGGTTAAAAGCTCCTCTTTTTGGAGGCCCAACTTTTTGGGAACCGACCCCACAGCTACAATAACCGCACCCGCCTTATATTCTTTAGAATCTGTCTTAATATACCAAAGATGACCATCCTTCGCAATTCCAACAACCTGCTCCGTGCAAATATCAACACCGAGATCCTTAACCTGTTTTTGCATATTTGCCATCAAATCAAACGAAGCAGCTTCACCGGAAAAACCAGGGTAATTTTCAATTTTTTCCGTAAGCAAAACTTGCCCCCCGCAAGAAAGTTTCTCAAGAATTAAAACCTTAAGACGCGCGCGCCCGGCGTATAAACCACTGGCCAATCCTGCCGGCCCTGCTCCAATAATAATTACATCATAATCCATATTAAAATAACCTCTTGTCAGCTGCTATATTTTTGCCTGACTAACTGGTAGGTCTCTTTTGCTTTATACGAACTCCTTACTAGCGGGCCGGATAAAACATGTTTTAACCCTGCATTTAAACCTATTTCTCTATATCTCTCGAATTCGCAAAGTTCAAGAAACCTTTTTACCGGAAAATGCTTAACCGAAGGAGACAGATACTGCCCCAAAGTAACAATGTCGCAACCAGCATACTTTAAATCCTCAAAAACCTGTCTTACCTCATCTTCTGTCTCACCTAAGCCCAACATTATACCAGATTTAACACAAATCGAAGAATCATTTTTTTTAATTCTCGTTATAACTTCCAATGACCGGTTATAGGCAGATATGCGATTAAGTAAAGAATACAGGCGAGGAACCGTTTCTAAGTTATGCCCTATGCATTCAGGACGTGATTTAATTACCGTCTTTAACGTATCAAGAGAACCGCAAAAATCAGGAATGAGAAGTTCAATCTTTATATCTCTTGAAAGTAGGCGAATCGCATCTACGGTTTTTACAAATTGTCCTGCTCCAAAATCCTCTAAATCATCCCTGCATACAGAAGTAATAACAACATATTCAAGGCGCATCTGTTTAACCACGGAGGCAATACTATGAACCTCATTCTTATTAACTGCTTCGGGTTTTCCTTTTTCTACAGCACAAAAAAGACATCCACGACTGCAGATATTACCCAGAATTAAAAATGTGGCCGTGTTTTCATCTAAACATCGCGCTGAATTCGGACAATGCGCTTCCTTACAAACCGTATTTATATCATAATGTTTAAACAGCTTTTCTCTCTCTAAGAATTTATTGGAATCAAGTACTTTCTGCTTAAGATATAAAGGTAGTTCTGTTTTTGCTAAGTGCATAATCTTAATCTATTAGTACCTTCGACGGGAGATCATGGACGGGAAGAAATAAAATTTTCAATTGACCTATCATAGGTTGCTTCTACATCAGAACTAAAAAAACACGCTGGGAGTTGCCGGCTCCTGCGATGGTAAACGATACACTCACAACAAATCCCTTTCCTGCTGCAGGGCTCATAAGTACAATTACACTCTTCTAAATTTTTTTTCTTATTTGCGCATTCATTCATTTTTTCTTCTCCTTACTACTTAGGGCAAATTTTTTCTGGAGTAAAATCTTTCTATACCATGGCGCATAGTCAATAATTAATTTTCCTTTTAAATGATCGAGTTCATGCTGAAAAACTCTAGCAAGTAAATTGTGGGCATCAAATTTTATTTCTACATTCTGTTCATTAATCCCCTTAACCACAACATGCTCTGCGCGCTTAACTTTTACGATAATCTCAGGAAGGCTAAGACAACCCTCCTCCATGGCTTTCCTACCGCTTCTTTTAGTGATTTTCGGATTTGCTATTTTAATCGGACCAGTTCCAATATCAATAACAAGCATCTGTTTATCTAAGCCTACCTGGTTTGCAGCAAGCCCTACACCTCCTGCCTGTTGCATTAATTCAATCATCGCATCAAATAGCTTCCGCTCTTCATCACCTATAAATCGCAAGCTCTTGGCCTTTTTTTTTAAAATAGGGGCAGGATAAACATGAATCTTTAACGAGCTACTGTTTGATTTTTTCAATTTTGTTATCCTTGCTCAGATATACAATTTTAGCCTTGAGTAATTCTGCGTCCTTGTCTTCAAGAATACCATAACAAAGAATAATCACTTCATCGCCTATGCAGGCAAAACGTGCTGCCGGACCGTTAAGACATATCACGCCGCTATTTTTTTCTCCGGAAATTGCATAGGTCTCTATGCGCTGGCCATTATTTAAATTTAATACTTCCACCTTTTCGTGCACGCATATACCTGCCGCCTCAAGGATTACGCTATCTACGGTAATACTGCCTTCATAGCGAAGCTCAGCCTGTGTAATTGTTGCCTGATGTATTTTTGATTTAAGTATTGTTCTTAACATATCAACTCCTTCAATAAGCCTATAACTTACGAACACGAAGTGTGAGTAAGTTATAAGAGCGAATCAAACCCCGCCATCGGAGGGGTTCATCTTTCACATTCTATTTTTAATTTTTGATTTCATTAAAGCATATGTCTTCTCAGCTATAAGTAGCTCCTCGCGAGTTTTTATTACGCAAACCTTAGGCCTTACTTTAAGATTATTAAATAGCCCCTGAACAATTCGCTGCCTTATTGTCTTTTGATTTTCTCCTATACCGCCGGAGAATACAACCATATCAACGCGCCCTAAAACAGCCAGGTACGCACCGATATATTTTCTTATGCGATAGATAAAAATCTCTACTGCAAGACAGGCGCGTTTGTTCCCTCGGGCTGCTTCTTTCTGCAATCGACGCATATCATTAGTTAATCCGGATATACCTTTTAACCCGCTTTCCCGATTTAGGACTTCCGCAAGCTTCGCTATGCTCCATTTTTTAATACGCGCAAGATAGGTAATTACACCGGCATCAACATCACCGCATCTAGTACCCATAACCACTCCCTCAAGCGGTGTCAAGCCCATACTTGTGTCTATAGACCTGCCATTAGATACGGCAGTAATGCTTGCCCCGTTACCCAAGTGACAGGTAATTAAATTTACCTTATTTAAGGGTTTTCTCAACAATCGCGCGGCAGATCTTGCAATATATTCATGACTAGAGCCGTGAAAACCGTATTTACGAATTCCCGAATTTTTATAATAGCTATAGGGCAATCCGTAAATATATGCCCTCTCAGGCAGGTCTTGATGAAAGGCAGTATCAAACACTGCGACTTGAGGCTTGCCTTTTAATATTTTTTTACAGGCAATTATTCCGGAAAGATTTGCCGGATTATGCAACGGCGCAAACACAGATGCTTTTTCTATTTTATTTATTATGCTTTTCGTTATAAAAACAGGACGAGATAAATTTTCACCGCCGTGAACAACTCTGTGCCCTACGGATGACACATCGCCAACCTCGGATAATATTAATTTTAGGCCCGCCGCATGATTCCTGGCTCTTGAAGATTTCTCGCCTATATTTTCGATAACCCCCTCGTGCAAAACCTTTCTCTGCGGCATTTTAAATACTTGGTATTTTATGGAAGAGCTGCCGCTATTTATAACAAGTATATTCATTGTAATAGTTGAAGCTATTTCTCATCTCAAGCGATAAATGCTAGTAAAATTTTCTTTTTATTCATCTTGATGCCCGTAAAAATTTAGCGCATGTGCAAAGTCGCCAAAACTTTACCTGCCTAAAAAAATAATAAATTCCGCAGTAGTTTCAAGGGCTCATATGCGGATAAAAAGAACTAATTTTAGTGAGCATCTATCGTATTATTTATGAATGACTCTTTAAATATCTACTTCTACGCAGAGATCGCGCAAACGGCCGCACAGTCAACGATATCTTCTATGCTGCATCCCCGGGATAAATCGCTGCATGGCTTATTCAAACCCTGCAAAATCGGCCCGATTGCCCTGGCATTTGCCAAACGCTGTACTAATTTATAAGCAATATTTCCGGAATTTAAATCCGGAAATATCAATACATTCGCCTTGCCTCCTAAAATATCATGGGCATTTTTTATCTTAGCTACTTGCGGCACTATCGCGCTATCTGCCTGTAATTCACCATCTATTATCAAGTCAGGAACAGCTGCCTTTGCAAGCTGGGTAGCCTGTTTTATGCGGTCTAAAGATTTATGCTGGCTTGAGCCTTTGCTGGAAAAACTAAGCATCGCCACTCTGGGTTCAATACCCAATACTTTCCTTGCCAAATCCGCTGTTGAAATCGCGATAGAACTTAATTGCCTGGAATTAGGCTCAGGGACTATACCGCAATCAGCAAAGAAAAATAACCCTTCCTCGCCATAGGAGCTATGCGGAACCTGCATAATGAAACAGCTAGATATAACGTTAACTTTCTTATTAACTCCCAAGCAATGTATTGCTGCCCTGGCAACTGTGGGTGTCGTATTAGAAGCACCCGCAATAAAGGCATCAGCTAATCCATCATTAACCATCATCGCCGCATAATAAAGGGGTGATTGCATTGTTTTTTCCGCCTCTTTGTAAGTTACCCCCTTGGCTTTACGCTTCTGATAAAACAACTCCGCGTATTCCTTAATTTTTACGCTTTCTAATTTAGCCTTATCCAAAAGAATAACCTCAGCTATATTATTATCAGTTATTATCTTAGAGGCTTCAATAATCCTTTTATCTTCTGCTTCAGGCAAAATAATCTTTTTATTTTTAATTCCCCTGGCTTTATCTCTTATAAACTGTTCAATATTCATCATAGTAAAAACTATATCGTTGCTAATATCTTTTCCGTATCAACATGCTCAGATATCAGCTTTAGTATTTGATCAATCTTCCCTTTATCATCAGGCTTTGTTTTTATGGTCAAATTATAAATAACAGAGGCGACTTTATACGTATCCTGCCGAGACAACATCATGGGAATATTAGCTGCCCTGGCAATATTTATAACTGCTTCATGAGGCATAATCCCTCCGGATAAAATAATACCCGAAATCCTCGTGCACCCTTTGACCTGAGAAAGATGACAATTAAGTGCCATCATAATAAGGTCTTCACGATCCCCGGGAGTAATTAATAAACAATGATCAGTAATATAACTTAATGCCTCATGCGGTTCCATAGCGCCTACAATGGTATCGGTTACAATATTATCTATTCCTTGCTCGCCAACAATCAGCTTAAAATCCGTCTCCTCAATGATCTGTCTTATAGTCGGCGCAGATAAACACGAATGATAAGGCAAAACACCTAAAACATCTACGCCTTTTCGGGTTAAAGCTTTTCTGACTAATCTATTGATTTTTTCAAATTTATCCGGCCTAACTTTATTTATTATAACTCCTAAAAGCTCAACTCCCTCTTTATCAAATAAAGCTTTATTAAGAAGTATCTCATCTATCGGACGGCCCACGCCTCCGGCGGAAACAAGTATAACTTTTGAATTCAATAACTTTGCGACCTGCGCGTTAGAATGATCAAATACGCTGCCCACTCCAGCATGACCCGTGCCCTCAATAACTACCAACCCCTTATCTTTGGAAACTCTAGAATAAGATTCTTCGATCTGGCGAGTTATCACATTTTTCTTAGGATGCAGGATGTATTTTTCGGTAAAACCCCGCTCAACAGCAACAGGGCTCATATCCTTTAAATCACACTTAATACCATAGACCTTATCGATTAAAACCGAATCTTCATCAACCTTAACACCCTGCTCCTCCAGATATCTTTGGCCGATAGGTTTTATAAAGCCTATTTCCGGATAGTGTTTCTGGAAATTAGCAATTAGACCCAAGGAAACAGTTGTTTTCCCGTCGTCTTGCCTTGTCGCGGCAATAAATACATTCTTAGGGCTATCAAGCATATTCTAATTCCAATTTTAATAGTATTTACAGATTAGCTTCTATCTTCTGCTTTAGCTGATCTTTTCCAACAGCACCTACTATCTGTTCAGCTACTTTTGCATTTTTAAATATCATAAGAGTGGGTACAGACATTATGCCGTAAGTCGAAGCAGTACTTTGCCCCTCGTCTATGTCGAGTTTACATATTTTAAATTTACCTTCATACTCCCTTGCCAAATCTTCAACTATTGGCGTAATAGCCTTACACGGACCACACCAGGAAGCCGAAAAATCAACCAATACCGGCAGATCAGATTCCAACACTTCTTTCTTAAAATTTGAATCACTTAGATGGACCAAAGACATAAAACCTCCTTCTGCTCTTAGATTAAAATAAACCGGAAAAAAAGATTAGACAAATAGAACACTCATACAACTCTCTCTATTTAGAAGCATTATATTAGCATAAAACTCTATAGATTTCAACGGGATATTGCGGGAATATTTTGAATAATCCGGAGTATAATAAAAATGATAATTTTAAGGCTAACCCTTGCTCTGTCTTGGGCTGTATAAACAAACCCGATTTTTACCTACATGCTTTGCCTGATATAAAGCGCGGTCGGCCCGATCAATCAATTCATTGGTATCTTGCCCATCTTGCGGAAAAGTAGTAACCCCTATGCTAAGTGTTACCCGTAATACTTCATCATAGGCCTTGATAACTCGCTCTACCACAGTCTTTCGTATGCGTTCGGCAACAAACAAAGCCTCCTGCTTATCCGTTTCCGGCAAGATCAGCAGAAATTCCTCCCCGCCAAATCTACCCAATAAATCTATCTCGCGGATACTATCGGAAATCATGCGGGCTACTTCCGCTAAAATAACATCCCCTACCAAATGTCCGAATCTATCGTTATAATCTTTAAAATTATCCACATCCAGCATAAGACAGGAAAGATTTAACTTTTTGCGCTCTGAGCGTAAAAACTCCTCATTAAAACGTACCATACAATATCTTTTAACTAAAATCTGCGTAAGACTATCAGTAATGGATAATTCCTGAATCGTACGGTACAATTGAGCGCGTTTAAAAACCAGGGCAAACTGATTAGCTAGAATAATAAATTTATCTTTATCCTCAACACGCATCCCTTTAACAAACAAGGCCCTTGTATCATTCTTACCTAAATCCAACGGAAAAGTAAAAGGATAATCTCCTTTTGTCTTTTTATCAAAAGATGAGGTGAGAACACAATCATCTATATCCATAGAGTTTTTAAGAATCCCTCGGAAGGTATGGAATACTTCATCCATATTTAAAGTTTTAGAGATATCCTTTGTAACTTCATAAAGAGTGGTAATATTTTCATATTCGCTTCCGAGAAGCTCTTCTTTAAAGTTTAAATCTTTAAAATTACGACGCAAAGTCTCATCATAATATTGTAAATCCCTATATTTATTTTGCTCTTCTAAAAAATAAGACCTAAACCTTATCCTTGCACGGATAATTATCAGAGAAGAAAGAACCAATAAAAAAACTAACAAAAGCATGTCCCGTTCCTTCCTTTCTGTTTGGCCTTATATAGGTAAATATCAGATATTTTTAATAGCTCATCTGCCAACCTGCCATCTTCTGGACATGTTGATATGCCAATTGAAACAGTAACATGAGTTTTCGTCCTGCGTAAAACAATTTTTTCCTGCGCAATTTTTTTTCTTAGTTTTTCAGCAATTTTAACAGCCCCTGTTTTGTCTATACCAGACAATAAAACAATAAATTCTTCACCGCCATAACGTGATAATATTGCTCCTTCCCTAGGGCACTCTTTCATTAACACCTTCGCAATTCTACCCAATACAATATCACCCGAAATATGCCCGAATTTATCATTGTATTTTTTGAAACGGTCAATATCTATCATTAAAATAGAAAAGGCTACGCCGGTATTAATAGTCTCCTTTATGGCAGCATTCAAACATACCATAAAATACTGCCTTAAATAAAGACCCGTTAAACCGTCTGTTATAGCTAAATGCTGCGTATGCTCATAAAGTTTGGAATTATCTAACGAGAGGGCTGCTAAATCTGAAAAAACCGACAAAAACCTTAAGTCATCAGAAGAAAAACTACTAATTTTTTCATCTTCCAGACGTAAAATTCCTACAATTCGTTTACCCACAATCAACGGAGTCGATATCAACGAACCTATAGGATGCTGCGCCTTAAAAGATACCTTTGCGTCAAAACGGAAATCTTTTTTTGTATCCTCTATAAGCAAGGGCACCTGATGTTTAAAAATCCAATCATCGAATACATCCGCGCCGCGCGCCCCAACTGTCTCCCGCGTATCTTTTACAGAGCTTACCCCGCCATATGATGCGAAAAAATTCAATTCCTGCTTCTTTGTATCCACTAAATATAATATTGCTCGACCCTTAGAATGAGCTATCAAAGTATATGCCTTCGTAAGTATAAGGTCCGCGGTATCATCTAGGGATACTTTTTGGACTAATTTTTCCGTTAAAGCCTTCAATGCGCTATAACGTCTAATTTTATCCCCCAGGACAGATGTAATTATAGAATGGGTCTTAATTTTTCCATTGAGAATATTTATATCTTCGGTTAATTTTTCATTCTCAATAGAAAAAAGGTATTTTTTTTTCTTTGCCTGTTTTAATAAAACAAAAACAGCACATGCGCAAAAAAAATAAATAAGTACAATAAATTTTATTATCTGGGGAGAGTAAAACTTAATCCCGCAATATATCGGGATCAGAAAATAAGAAAGAAAAAAAAGATAGGGAAAAATATGATTAAATAATCGTTTTATCTGTATTTTTATCAAAGAAGTGTACCTTTGACATATCAAAAACTAGTTCCATATCCTGGCCTACTTCAGGATCATCATGCGCGCCTACCCTGGCAATAAAAGAATGTTTTCCGGTATTAAGATAAAGATAAACCTCGGACCCCATAGGTTCGACTACTTCGCAGGTAACGGTAACAACATTCTGAGGAGGGGCATCAGAGACAAATAATTTATCATATATGTCTTCACAACGAATACCAAAAACAATCTCTTTATCCAGATACTTCTTTATATCTTCGTTCATTGCCTCAACCACCTCAACACACACTTTTCCTTCATCTTCGTTAAAATAAAAATTATTTTCTTTTTTAATAATCCTACCATTGAAGAAATTCATAGGAGGAGAACCAATGAAACCCGCAACAAATTTATTTACCGGTTTATCGTAAACAACCGTAGGGGCATCCACCTGCTGTAAGATACCGTCTTTCATTACCGCAACCCGATCACCTAATGTCATAGCCTCAACCTGGTCATGAGTTACATAAATCATTGTACTCGCAAGGCGTAAATGGAGCTTTTTTAATTCTGTTCTCATTTGGGTGCGCAATTTTGCATCCAGATTCGATAGCGGTTCATCAAATAAGAAAACAAGCGGCTTTCGTACTATGGTTCTGCCTACAGCAACACGCTGCCGCTCGCCCCCTGAAAGCTGGCGAGGATACCGATCTAATAATTTTTTTATACTCAGTATATCTGCTGCCTCATTAACCCTGCGGGCTATCTCAGATTTTGGATAACGCCTCAACTTCAAACCAAACGCCATATTACCGAATACTGTCATATGCGGATAAAGGGCATAATTCTGAAACACCATAGCGATATTACGATCTTTAGCGGGAACGTTATTAACCAGCCTATCGGCAATATAAAGCTCTCCTTCGGATATATCCTCTAAACCCGCAATCATCCTTAAAGTTGTAGACTTACCACATCCGGAAGGGCCCACCAAAACCATAAATTCTTTACTTTCAATACCCAAATTTATACTATTTACGGCTTTTACATTTTGATTATAGATTTTTGACATATTTCGTAAACTTACCTGCGCCATAATTGGTTTCCTTTTGTATAGTTTTGCTTATTATACATAATCTTAACAACATGTCAACTCTGCTACCTCTAAAACTTATAATATAAATTTTAAAACAACCCGACATTCCAAACAAATTCAACTTAAATAATCAAGTAGTTGGACCAATGTATCCTTTAAGTTTTTACGCTGCACAATCATATCAATAAGTCCGTGGTCAAGCAAAAACTCTGATTTTTGAAATCCGGAAGGCAGCTTCTGTCTTATCGTCTGCTCAATTACACGTGGGCCGGCAAAACCGATTAAAGCCCTAGGCTCAGCTATAATCACATCCCCTAAGCCGGCAAATGAAGCCATAACACCTGCCATTGTCGGATTAGTTAATATAGAAATATACGTAAGGTTTTTTTCTAGGTGATACGCAAGCGCGGCAGAAGTCTTGGCCATCTGCATAAGGCTAAACATCCCTTCATACATGCGCGCGCCTCCTCCTGAACCGGAAACAATAATTACCGGTAATCCATGCTGAGTAGCATATTCTATTGACCTGGTCACTTTATCCCCTACCACCGAACCCATTGAACCCATAATAAAACGTGAATCGGTAGCAGTAATTACAATATCTTTTTCTTGCAAAATGGCTGTTCCGTATATGCAGGCCTCACTCATACCTGTACTCTTTTTATCCTGTTCTAGTTTTTCCTTGTAACTTTTAGGCCCCTTAAAATTCAAAGGATCCCCTGATTCAACATCCTTATCAAATTCTTTAAATGTATCAGGGTCGACCAAAAGTTTTATACGTTCATAAGCCGTTAAAGAAAAATGATAACTACACTCCGGGCAAACCTTAAAATTCTCTTCCAACTTTTTATTATATATCGGCTGAAGGCAATCAGGGCATTTCATCCATAGGCCATCCGGCATCTTTTTCTTCTTAGTGCGAACTGTCGTATACTTGGGCTTACCAAATAAAGCCATATTAAATGAAGCCATAATTTAGGTCAACTATAGTTTACCTAAATTATACGGCTGAGTTTAATCCGCCATTGATTCAGTGGCGGATTTACCCGCCATTGTTTCAGTGGCGGGTAAGTTCGGGCATATGAGTTAGTTTCATTCTATTCATCTAACTCATGCCCTCACTAAATTTATTTATTACTAAACCTGAAAGCAACTTGGGATAAAAATATGTAGATTTAGGAGGCAGGCGTACCCCCTGCAAAGCCAAACTAGTCATATCGCTAACTTTAACCGGATTAAGGAAAAATACCATATCGGCATTCTTCTCATCGACAGTTTTAATCGCCAAATCCGCATCATCCGTATAAGAAAGAGAACGACCGGCAAAATCCTCTTTGCTGAATTTAAATATTTTATTTAAGATAAGCTGGTTTAATATGACCACAGATAATTTTTTGTATTCATACGGATGGTCGATATCAATAATCTTATTTATATCTAGTCCGCGCCTTAGGCGCAGGAGATAAAATTTACTGTCTTTATATGCTCCTAAAGATTGCTCATTTTTTTCTGCCCCCCCTAACATAGAAAATAAATCCTTAGAATCTTTGGCCTCAGAGATATCAAAATATTTACTAAGCGCACTATTTAATCCGAAAATGATACCTTTTTCAATATTTTTAACTATCCTATGGGTAGATTTAAGAGTAAGGCCATCAGAGCCCAAGGGCGTAAAATAAGTCATGACATAATCACAAGGCAATTCTTTATCAGGATTACCTAAAGATTTTCGCGTCTCTTCTCTAAAATTACAGGCAACCTCATAACGATGATGCCCGTCAGCAATAAATAAATCTGACGGCTCAAGGCTGCATTTGAGCTCTTCTAATACCTTTTTGTCGCTTATGCGCCATAACTTATGCGCCGCAGAATCAACCTTAATATCAACCAGGGGTTTAGCTGTGCTACATATACCCCAAAGACGCTCAACTATATGATTATCATCGGAAAAAAGAACAAATATCGGACTAAGATTTGCTCTTACCTGACGCAATAATTGAAGACGGTCCTCTTTCGGAGCCAGATGCGTATGCTCATGAGCATGTATGCCTGCTCCTCTTGACTCAGAAGAACGTGAAGCATCCTCTATTTTCAACAAGGAGATAAAACCCATTCTTTTTTTTCTCTGGCCTAAATATATATATTCATGTTCATAGAAATATACGGCCTCATCTCTATCCTGGAATAAAACACCTTTATTTAACCAACTATCTAATTCGTTTTTTACGGAGATATACTTATTACCGTTATTAGTATCCGAGGGGTCATTTTTTGCGAGAATCAAACGTATAATATTATAAGGGCTAAGGTTATAACATCCTTCCTGCAACCCGGAATTAATAACATCATAGGGCGGACAAACAACCTTGGATAAATCCGTAACTTCGTTCGTATCATACAAGAATGCTTTAAATGGTTTAATCTTAGCCATAGCCTAACTAAAACTCCGTGACTTTATAAATCGTAAACGATATCCCCAGGCACCCAAACTAACCCCTAAAACATCAGTAACTATATCGGCACTACTAAATTCTCGCCCCGGCACAAATAGTTGATGAATTTCATCACTTAACCCGTAAAGAGAGCAAAATAGTATAACCAAAAAATAATATTTAAGAACACTCACCTGCGGAAATGAATTCTTAAAAGCACGCGAGGCTAAAATCCCCAATAAAAAATATTCTATTAAATGAAAGAACTTATCAATATGTAAATTTTCTGCCTCCTCAAGCTCGAAAGAAAAAGAAGAAAGAATAAATATGATACAGCAATAGGATAATACGGGCAGCCAATAAAACAAAAAGAAGTTTAATCTATTTTCCCTAGCCATCAAACCTTGCACATTTACTTCGCAAGCTTAGGACAGCCGGATGATTGACATGGCGCCTGAGTTTGCGGACAAACAGCCTCTTTGTCTTTGGTTTTTTTATAGCTGCTGCTGCGGTAATCTGTAGCATAAAATCCTGAACCCTTAAATATTATTCCGCTACCTGCGCTTATAAGTCTTTTTACAGACTTGCCGCATTGCGGACATTTTTTAAGCGGTGATGCGGTTATACTTTGAAAAGCTTCAAAAGCATGCTTACACTTTAAACATTCATATTCGTAAGTCGGCAATTTTATTCCTCCTTTTTTAATGAAGTCTTAACTTATGGAAGCTTTACGCTGACATAAGTTATTTGACTAAATTAAACCATTGACATCCAAGATGTCAATGGTGAGTTCGAATACATAACTTATTCATCCCGAAGTTTCGAGATTCATAAGCTATATACTCACTCACTTAAATACTTTTTTAATTTTTTCCGTAAATGAACCTACCCCGTCTTTTTTCTCTGTAGAATTTTATGAAAACTGCTCAAGAAGATTTCTTTGCTGCATACTCAGGCTAGTAGGAATAACAACCTTAACCTTTACTAATTCATCACCTTTTGCGTAGCTATGTAAATCGGGAACTCCTTTCCCGCGCAGGCGGAAAATTTTTCCGGGTTGTGTACCAGCAGGAATCTTCATACTAACATTACCATCTAAAGTAGAAACCTCTACCTCACCCCCTAACACAGCCTTAACCATACTAATTTCTATTTCGCAAATTATATCATTATCCCTGCGTATAAATTTAGCATGCTCTAATACATTGAGCTCGATATATAAATCGCCACTATCTCGGACTCCAATCTCTCCTTCACCTTTTATACGCAGGCTTGCGCCTGTATATACTCCCGCGGGTATCTTAACTTCCAACTTGCGCGTTTTCTTTGTTCTGCCTTCTCCGCGGCAGCTTGGACAGAAAACACTAATCGAGCTTCCTTCACCGCGACAACTTGGACAAGTTTGAGCCATTCTAAAAAAACCGCTGCTTATTACAACCTGCCCCTTACCTTTACACTGTGAACAAGTTTTTCTTTTTGTCCCAGGCTTGGCTCCGCTACCCTGACACGTATTACAGGCCTCATAGCGAGGAACTTTTATAGACTTAGTAGTTCCGCGGGCCGCATCCTCAAAAGACACATCCATAGCCATCTGCAGATCCCTGCCTCTTCCGGAACGCCTGCCGGATGAACCCCTTCCTCCAAAAATATCAGAACCCATATCCCCAAAAATACTTCCGAATATGTTTTCAAATCCCGAAAAATCTCCTCCCCTGAAAATATCTTCGGATGTATATTTTTGATCAATACCCACATGACCGTATTGATCATAAAGAACGCGTTTCTGTTCATCAAATAAAACAGCATATGCCTCAGAAATCTCCTTAAACTGCTCTTCTGCTTCCTCTTTTTTATCCGGAGCAACACGGTCGGGATGATGCTTTAAGGCAAGGCTACGATAGGCCTTTTTAATTTCAACAGCTGTTGCAGTTTTAGCTACACCTAAAATATCATAATAATCACGTTTAGCACTCATATAAGCTTATCTCTATATCTACCTTCTACGCCACCTTAGCAGGTTCAACTTCTAATCCAGGCATTGCTATTTTTTATCGTCTTTTTCTTCTTTATACTCCGCATCAATTACATCTTCTTTTTTATCATCTTTGGATTCCGTGGTACCTTCACCAGTTGCTTGCGGACCCGCGCCAGGAGTAGCACCTTTAGCTGCTTGCTGCTTAGCTGCGGCTTCTTTATAGATTTCTTCAGCCAGCTTATGCGAAACCTTAGTTAAGGCTTCCATAGATTTCTTTATTGCCTCAATATCACTACCAGCTAAAACCTTACGAAAAGAATCTATTTCCTTCTGGATATTTTCCTTTTCCTCTTTTGATACTTTATCTCCGTATTCCTTAAGTGATTTTTCCGTAGAATAAAGAAGAGTATCGGCCTGGTTACGCACATCTATCTCAGTCTTTTTCTTTTCATCTTCCGCGGCAAACTTTTCAGCTTCCTTAACCATCTTCTCAATTTCTTCTTTAGAAAGTTTTTTCGGCGCTGATATCCTTATCGACTGCTCCTTACCCGTGCCTAAATCCTTTGCGCTTACATGGACAATACCGTCTCTATCAATATTAAAAGCTACCTCAATCTGAGGAACACCTCTGGGCGCAGATGGGATACCTATTAAGTCAAACCTACCTAATTCTACGTTATCATTGGCCAGCTGACGCTCACCCTGTAAAACTCTAATCGTAACTGCTGATTGATTATCGGCTGCGGTTGAAAAAACCTGACTCTTTTTCGTCGGTACGGTAGTATTTCGTTCAATAAGTTTTGTGCAAACCGAACCCAATGTTTCAATACCCAAAGAAAGAGGTGTTACGTCTAAAAGCAATACTTCTTTTACCTCTCCTCTTATAATCGCAGCCTGCACGGCAGCACCCAAAGCAACACACTCCATAGGATCAATGCCCCGCTCTATCTTCTTTCCCGCATATCCCTCTACAAAACTCGCAACAACCGGCATGCGCGTAGGACCGCCTACGAGAATAACCTTGTCTATATCTTTTATTTCTAATTTTGCATCGCTTATTGCCTGTTCCAGAGGATGCTTACATTTATCAATTATCGGGCCAACTAATTCTTCCAGCTTTGCCCGATTTATCGCCATTGTAAGATGTTTAGGACCGCTAGAATCAGCAGTGATAAACGGCAAATTTATATCCGTAGATACCGTACTGGATAATTCCACCTTTGCCTTCTCGGCTGCCTCACGCAATCGCTGCATAGCCATCTTATCCGTACGTAAATCTATGCCGCTCTCTTTCTTAAACTGCTCGGCAATATAATCTATCAAGGCATTATCCATATCTGTTCCGCCTAGCTGAGTATCGCCGGAAGTTGCCAAAACTTCGAATGTAGCAGCTTTATGCTCATCATCCCAGCCCATCTCAAGGATTGTTACATCAAGCGTTCCGCCGCCAAAGTCAAAGACCATAATCTTCTGCTCTTTACCGGCTTTATCTAAACCATAGGCAAGACAAGCTGCCGTTGGCTCATTGATAATTCTCAGGACTTTTAATCCCGCAATTTCCCCGGCATCCTTAGTAGCCTGCCGCTGATTATCATCAAAATAAGCAGGACAGGTAATAACCACCTCCTCTATCTTGTCCCCTAAATAGCTTTCAGCATCTGTTTTGATCTTCTGCAGAATAAACGCGGAAATCTGCTGCGGAGTATATTCTTTATTCTTCACCTTAAACTTATGGTCCGTACCCATCTTTCTTTTAGCGGCATAAATTGTTGCCTCAGGATTAACAGAAGCCTGACGTCTTGCCGGCTCGCCCACTAAAAGCTGATTGTCTTTGCCAAAAGCAACAAAAGAAGGAAATGCCTTACCGGATGCTACACCGGCACCTTCAGCAGAAGGAATGATAACAGGCCTCCCTGCCTCCATTGTTGCTACCGCAGAATTTGATGTTCCAAGATCGATTCCAATAACTTTTGCCATTTTTTAATACCTCCATCTTTAGTTAACTAAATAACTATTCTTCTGAATTTTGTGATTTTTTCTTTGATATCTTAACTTTTGCTGTTCTTAACACTTTACCGTTTAATAAATAACCTCTTTGTAATTCTTCAACAATTGTATGCTCCGGTAAATCATTTGTATCTATATGGAGAAGCGCTTCATGATACTCAGGGTCGAAAGATTTTCCTTCGGCCTCAATCGGAGAAAGCCCTCTTTTCTTTAACATTTCATAGAGATGTCCCAAAATTAACTCTATGCCTTTTAGAAAGCCCGGAGTTTTCTCCTCTTTCTGCTGAGTAAGCTCAAGAGATCTTTCTAAATCATCTAAAATCGTCAATAGATCAAAAATCAAAGACTCGTTGGCAAACTTTACAAAATCCTGCTTTTCTCTTTCCATGCGCTTTGTAACATTCTCAAACTCTGCCTGCGCATTCACGAGCCTGTTCCAATGCTGGGATGCTTTATCCCTATCCTGCTTCAAAGAATCGTATTCCGAACGCGCGATAGTAACAGCATCCTTAATAACTGGCGAAGTGCAGCTTGCTGCGTTTGTTTTTTCTTTCTTGGTAGTATTATTTTTTGTCAAGACAGATTACCCCTTTTCACCTTAAAGATTTCGTTTTATCTTAAAAGATTAAAATTTACTTAAAATAGCGCTTAGCGACTCGGAAATGTACTCTATGGCAGGAATTACTCTTGCGTACTCCATACGTGTAGGCCCCAATACCGCGATGCATCCTTGTGGTTTATGGTTTATACTATAGTGTGATACGATAAGCGTACAATCCGTAACTTCCTCAAAAGGAAGTTCTCGACCGATATAAATTTTAAGTTTCTCGTCTAAGTTCCGATTAATAACCTCCAGCAATCTATGTTTTCTCTCTAATAAATTCATTAGAACCTTAATGCGCGTAAAATCCTTAAATTCCGGGTAATCCAATATAAGCCCCACCCCTTTATAAAATATCTTATTCTGCAAACGAACGAAAGAAACAATTCCCGTGCAATGCGTCAGACTGGAGATTAAATAAGAAGTTTTCTCAAGTAAAACATCTAATTCTTTTTTAGTATCTCTATATTCTTTAAACACCCTATCCTTATCAGACTGAAGTAATTTTATTTCCAACAACAGATTATCCACATAAAAACGATACCCCCTATCTGTGGGTATGCGTCCACTGGAAGTATGTGTGTGCGTAAGCAAGCCTTCTTCTTCTAATTCCGCCATAACATTACGTATTGTAGCACTGCTATAGTTAAAGCTCAAAGCCAGAGTTTCAGAACTTGCAGCAATAGCATTATGGATATAATAATCCACTGTTGCGGCTAAAACATCCTTTTTCCTTTTTTTGTAATCTATTGTCCTGACCATAGTTACCGAACTACCTTCCCACTGTTATTTTCTAAATTAGCACTCTCCGCATGAGAATGCTAAAAACTTATTGTACCACAAGTTTTTGTTTTGTCAATAAAGCTTATTTTTATTTAAACTGCTGTTTTTGGGGGGTATTTTTTAGCTTCAGATTGGTTTTCTTTATTGATGATGCTGAGAAATATATTAACAATATTAGGGTCAAATTGCGTGCCGGAACCATCTTTAATTATCACAATGGCTTCATCCTTAGAATATGCCGCTCTATATGGCCGGTCAGAAATTAAAGCCTGGTATACGTCCGCGATAGCAATAATACGCGCGCCTAGGGGTATCTGCTCTCCCCTTAAACCCCCGGGATAACCTGTCCCATCCCAACATTCATGATGATAGAGAATTAAAGGAATCATGCTGTGTAAAAAATGAATCGGCCTAATAATATCTGCGGCAATCTGCGGATGAGCTTTAATAGCTAAAAACTCCTTCTTTGTAAGTTTTGATTTCTTTAGCAGTATTTTTTCGCTTATGCCAATTTTACCCAGATCATGTAGTGCAGAGGACTGCTTTACCAATTCAATTTCAGGACGGGAAAGCTTCAAGGCATTGGCTATTTTAGCCGCATAATCAACAGTGCTTTCCACATGTTTACCGGTATAGTGGTCCTTTAATTCAATTGTTTTGGCAAAAGCAAAAACAGCCTCCATCAGGCTTTGATTTGAACGCTTGGTAAGCTTATCAATCTTGCCTTTTAACACAGAGACATCTTTAGTTTGATCATATCTCCCGGGAAGAATAGAGGCACCATTAGCAATATCAAAATAAGAATAAATCCTCCCGCCACCGTCTTCTTTGGCTTTAAGTAAAATTTTATCGGCTAGATCAACCAAATCTATACCCTTGGTAATTTTGTCTTCAGGATAAGAGGCAACGGCAGCGCTTAGCTTCAACTTTACGCTATGTTTTTTATCACCAAAATTATATAGGCCAACGGAATCCATCAATCTTTGCCCCATAATAGAAACAGTTGACATATCCTGGCCGGGAGATAAAATTATAAATTCTTCTCCTCCAAACCGAATCACCGTATCGCTGGCGCGTACAGCTTTTTTAAGCTGACGCGTAAATTGCTTAAGTATCAAATCGCCAAACTGATGGCCATATACATCATTTATAGATTTAAAATAATCAATATCTAACATTATCACAGAAAGAGGGTGAGCATAACGCCTGGCGCGGGAAAATTCTCTATCAAGAGCTTCTTCAAGATAAAGATGATTATACGCTCCGGTATGTGAATCCCGCAAGGCCAGCCTACTCAACCTCCTATTGGCCTTAAAAAGTTCTCTATTTACCAGCTCCAGCTCATGCTGTATTTCTGTCCGCTTCGTAATATCAATAATAGAAACAAAAACTTTTGACAATGTATCCTCATACCCCGGAGGTATAGTCCACTTAATATAAGTATTGATCATTTTACCTTTTAAAGTTTTGGTAATTGTCTCACACTCAAACATGGTTTTACCTTCACTTATGGCAATAAGTTCTTCTTTAAACATTTCATAAGATTCTCGACAAAATATCATCCGTAAATTACGCTTAAGGGATTTTTCGTTAGGGGCCTCGTATAATTTAAGAGCGGCTTTATTTACACTAATAACCTTAATCATCGTCGCGCAAAGATGCAGCGCTTGAGGATTATCGTTAAAATATTTTCTAAAATCTTTAATTCCTTTGACGCGCAGCGAATCGATAAAAGTTTTAATATTGGAAAAATCTTCTTCCCACAAAGAAATGGGCGAATTTTCAAACAGACTATGATAACGGCTTTCACTATCCCGTAAAACATGCTCTGCCTGCTTAAGACGGGTAATATCCATAGCCATCCCGACGAGATAAGTCTTCTTCTCAATAAAAATTCTCTCTCCCGTAAAAAAATAAGGAACCCTGGTCTTATCTTTTAATACAAGCTCAAGCTCTACGCTGGCCCTGCCTTCTAAAAAAACCTTTTTTATCACATCCCGGGCAAACTTTTTACCTTCTCCTTCAAAAAAATCATCCGGGTTCATATTTTTTATTTCAGAAGGTAAATACCCCGTAACCGCCTCAAGATTCCTATTCCAACGTATTATATTTCCATCTTCGTCAAAAATGTAAAAAAGCCCCGGAGTACTATTAATTACAGATTCAGAAAATCTCTTCTCGCTTAACAAACCTTCCTCTGCCTGCTTTCGCTGTGTGATATCCAGGCAATATTCAATCATCTGATAAACTTCTCCTTTATCATTGAATACGGGATATCCATGGACCTCAACATGTCTGACGTTACCATCCTTATCATAATGCGTATGCTCAACTGTCACAGGCTGCGATGACTTTTTAACCCTATCCAATGTACAAGGGTGCCCGTCATCTGAGCACGGGTTTCGCCTCTTATGGGTAACAGAATAACAGGTGGTTTTTTTTGTTAGACACCCCATGCGAGCAGCAGAATTAGCCATATTGACCGTATAATCATTGGCGTCTATAACGTAAAATGGATGGGTCAACGATTCTATTGCGCGCTTTAGAAAATTACCCTGTTCTATGAATTGCTGTTCTGTTTTTCGTCGCTCGGTAATATCATTAACCATGGTCACAACCTGAATGACTTTACCTTGCTTTATTATGGGAATTTTACGTGTTTCGGTAAAAATTTCTCTATTGCGGATTTTAGTGCGTTCTTGCGTAATAATAGTCTTTGCCCTGCGAAAAACTTTTTCATACTGGCGGATGGTATTTACGGATATAAAAGGGAAAATCTCATTTATCTTCCTACCCATTACCTTTGTTTTAAGGCCTAATTTCCTATTCCATTGTTTAAACACCTTATTAAACAGAACAAATTGTAAATCCCGATCAACAACATGCATTGCCTCGCCTATAGAATCTAAAATTGCGCGATGCTCCAATTCCAAATGCCATAATAATATGACATCATCATTTTGAGATTTTTTTATAGTTATCAGGCGATCCTTGGAAGCCTTCCTCATCTTTTTCTTAGATTTTACTGCTAAATTCAACATAGGCCTATACGCTTTCTATCTTCTAGCTCAAAAAAAAATACAAAAAGACAACCCTTTGATAGAGTTGCCTTAATTTTTTAAATATTAGGCCATCGCCTGCTTCCTTTCGCATAGCGAATCAATACTTATATACCGACTGCTCCGTGGCCAGATTTAAGTATAACACAGCAATGACTATTTGTCAATCGCAACCCTCGTGCCGAATTGACTCATATTAAATGTTACCGAAGCGATAGTAAAATTGAATCGTTGACTCATAATTCATGTTACCCAAGAATAAGAGCAATAAAGGGGGTAACTTATGGGACCACGGTCAAAAAAAGAGTA
>CAJVXN010000029.1 GCA_913009335.1 uncultured bacterium
CCTCTTTTTATAAAAAAGCTGTTTTAGTTCTTTTTGAAGTTCTTTAAACTTTTGCCTGCTTTGGCATAATATTCGCTTTATTCTTAATTCCTTTAGCGGGGGGTAACGATCTATCTTACCATTTCCATTTCGTTTAAAAATTCACCTTGAATAGCGTAACAGAGTAAAGTATAATATCATTTATTCCTGCTATAAATATTGATAGGAAGGTGTTTTAGATTTTGCGGGCGCGTCCCGTGCGAAGCGTTCTTTTAGGGGCAAGCGGAGGTTAAAGATAAATTGATAAGCTAAATTTTTGATGGCGCCTATTGAAATTGAGTTCGAATCAAACTATAAACGCGCCGCCAGTATGGGGAATTAAAAAAAGAGAGGGAATTATGACTCCACTAGATGTTTTACGTATTGCTTTAGAAAATGAAAAAAAAGCTTATGATTTTTATGATGAAATGCTCAGAAAACATAACTCTCCATTAATTGAAGAAATCCTCATTAATTTGAAAGATGCGGAGTATAAACATCATAAGATTATAGAAGATAAGATAGCCCAGATTAATAAAGGGATTTAATCTAAGAAAAGAGATATCATTTGCGAAAAATATTACTAGCGCTTATTTTTGTTTTATGTTTTGATTGTTCTAATGTAATAGCAGATTGGCAAAAACCAGAAGTTAGACTTTCGAATGCATATAGATTTTTAGTGCGCGAAAGACATAGTATCTATGTTCAGCGTGCTGAAATTGATTTTTTTTATCAGCGGGATACGGATCGATTTTCCAGGCTTTTATTTTCTCCTTTTATTGAACTACATAATAATTTACAAACAGACAGGCTTGAACGTAAGGAGACAGGTCTTGAAGTCGGAACGGATATAACGCCCTGGTTTTATATTGGCGAGAGCCTTCAGTATACCCGCTATAATTATGATTGGACGGATTATATCTGGCATCCTCGTATTAAATATGCCGCAGAGGCTGAAACACGGCTTAAATTTAATTTTCCTCTAGCTGATATTGGGGAGAATAGAAAAATTAATGCCTATTTTATAGATGAATATACTTATAGTTTCCGTATAGAACAGCCGACACGAAATGAACTTGTTTTAGGTGTTATGGTTCCTTTTCATAAACATGCTGAATTTAGTTTCGGCTGGCGCCATATTGATCGAATACATGATTTTGATTCTGATGCTTTAGAGGTAAATTTAACTTTAGTTTTTTAGGAAAACCGTAATCAATATGTCTTATTTAGTCTTTGCAAGAAAATACCGTCCTCAGAATTTTGACCAAATAATAGGTCAAGAGCATATCACCAAAAGTTTAAAAAACGCGATTTTATCAGATAGGCTTGGGCATGCTTATATCTTTAGCGGGCCTCGAGGTGTAGGTAAGACTTCTTGCGCGCGAATATTAAGTAAATCTTTAAATTGTAAGGATGCCCCTACTATTAATCCTTGCGGTAAATGTCCAGCGTGCGTTGAAATTTCAGAGAGTAGAAGTTTGGATGTAATTGAAATTGATGGCGCTTCTAATCGCGGCATAGATGATATACGCAATTTACGGGAAAATGTAAAATTTGCCGCAATCAGCGGTAAGTATAAAATTTATATAATTGATGAAGTTCACCAGATAACCCCCGATGGTTTTAACGCGCTTCTTAAGACATTAGAAGAACCGCCGCCGCACGTAAAGTTTATCTTTGCAACCACGGCACCTCATAAGGTGCTGCCTACGATACGTTCGCGCTGTCAGAGGTTTGAATTTCGCCCGATTCCGGTCATGTCTATAATGGCTAAATTAGAGGCGATAGTAAAAAGAGAAAAGTTAAATATTGAAAAAGACGCTTTGTATTTGATAGCGCGTGCTTCCGAAGGCAGTTTGAGGGATTCAGAGTCAATGTTGGATCAGCTCGTTTCATTTTCGAAGGAGAAAATTAGCACCAAGGATGTAGTATCTGTTCTAGGTACCATTGAAGAGGAATTGTTTGTATCTTTACTGGATAAAATAATACACAAAGATACAATTGGCGCCTTAGATATAGTAGATGATTTTATAAGTGAGGGTAGAGATGCACATGTTTTTGTTGTGAGTTTGATAGAATACTTTCGAAATTTAATGATTGCCAAAGCGGCAGGTCAGCGTATAGATAAGCTTTTGGATATGCCGCCAGCTATGCAGAAGAAAATATTGGAGCAGGCCCAGAAGTTTACGCTTGCACAAATCCTAAGCTTTATAAATATTCTCGTAGATGTTCAGCAGATGTTCAAGCGTGTTGATTCTAAACGTATTCCTCTGGAAGTCGGCATAATAAAGCTTACCGGGGGGTTTGAAAATAAATCTGATAATGCGGCACCTTCGGAACCTAATAATTATTCAAAGATAGTAAAGCAAGAACCAAAATCAATAAACAGCAAAAGAGGCTCTGTGAGTGTAGTTTTTCCAAAGCCAAAATCAGCCGCGCCAATTAAGCCGCCTATTAGTCAGATAACTAAAGCATCAACACATGTAGATGATGCTAAAACCGTGCAACCAAAGTCGACAGTGGCTCTAGATAGCGTGCTCGGAGTATGGCAGGAAATTATTGAAAAGATATCTCAGACTAGAATGTCTATTGCCACCTATTTAAATGAGAGTAATCCTTTAAAGATTGAAGGTAATATTTTATCTATTGCTTTCTCAAGAGAATTTAAGTTCCATAAAGGCGTTTTAGAAAAAAAAGAAAATAGTGTTTTTGTCGAGAATGTTTTGAGTGAAGTTTTAAATGCAAAACTTAAAGTTAACTTTATATTTTCAGAAGATAAGCCAGAAGGCAATGGTTTGGCAACCGATAGCCAAAGCCATAAATCAAAGCATCATGATGTTGAGGTGGGGCAGGCAATTAAATCAACCATCGAGGCTTTTAAGGGTAGAATTGTAAATAAATTTCGTAAGGAATACTAATGTCATCTACGCCTGTTGCGCTACAGAATGTTATTGATAAGTTTGTTAAATTTCCCGGAGTGGGTAGACGGAGCGCTGAACGTATGGCGTATTTTATTCTTAATAATCTTTCTTCTGATGAGGTAAAGCTGCTTTCTGAGGATTTAGTCACCTTAAAGGTTAGTATAAGATTTTGTTCTATCTGTCATAATATAAGCGAAGAAGATACTTGTATTATATGCCGTGATACGCGCCGCGATAGGAGTGTGATATGCGTAGTTGAGGATCCCAGGGATATTATAGCCATTGAGAAAGCAGGTGGTTTTAATGGTGTTTATCATGTTCTTATGGGCTCTTTAGCGCCTCTAGAAGGTAGGGGGCCGGATGATTTAAAGATTGCTGAATTAGCGAATCGATTAACTAGTGAGGTTGTAGAAGAGATGATTATTGCGACTGATTCCGATACCGAGGGTGAGACTACAGCGTTGTACCTTACTAAAATATTTAAACCTAAGGGTATAAAAATGACCAGGATTGGTATGGGTATTCCATTGGGGAGTAATATTGAGTATGCAGATGGTGGTACGATTATGAAAGCTTTAGAGGCAAGAAGAGAGTTGTAGGTGATATTTATATGCAGAAAAGACTAAAAAAAGATCTTAATTTAGCGGGCGTATTTTGTGTAGCAACCGGTGCAATGATTAGTTCCGGTCTTTTTATTTTGCCCGGGCTCGCATTTTATAGAGCGGGACCTGCGGTAATTGCCTCATATATTATTGCTGCTATTTTATGTATTCCGACTTTGTTAAGTAAGGCTGAATTAATTACTGCGATGCCGCGCGCAGGGGGAGATTATTTTTATATAATGCGGGGTTTTGGCCCTTTGCTGGGTACAATTGCCGGTTTTAGCAGTTGGTTTTCTATGAGCATGAAAGGGGCTTTTGCTCTTTTAGGTATGGGGGCGTATTTAAGCTTAATAACGCAGATACCCTTAAATATGATTGCATTTTATTTATGCATATTTTTTATTTTCCTAAATTTAGTAGGGGTTAAAGAAGCAGCAAAGGTCCAGGTATTTTTAGTTGTCGGACTCCTTAGCATACTTACGATTTATATTGTCTGGGGTATGCGGTATGTAAGCGTTGCAAACTTCTCACCGTTTTTCTCTAAAGGTATGGGCTCGGTGTTTGCTACTGCTAGTTTTGTTTTTATATCCTACGGAGGTTTAACTAAGGTTGCAGCTCTTGCCGAGGAAATAGATAATCCCGGGCGAAATCTTCCGCTAGGGCTTATTGCTTCCCTCGTTGTAACATCAATTTTTTATTGCTTGGTTATCTATGTAACTATTGGAGTATTAAAACCGCATGTTCTAGAAAACACTCTAATACCTATATCAGCCGGTGCGGGTGCTTTTGGTGGTGATATATTAAAAACTCTAATTAGCATATGCGCATTTCTAGCGTTTATTTCAACAGCAAATGCCTCCATTATGGCTGCCTCTCGCTATCCTTTAGGCATGAGTCGCGATAAGCTTTTGCCGGCATATTTTCAGAAGATAAACAGCAAGTTTAAAACTCCTCACATCGCGATTGTAGTAACGGGTCTTTTTATGCTTTGTGTGATTGTGTTTTTGCGTCTTGAGCTATTAGTAAAAGTTGCCTCAAGTATCTTGATATTGCTTTTTATCTTTGCTAACTTAACGCTTATTTTATTTCGCGAGAGTAAGATCCTGAGCTATAAACCAAAATTTCATTCTCCTTGTTATCCCTATATTCAGATTATAGGGATATTGGCAGGTATTTTTCTCTTAATTGAAATGGGAACAGTGATAGTATTTTTGACTGCGGTTTTTGTTTTTGTTGGATTTATATGGTACAGATTTTACGCGCAAAAAAGGGCAACACAAGATTCAGCTTTGATTCATGCCTTAGAGCGATTAGTTATTAAAGATAAGGAATTGGCTTCGGATAATCTTTTATCAGAGTTAAAAGATATTGTTATTGAACGCGATATAGTCGTAAAGGATAAGTTTCATCAGCTTGTTGAGGAGGCGATAGTTTTAGATGAAGAGGTCGTGCTTAGCATAGAGGATTTTTTTAGTAAAATTGCTAATATTCTAGCGCGAGAGCTTAAGCTTGAGCGTAAGGATTTGCTTGATAAATTTATTTCCCGGGAAAAAGATTCTAGCACTGTTCTAAGAAAGGGGTTGGCTATCCCGCATATAATTATTGAAGGAAAAGATATTTTCAAGATTATTATGGTTAGGGCAAAGGCGGGTATAATATTCTCCAATGATGAGGTGGTGCATATTGCTTTTATTCTTATTAGTTCGCCCGAACAAAGAAATCTACATCTAAAGGTTTTAGCTGCCGTTGCCCAGATTACGCAGGATCCTCAGTTTGATAGTAATTGGCTCAAGGCTAAAAACCGTGAGCAGTTAAGGGATATTGTACTTTTAGCAGAAAGACGCTATTTTTAGATTTTTGAAATTATAAAGTCAGACATGACGATGATGTCTTCCGTGCAGAAGATTTGCGATATGTTTTTATCGAAATGAATATTTGCGGAGGCTTTAAATTCTTCATCAGCCCGCCATACAGTAATAAGAACCGGCACCCCATCAAAGGCTTCAACAACAATACTAACATCTGCTAGTTGATCACGTTTTGCATTAAGATTTTTACAGGCATTAAGCATTGCCTCTGGGTGTTCTCCGAATTTTCTTACAATACGGTTAATTACACGCTTTTTGAAAGTCGGATAATATCCTAGGCTTCCGGCTAATTGATTGAATGATATCCATTCGTCTTCTAACTTCGGGATGCCGTTTAGCTTTTGGGTCAGATAATGCAGTATTAGTATACTAAGATATTCTCCCGCCTCTACATTAGAGGAAAAAGAGAGGATGCGTTTGTTTTTTAGGTCTATTTTGTATTCGTCCGTTAAGACTCTAAGGTTGTAGGTTGTTTCTTTAGCGGTTTTTTTTAAGTTTTCCCAGCCTTTAGTTATTGCCGCTTCATATGTCATTATTAGTATACCTTTAGTTAAAAATAAAACCCGCCTTTTTATTATTAGACGGGCTTTATTTTTTCGATCTTTCGATTATAACTTTGTCACGTTTATGGCTTGATCGCCCTTGGGGCCTTTTTCGACTTCAAATTCAACTTCTTGGCCTTCTTCTAAAGTTTTATAGCCATCTCCCTGAATCGCGGTATGATGTACGAATACATCGTTGCCTTCCTCAGGAGTGATAAATCCATAACCTTTTTGATTGCTGAACCACTTAACTTTTCCTTTTGCCATTACTTACTACCCTCCTTCCGTAAAGATTTTTATAGTAAATAACGGCAGAAACGAAAAAAAGCAAGGCAGAAAGTTTCCCGCCTTGCGTCATATCGAAGCTTGAAAAAGACTACTTACTACCTTATTTACTACGTTGTTCATGTTGCTTTCATTATAAAATAACCTGTAATATTGTCAAGTTTTATTTCACTAAAATATGCTTAATTACGATTTGTTCTTCCTGGCTATGTTGAGATTATCACGCAGGATAAGAATTGTAAAAATACAAAGAATAGGAATAATTATGTAGAAGGGGACTGCTGCTTTAGGGGTATTAGTCAGGGTATAAAATCCAGGGTTACGGTATAGCGAAAACAGCTTATCTTCATATATCTTTTCCAGGTTGGGATTTTGCTGCGTAGGTAATAATCCGGTATTATTTTCACCTTTTAGCCAGAGGATGATGTTGCCTGATGTGGCCGGATTGATATGTCTTCTGTTTGTTTCTTTAAAGATTGTTTGGGCGCCGGGGCGGTTTGAGAGGCTGGATACGATTTGCGTTGATAATTCCGAGTTTGAACTAATAATATCAAGAGTTCTTGTTTTATCCTTAATTGTTGCAACTAATGGGTCATAGATTGATGCAGAATACAGGCTGCTAAATTCAATGCTTTCTTCTGTAGTTCCTGATGCGACATTATGGTATGTTGAATTTAAAGGATTAAATTTTAGTTTTCCTTCTTTAAGGTCTAGTGTTGAATGGGCGAAAAAGAGAAAAAAGGAAGTAATAAGAAATAAGATTAAGCCTTTTCTGGGAGATATCTTATTGTGTAAATTCATAAGAAAATACGCGGCAAGCCATATTAGTCCTAACGCCCCCTGGGCAGAGAATAGCCTGTAAGGATATTTAAAGAAAATAATACAACTGCCGATTAGATAGCCAAAGAAAAATAAGCAATCAGTTTTTTTCTTTCTAAGGCAATAGATAGCTGATGTTATCCCAATTGTGATAATAAAAGGGCTAAAATGCGAAAATTTTGATTGGTTTACAACTGATAGGGTTAAGTGAGAGATGTTTTTTGCATAGTGATATAACATTAGAGATGAAAGAAGGAGACTATAGGTAATTACTTTTAAATAGTCAGCGCGTAATTTTTTATCCAGGCAGGCACAGAATAAAAATGCAATCAGAAAAATAAAGGAAATACCGGCGTGAGTATAGAAAGAGAGAGCAAATAGCAGTATCGCGGATGTGTACTTTTTTCGTGTTATGAAATATTGGCTGTATACTCCAAAAATAAGCGCAAGGGATGCCGGTATGTTAGCCGATACTGAAACATAAAAAGCAAAGAAACTCGCTGATGTTAACAGAAAGTAATGTGAAAATACAGGAGAAAATTGGGCGCGTAATCTGTGCCACAGAAGCAGAAAAAACAAGGGGGGGATAGAGACTTCGGTTATTTTAATAGCGCTAATTCCATCTGCTCCGAGTGATTTAATAAAGGCGATGAGAATGTGATAGAGGGGCGGGTAAAGGTGTGGCCGTTCTAACGGGGCAATGCTCCAGTAATCTATTCCGACCCAGCCACCCGAGTTTATAAAGGCATTGGCAGTCGCAAGATGATAGTATCCATCGATAAATTGAGGCCCCAGAGTAAATCGGCTTAAAGAGAGTAATAGTATCAGGCCGAGCATAATAAGACTTACAAGATCGAATATTTTTAGGTTATTATCTTTATGCATTTTTATTCAATTCCTTCGCTTGAGATCATCGGTAAAGCGAATTGCTCACCTATTAATATGTCTCTATCTATGACTTTGACATTGGTAAGCCACTGATTTACGTATTTGCATGTATAATCTTCTGATGCATCCTTGCATAATTGTGCTGAATTATCATTTTTTATTACAAGGCGCATACCTTCTAAGGTTCGCACGTGCAGGTTGCCTTTCGGTTTTAAAATATCAATCGGTGTTTCTGTGGGAATTTTTAGTAATTTAGTAATAATTGCGGGAACTTCATACATTGCCACAGTTCCGATTTCTAAAGGTCCGTTAGTCCCGTTGATTATAATAAGAGGTGTGCTGACGTGGGTTTTGTACATCTCTGCGGTGAATTTATTGCGCAGGCTGGTTAAGATGCCGGATTCGCTGTAGGCGGCAAAATTTGAACCCAATAGCGGGGTATGATCACCCATTATAACTATTAGCGCATTGGGGTCATTTTTTCGGATAATTTTTACAAAGTGCATTGTTTCTCCGGTATTGTATCTTACTGAATTTGCGTATTGCTCGACATATTTAACAGAAGAATTGCTGCTAATAAGAGGCGGTCTTTTTGCTTTATTGAGTCTAAATGGCCAATGTCCGCTAAGAGTAACAATATAAGTCAGCCTGGGTTTTTCATTGTGATTCTCATTGATTATTTTCCATGACTGCTGATAGAGGGATATATTGGATAATTTTGCATCATTTAGGTCATCCTGCGTAAAATCTTTAATTGAATAGTAATAATCAAACCCTAAGCGGGGATATACGTTGAGCCGGTTCCAGAATGTGGGGATAAAAGGGTGCAGCGCGATTGTTTCATATCCTGCGTCTGATAAAATATTCGGGAGCGCGGGTATATCATTACGTATATTTGTCTGAAACATTACTCTTGAGTCATATAGATTAGAGGGGTGTCCTGTTAGTATCTCAAATTCCGCATTTGCGGTTTCTCCGCCGTATACCGGGCTCATCGCCCATGAATTACCGCATTCATCCCATAATTTTCGAAATTCAGGATCAAGTGGATCATCGCTAAATTGTACTTTTTTTAATAATGTCGGATCCCATAGGCCTTCCATAAGAATCAGGTAAACATTTCGTTTTTTGTTATCCGTAGTTATTAAAGGATGTTGTTTTTGTATATTTAGTTGTTTAAGAGCTGCTGCTACTTCATTCTCATTTGGTTTTTTTAGTCTGTTAGCTGAAAAGTGAGCACCGCTATATATTAAATATACACTACCGCCGCTTTTTCTGTAATTGCCTAGCTGGTCCCAGGCTTCATACTTAAAGCGCGAATTAAGAAAATCAACTGTTTTTTGAGGGAATATGCCAAGACTTATCCACAAGATACAGCAAATAATAGCTGTCGTAAGCAGGGATTTTTTATTAATTTTAATATTTATTAAAAAAAGAAGAAAGAATGATGCAATAGGGAAGATTAAAAGCAACTTTTGGTTTAGGTTTAGTATGTTAAATAGGGCGCTAAATGATAGAAAATCATCAATGCTTACTGGCGCGCCCAAATAGTTAGCCTTTATAACGTGGGATAGATAAATAATCGCCATGAATATAAATTGGGTCAGTAAGAATATCCTTTTACGTCTAGAAAGGGAAAATAGCATATAGCCGATAATAACCTGTACTATCCAGTCAAAGATGAGATTTATGCCAAAGCTCCCTAAAGAATAGGTAAATTCAATATATAAATGCAGGAAAATATAGAAAATAGAAGTAGAAAGCAGGGGCAGGAAAGAAACTTTTGCTGATTTTAATGTGTTTGATTTAGAAGAATTCACAGCTACCTATGATTTTATGAAATTATAATGACCATTGACAGTATATATCAATTGATTTTTAAGGTCAATTCTTTTGTCTTTAAGAAGGGAAAAAACTAAAAATTCGTGATTGACTTAAGCTTAATCCTATGTATAATATATATCTGTTCTTAAAAAGATAAATTATTCCCCTGTAGCTCAGTTGGTAGAGCGAGTGGCTGTGTGAGGCATCCGAGGGATGCCGAGCAGAAGGAATGAATCGAGGTGACATTGGCAAAGCGAGATACGCGAAAATATGCTGACCGCCGTCAATATTTAATTGCTGCTGTTCGTAAAAGACGTAAGAAAGTTAGACAGATGGCAATTGAATATAAAGACGGTCAATGCGAAGTATGCGGCTATGATCGTTGTATTGATGCTTTAGAGTTTCATCACAATGATTCTTTTAGTAAGGACTTTAGTATATCGGAAAAAGGGTATACGCGAAGTTGGACTAAAGTCAAAGAAGAATTAAATAAGTGTATGTTGCTTTGTGCTAATTGTCACCGGGAAGTTCATGCTCAAACGCAGCTTCCGCGAGAAATCGCGGTTGAAAAAGCGGGCTAATTCAGGGAAGTCCTAAGCGTAATTGCAGGATAATCCTGAGCTAAATTTCACCAGATAATTCTGGTGGATAAATGTGCAGAGACTATATACCCGCCTCCTAACGCAAATGCTATGGAGATGAGATAGTCCACTTCCGATAGTAATATCGGGTCAAGTGTAACCACTTTGTCCGAGGTTCGAGTCCTCGCGGGGGAGCTTTTGTGAAAAGCCCATCATTTTTGATGGGCTTTTTGTTTACAAAAGCGACCCCGTGAGGAAAAGGGTGTGGGAAAAAACTTTTCCCACGTTTTCGGGGTGACAGTGAGCCGTAGGCGAACACCAGAGGGGCAGAGCCCCTATGGGGAGGAACGAATATAATGAGTGACGACAGAGCGTGGGGAGCTTATACAAAAAAGGAGAGTTTATATAATGGGCCTTCCTTTTTTGTTTCCTTGCACGCCTACAATGACTCGCTTCTGTCTCGGCAAGGTATAGGATTTTAAAATTTTCTTTTGATTCTGAATCTCGAACGGTTGAATCCTTTTTACTTGTATCTATGTAGTGCCTATTGTGCTAAACTACAAATAAGTCAACAAAAAAGGAGGAGTATAATGGGAGACAAAGGTAAGAGGGATAAGGATAAAGGTAATAGACAGAAGAAAGCAAAACAGGAGAAGAAGTTAAAGGGTAAGTAGGATAAGAAATAGAAAGAAACATGTAGCAGGGTTATTAAATTAGGAATATAATCAGTAAAATTAAAGAAGGAGAGATATGTCTAAAGGTCGTGATGCTAAAAAAAATATAAAAAAGAAGCCGGCAAAAACGCTTAAAGAGAAACAGCATGAAAAAAAAGTGAAAAAAGGCAATAAAAATTATTGAAGGTTTGGAATCGATGATTGGGTGGTCAAAAAGTCCATTATTTTAATTGACTTTCTTATTTGCAAAATCGACCCCGCTATTTAAATTTGAGCCGATTAGAATTACCTTGCCCAAGTAATAACTTTGGGGTATGCTACACGTTAAAGACAATCTAAATCAATTTATTTGTTAACTTTAGGAAAATACATAAGAGGAAATAATATATGATGGGTATGCTTTATGGCGGCATAGGAGTGTTACTTTTAAGCTTTGTTTTGCTTACGGTGATGGTTCTTTTTGTCACAGTTAAGGTAGTAAAACTTATTGATAAGCTAAGCGATAAGTTGGATAAAAAACAACTTTAAAGGAGGCTGTGAAATGACAGGAGCAATTGTGGTTGATATTATGGCAGCAGTAGGTCAGCTGGTGGTTATTTTAGTTTTAGCAATAGTGCTTTATAAGATAGGAAAGTTTATAGACGCGCTTTCTGAAATGGTTAAAAAAGGCTAAGTAAATTATTAAAGAGAGCTGTAAAAAGAGATTTGCTTGTTTTGGGCAGATCTCTTTTTTATTCAAAATAATTATAGGGATATATTAATTCATGAAAATACCAGAAACTACACCATTTATTATACAGCCGCTTAATGATGTGATGAAAAGCCTTTCATTAAAAAATAATGATTTGGTTTGCGCTTCTCGCGAGCAGTTAACGTATAAGCAGCTGCAGAAGGCGCGAAAAGGACGGCGCATAACACCAAACATTAAGGGAAAAATCGTGCGAGCGCTAAATGCCGCGCTTGAAAAGGGAAAATATACTGAGAAGGATTTATTTAATTATTAGGGAATAAAGATGACGTTGCAAATGGAAGCAGCAAGAAAATCAAAAAACATTAAGAGCAGGCCTATAATAATAGGTTTCGGTCCTGCCGGCATGTTTGCTGCTCTTGAGCTTATTGAATATGGGATTAAACCCTTAATATTTGAAAGAGGTAAAAAAATTGAAGAGCGCTCTATAGATGTCCAAAGATTTATTAAACAGCGCGAGCTTAATCCTGAATCAAATATCCAATTTGGTGAAGGTGGTGCAGGTTCATATTCCGATGGGAAGCTGTTTTCCCGGAAGAGAAATTCAGAATATGCAAATAAGGTATTGGATACTTTTATTAAATTTGGCGCGCCTGAGGAAATAAGCTATGTCAGCAAGCCTCATTTGGGCACAGACGTGTTGTGCAAAATAGTTAAAAACATGCGGAATTATATCATTGAAAGAGGTGGTGGGATATTCTATAGCTCTAAAATGACAGATATACTTACATTAGAGGGAAAAGCTCTGGGTGTAGTGATAAATGGTGAGAAGGAATATCGTTCTTCAACTATCTATCTTGCCTTGGGACATTCTGCTCGGGATACATTTGAGATGATCCACAGGAAAGGTATTGCTATTGAGCAGAATTCGATTTCTGTTGGCGTGAGAATAGAGCACCCTGTCGAAACGATTAATCTTATAAGATATGGCACTAAATATAAGGATTTTTCCGGTATGGGCGCCGCTAATTATTCCTTTACCTACACCAATCGGAAAATGGGTAGAGGGGTATATACATTTTGCATGTGCCCCGGAGGTGAGGTTATCAATGCTTCATCTGAAGATGGACGGATGGTTGTTAATGGGATGAGTTATTCAAGTAGAGCATCAGCATTTTCAAATTCAGCGATTGTTGTAACTTGTCATAAGAATGATTATAAATCAACAGATCCATTGGCGGGTATTAATTTTCAGAAGAATATAGAAGAAAAGGCTTTTAATTCCGCAGGGGGAAGATGGTCAGTGCCCGGACAGAATTTAGTGGATTTTTTATCCGGGAGAATTTCCGGAGACCTGAATAAAAATTCATATAAGATGGGGGCTGTGTCTGTTGATATGAATGAAATTCTCCCAGGATTTGTATGCGAGATGCTTTTAACCGCATTTAATAAATGGAAAGAAGACTATCCTTTATTCGTTTCAAGGCATGCGATATTGCTAGGCGCGGAAACAAGAACCTCCTCACCTGTAATAATTAAACGCAATGAAAGCTATGAATCAATAAATACAGCAAATCTGTATCCTATCGGCGAAGGTTCAGGCTATGCAGGCGGTATAATGAGTTCAGCCATTGATGCGATAAAGGCTGTGGGAATAAAGAAGTCATTGTCTAGTATCAAGAAAGTTATTTTAAGTTATTTTAAAATAGCTTGACAAATAGGTAAAAATGGTATATTATTATTCTGTAATACAAAGTGGTAAATAAGGTAGTAAGTAGTATTTTCAAACTGTGGCAACGCAAGGAGAGAAGCACTTCTTCCTTGCGATTTTTCGTTTCTGCCGTTATTTACTATAAAAATTTTTTGGGAAGGAGGTAGTAGATAATGGCGAAAGGAACAGTTAAGTGGTTCAGTAATCAAAAAGGTTACGGGTTCATTACTCCTGAAGAGGGCGAGGATGTATTTGTGCATCATAGCGTGATTCAGGGTGACGGATATAAGTCTTTGGACGAAGGTCAGCAGGTAGAATTTGACATCGAAAAAGGACCTAAGGGTAATCAGGCAACAAACGTTGTCAAGCTTTAACCTTAGATGATAGATTAAGCCCGGTACTTGTTACCGGGCTTTTTTTTGTTTATAGAGCAATTTTGATTTATCGGCCCTCTGTGATAGAATATAATATATCGTAGAGGGCTTTTGCATTTAAAAGGAGTTTGATTAAATCTAGGAATATGTGGCAAGTATATATATTGGAATGCAAGAATAAGTCGTTGTATACGGGTATAACAAATAATCTCAAGCGCCGCTTTAGAGATCATCTTAATAAAACTGCTCGCTATACAAGCTATAATCCGCCTGTAAAAATTCTATATACGGAAAATTTCCGGACAAGATCACGGGCTTTAAAGCGTGAGATAGAAATAAAAAGCTGGAAGAGGGATGAAAAAATAGCCTTAATAAAAACCAATCCTTTTGCCGAATCTGATTGACAGATAGATAAAAATACTGTATAAATAAATAATGCTTAAAAAAATACTTCAGTTAATAGTAGTTTCAATGTTACTGATTTCTACTTCCGGATGCGCTTTACTTAGTACTGCATTGAGTGCCGCGGCAGCTTATGGCCTTTATAAGGCTACAAACTAGTAAAAGCATCGGAGTAGGGCTCTAATTTTTTATGCGCGGGATTCTTTAGGATTTTGTATTTATAACCCTCTATGATATAATGCAATACAGGGGGTTTTTCTATTGTGTCAATAATTCCAAAACTAGTTAGTTTATATGTCTATGAAAGAAAAAGTAATTAAGGTGCCATTTGATTCATTTTTCGGGGCATTTATTACTCTGGCCTGTAATTTTAAATGTTCATATTGTGTTCAAAAGATATCACTTCCTCGTCAAGATGTCGCGCGTTATCCTTTACGTCCCGGTAAAGATTGGGTTAGGGCCCTAAACTCCATACCCAACAGGCGTAAAAGGAAAAATTTTTTCATAGCAAAGAAGAAAAAGCTTGCGATTATCGGAGGAGAGCCTACTCTGCATCCTGATTTTGTCTATATTTTAAATAATCTTGATAAGGACTGGCGCATTACGGTGACATCTAATTTTACCGGTCCGTTTTTTGAAGGGGATGCTGAGGGCCTTAGAAAAATTAAAAAAAGACGACATCTTAGATTTAATGGTTCATACCATTTTCTTGAGAATGTTTCAATAGAGAAGTTTATTGAGAATGTTATAAAAACAAAAAAAGCAGGAATCAAAATACATTCTATCTTTATCGTTGGTCATCCCGGCCACATAGAAGAAGTAAATCGATATAAAGAAAGGCTGCGTAAGGTGCATCCTAATGTTAAGGTACAGCGTTTCTATGGTTATTATCAGGGAAGGTTATATCCTTTACCGCCGGAAGATTATGATATTGTTTATGAACAGCAGGATGGTATTCGTAATTATAAGGATTATCCCGAAGGGTTTTCGCAAGAGTCCCGTCAGTCGATGTATTGCTTGATGAATAAGGTTTTATTTGCCCCAAACGGCGATGTATATAAATGTCATTATAGGCTTTATACCGGGCATAAAGAAAAGATGGGTAATCTATTTAATCAGGATGTACTCGTTTGCGATAAGGATTATTTCTTATGTCATGATTATGGTTTTTGCAATCCTTGTGACGCGGAAGGGCATCCGTTTAAGCGTCTTGATGGTACTGCTTTTAATATTGCTGAATCAATAAAAAAATAGAACAATGGAAAAATCAATCTGCGAAGAAAAGAAATTAAGTCTTTTTGAAAAATACCTTACTCTGTGGGTTTTTGCTTGTATTGCTTTAGGGATTTTACTTGGTAAGTTTTTTCCCGATATTGCTGTTGCGCTAGATAAAATTTCTATATATCAGGTTTCTCTTCCTATCGCGATATGCCTTTTTTTTATGATGTATCCGATTATGGTAAAGATAGATTTTCGGGAGGTTGTAAAAGCGGGCAAGACCCCCAAGCCGGTTTTCCTTACTTTATTTATTAACTGGTGCATTAAGCCCTTTACGATGCTTGCAATATCTACTCTATTTTTAGGCGTATTGTTTAAGGGGATGCTTCCAGGATTTGAAATTATTAAAGGCGGGGGGCAGGTAGAGTTGTACCGGTCGTATATTTCAGGATGTATTTTATTAGGTGTTGCTCCTTGTACGGCAATGGTTCTTATATGGGGGCATTTATCAAAAGGTAATGACGGCCATACATTGGTTATGGTCGCAATAAATTCTTTGGCTATGCTTTTTCTTTATGCGCCGTTAGGGGGGTGGCTATTAGGTATAAATAAGATGCCTATACCATGGCAGACGATTATTTTGTCCGTATTAATTTACGTTGGATTGCCGCTTCTTTTGGGATATCATTCGCGAAAATGGATTATTGCCAAGAAAGGTTTTAAGTGGTTTGAGGAGAAATTTGTACATTATTTAACACCGGTATCTATTACGGCCTTACTGGCTACGCTTGTACTTTTATTTAGCCTAAAGGGAGAGTTGATTATCGCGCAGCCTCAAATAATAATCCTTATTGCTATCCCACTGTTTTTACAGACTTGTTTTATATTCTTTTTGACGTATATGCTGGCAAGATGGTTGAAGCTTCCATATCAAGACGCTGCTCCATCTGCGCTTATCGGCGCGAGTAATCATTTCGAAGTAGCCATAGCCACATCGGCGATTCTTTTCGGTTTATCATCGGGGGCATCATTGGCAACAGTAGTAGGAGTATTAATCGAGGTCCCTGTCATGCTTATGCTGGTAAAGGTTAGCTTAAAAACAAGACATCTATTTAATTATTCTGTTTAATAAAATGAGTAAGCAGATATTTAAGAAAATATTGATTATGTGCCATTCAAATATCGGCGATGTCTGCTATGATCTTGTAGTCATAGATCCGTTACGCAGGCAATTTCCGGATGCCGGTATTTTTGTGCTGACTTCATTGCGGGCTGCTTGCGTTGCGGAAGGCTATAAAGACTTAGAGAAAGTTATAATTTTTGATAAACATGCTAAAGACAGGAATTTCTTAGGCCGTCTGCGTCTTGTGACTTCTTTAATAAGGGAACGTTTTGATCTTGTAATAGTCCTTAAAAGCAGTCTCATGTATAAATTTTTATGCATCCCTCATAGTTGGAGCCTAAAAAAATATCTTGGGTGTTCTCCCGCGGAGGCTGGGATACATGGGGCGGATACCTATCTGGCATTTTTACGCTCTCATGGAGTAGAGGCAAAGCAAGCAATATTTAATTTTGTTTTAGATAAAACTGAGGAAGATTTTTGCAATACTTTCTTTAAAGAAAAAGATATAGATAAAGAAGGTAAGTTAGTGGGTATTCTTCCGCTTGCCGGTTGGTCGCTTAAGAGCTGGCCAATTGATAGATGCAATAAATTGGCAACGCTTCTTAAAGAAAAATACGGTATTAAAACCATTGCTTTGGGAGACATAGAGGACTCTGTTTTTAAAGAGTTAATATTGCCGCATATATCAGATGATCTTATCTTTGCAGGGAAAACTACGTTAAAGCAGGCTATCGCTTTACTTAAATGTTGTGATGTTTTTATCGCTCCGGATTCTGGCCTGTCTCATCTTGCCAGCACCATGGGAATTAAGACAATCGGTCTTTATGGACCGACACCTAAAAATTATATATATCCTTATTTTCATCAACAGGATATGATTTTCCCCAGGAAGAAGCTGGAATGTATGCCTTGCTACCCTGAATTAACGCATTGCATATGTAAAGAGCGCGGGGATTTACTTAGTGATTGCATGAAGGGTATTAGCGTAGAAGATGTTCTAGATTCTGTAAAACGAAATTTAGAACTTTAATGGCGAGTGCTGTTTTAGGGCTTAAAGAATGAAAAAATCGCAGATAATAATGATATGGTTGCTTCCGTTAATTGTTATCGGAGGGTTATTTAATCCAATGCTGGGTTATCTGGTTTTGGCAATGATGATTTTTCTATTAACATTATCTTTCTTTAAGGGGCGATACTGGTGTTGGAATCTATGCCCTAGAGGATCATTTCTCGATATCGTATTATCAAAAATTAGTGTTAATAAAGCACTGCCCGGATTTTTTCTTAAAAGTTGATTTCGTTGGCTGGTATTTATTTTATTCATTAGTTTTTTAATATTCCGTATTATTCATACGGGAGGTAATTACATTGCCTTAGGTTCGGTTTTTGTGGCAATGTGCGTAATAACGACAATTATTTCTATTGTTATCGGTATAGTGACAAAGCACAGGGGCTGGTGTATGATATGTCCCATGGGAACGCTACAGGAAAAAATCGCAAAGGTAAATCCGCGCAAAAGAAAAAAAGGTTAATTTGAAGGTGGGCTAAATTTATGAAAAATTACATTGATGTAGCTATTCTAGCAGCGAAAGAAGCAGGGAAGATTCATAAGAAGTATTTTAACACCGACCTTACGATTAAAACCAAAAAAGCATCTTTTGATTTAGTTACAGTTGCCGATATAGAAGCGGAGGAGAAAGTTGTCTCGGTAATCCGCGATAATTTTAGCGATCATAATTTTTTAGGTGAGGAAGCTAAATATAAAAAGACAGATTCAGAGTATACCTGGATTATAGATCCTCTTGACGGGACGAATAATTTTGCCTATGGGCTTCCTATTTTTTCATGCTCAATTGCGCTTGTTATAAATAATCAGCCGATAGTCGGTGTTGTCTATGATCCTATACGTGATGAATTATTTTCTGCCGAGAAAGGAAAGGGCGCTTGTTTAAATAATCAAAAGCTTAAAGTAACGGATGCTAAGACGCTCAAGGAATCATTGCTTATTACCGGATTTTATTATAATAGAGGGAAAGAGATGTTTGAGAATTTAGAAAAGATTAAGAGATTTTTTCTTGAGCATATTATTGGATTAAGGCGCCTGGGTTCGGCGGCGCTTGATCTTTGCTATGTTGCTTGCGGCCGCGCGTCGGGTTTTTGGGAGTTTGAATTAAACCCTTGGGATTTTGCGGCAGGTATATTAATTGTAGGTGAGTCCGGAGGCAAGGTGACCGGAAGGCATGGTGAGAAAATCTCTATGGAGAAATCATTTATTGTTGCCTCAAACGCAAAGATACACGATAAAATGTTAGAGATTCTTAAATAATTAAACTACTATAAAGGGTATAACTACCCTAAAGGGCACAAGTACCCTAAAAGGGCATAAATATGCGACTACAGGTTTTTTTATCCAGGAGCGGTGTTTGTTCCAGGCGTCGAGCATTGGAATTGATTAAAGAGGGCGTGGTTTCGGTAGATGGTCAAGTGATAACTGAAGCTTCTTTTCCTGTTGATTCAGATAAGCATTCTGTTAGTCTTGGGAGAAAAAAAATAATACTTAAGAGCAATACCTATGTTTTATTAAACAAGCCAAAGGGTGTAACTTCTACGCGTTTGGATAAACATGCCAAAATTACGGTAATGAATTTATTGCCAGCAAGATTCAGGCATCTCTATCCTGTTGGCCGTCTGGATAAGGATACCGAGGGATTATTGCTTTTAACTAATGATGGGGATCTGACCCATAAACTTTCCCACCCGAAATTTAACGTTGATAAAACTTATGCTGTGGGGATAGCCGGCCGATTGAAAAACGCGCATAAAATAAAGCTTGAGCGAGGAGTATTTTTGGAAGGAAAAAAGACTTATCCCTGCCGGATAGGTATAATTAATATGAGTGGTAAAACTACCCGGCTTAGAATTATAATACATGAAGGAAGAAAGCGTCAAGTAAGACGTATGTTTTATTCTTTGGGGTATACGGTTGTCTGGCTGAAGCGTTTATCGGAGGGGCCGCTTAATTTAGGCGGCTTAAAGAGTGGTCAATGCCGCCTATTGACAAATAAGGAAATTACTGGCCTGCTTGAATTTGTTAGCGGGAAATAGTTATTTTATTCTTACCGTAATGCCTTAACTTGCAATATAGATTTAAGTTAGATTATCCACTACTTTAGTCTTGACTATTACCTGAATAATAAGCTATAATAAGACGTCAAAATTGTTATATCACATTAGGAGATAACCGGATATGAATACTGAGAGATTTATAGGGCAGGAAAGGCGTCAGTTTGTGCGCTTAAGTTATAGAAAGCCTCTTAATTATAAGGTTTGTAAGGAGGATACGATAAAAAAGCTTATGACCGGCTATACGGAAGATGTTAGTCAGTCGGGGCTTCTCTGTAACATTGCGGAATCTGTTCCAGTTGATAGTGTTTTATGGCTTCTTTTGGATATGGGAGCCTTAACTATATGTTCCGAGGTAGAGAAGAGAAGCGTAATTTTGCAGCACGGTATATTGGGGCGCGTAGTTCGGACTTATCATAAAAAAGATGGAAGTTTTGATGTGGGCGTACGTTTTCTTACTCGGGAAGAGCCCGATGATAAGGATATGTTTCAAAGAGTCCGCATTGATAATAGCATGATGCAGCATAATGAAGATAAATAGAGTTGCCGTACTTGGTGATGGTGGCTGGGGTACAACTTTAGCTATTTTGCTCTCCAATAAAGGTTTCCAGGTAAGGCTTTGGAGCGTATCTGCCAAGTACGCAAAATTTTTAGATAAAAAAAGGCGTAATGTAAAATTTTTACCTTCTGTTAGTATTCCTAAAGGTATTCAGATTACTTCGGATTTAAATTCCGCAATCGATGGTGTTCAGGTTGTTCTTGTCGTTATCCCATCTCAATATCTAAGAAGTACATTATGCAAGATAGACCCTAAGTTGCTGCGAGGTAAATATATTGTGAGCGCAACAAAAGGCATTGAAAATAAATCACTCATGCGCATGAGTGAAGTTATGCGGGATGTTTTAGGTAATTTTAAGATTTCGGTGTTATCCGGACCTACGATTGCAAATGAGGTGGCAGCCGGTCTTCCTGCGGCTGCGGTTATTGCCTCTCCCGATAAAGAAATAGCCAGGATTTTACAAGGGGTATTTATAACCGATAGATTCCGGGTTTATACGAATAGCGATACCATTGGAGCTGAGATAGGCGGAAGTATTAAGAATGTTATTGCTATTGCTTGCGGTATTTGTGATGGCCTGGGGTTTGGTACTAATACTAAAGCCGGGCTTCTGGCAAGAGGGCTTGCGGAAATGAGCAGGTTGGGAGTGGCCATGGGAGCCAAAGCGAGTACTTTTCCCGGAGTCAGTGGTTTAGGGGATTTAGTTACTACTTGTGTTAGTCAACACAGTAGAAACAGGGGTTTGGGTGAAAAGATTGGTAAAGGGAAAAAATTAAAGGATATTCTTTCTCGCATGAGTATGGTTACTGAGGGTGTGCCGACAGCAAAATCTGTTTATGCCTTAAGTAGAAAATACCGCGTAGATATGCCGATAACAAAAGAAGTATACGCAGTTCTTTATAATAATAAAAGTCCGCTTAAGGCGTTAGATGACTTGATGCATCGAAGACGTAAAGAGGAATAAGATTTTTCGGGGCGTGGCCCAGTTTGGCTAGGGCACTTGAATGGGGTACATTGTAACTATTAATATAACTTATTGCTATTAATAACGATAAGAAAATAATGTAGCAAAAAATGTAGCACTTTTTTGGTGAAATATCTACATTTTTATCGTTTTTGAGCTGTTTTGCGAGGAATTTCAAGGCTTAGAAAATTTGTAATCTTTTTAAGAAGGGTGAATGAGGATTGCTACGTAGTTCTTTTTTCATTGTATTTTTTTGGCGATTTTGATATTACAGCTTAGTATGTTTACTAGTGTAAACTTTTTCTTGACATTTAGCTTTTGTATTGTATACTTTAGGTAGATCACGATAAGAGGCTAGCCAAAGGGTTTCGTCCCGAGGTAATGCCTCTCTTTTTTATTTATACTCCAATTTAGTCCTCAGGTCGCTCACATAAGTCATATCTGGAGCAAATTTTCGTAGAAGGGAAGAAAATTTAAGTTTATTAGGGATGATTATTTTCCCTAGCTTAGCTTGCTTTTTAAGATGCTCGATTAGGCAGTAGAAGTCGCCATCACCTGTAGCGATAATAGCTTTATCGAAATTAGGATACTCTATCATTGTGTGGAGCACTAACTCAGCATCAATATTGCCTTTTGGCTTGCCGCTTGGCAGGGTTAAAGTCGGTTTAAAGATTATAATATATCCGTAACTCTGTAATGTTGTATATAAGCTTTGATTTGTAGCAATATAACCTATAAATAGATATGCTTTATCGACATCAAACTTATCAGATAGGTATGTTCGAAATCTTTTAAAGTCAAGTTTCCAGCCTTGATCTTGAATAGACAGATTCAAGTTTTGGCTATCAATAAACGCGTAGTTGCTTTTTTTTATCATTTTGTTGTTATGTAGGGGGTTAGTAATTGTGTTTTATGTTGGTTAGTATCTATTGCATGATAATCAACGAAGCCGTTATATTGCTCACTGTGTTCTTCGCCGGTTTTAGAGTTGACATATTTAAAGTCGAGAGTTAATTTTAGTGTACCCATTCCATCTGCTCCTATGTGTGGGGCATATATGAGTCTCCTGGCATTATTAGATTTCGCGGGTAATTTTGCGATCACCAGAGGTTCTTCGTTGATATACTTAAGCCATTCATTTAAACCAGTTACTTTATGGTAATCATCATAAATTGTCCATTTTGTAGTTAAGTTTTCTCCATCTACACCACCAATATTCAAAAACGGAATATCAAATCTAGCAGTAATAATTCCCTTGCCATGATTAATAACGGTAACAGAGGGTGTTGCGATTACTATTTTTGGTTGGTCCGGAAAAGGATTTTGGTACGCTTCTAATTTTTTAACTTTTTCCACCAGGCGTTCTATTTGTTTTTCATCCGGATATGCCATTTGTACATTTTGATAGATCGTAACAGGTGAGTTGTTACCTGTTTGAGCTACGGTATTATCATTGCCCTGTGTGTTGTTTTTATAGCTATGGGTAGATTTGAATTGATTAAGAATCATGAATAGGAGACCAATAGCAGTAAGTATTAGAATTCCTACTTGGATATGCTTGCTTTTCATGCCTACTTCCTGTATGAGAATATCGGATAATTGGTAAAATCGTTTTTCAGTAACACCCTTTATTTTATACTATTTTTTAATAAAAGCAAGCTGAAAAATATGTTGCAATCTAACGACTTATGTGGTATTTTACTCTTATTGTAGTGTGCCATTTGGATATATTTAGTGTAGCAAAAAATGTAGCAAAATTGTAGCACTTTTTTTTGAGGTAATTATGAGCTCGACGGAACTATTTGAAAAATCTAGAGTTATGACCTGGCCCCTTGACCAAAATCAAGTGCGCCATAAATTTTATAGTTTGTTGTAACACATTGAAATAGAAAGAGTTATGCTTCGGGGCGTGGCCCAGTTTGGCTAGGGCACTTGAATGGGGTTCAAGGGGTCGACGGTTCGAGTCCGTCCGCCCCGACTTAAGTATTGATAATATATAAAACTTGATATATCAAACAGAGTTACCCTTGAACCAAAAGGGATTTTAAGGGAAAAGTAATTTTCCCTTAAGGAGTGTAAGCTTCTTGCGGAAGGAAGGAAAAAAGCGAAGCGTTAAAAGGAAACTATCAGAGTTGATCTTCCCCCGAAAAAGTGGACACAACGAAGAGTTGGTGTTAACATAAACACCGGCTCTTAAAAGGGAGGTGTCCAATGGAAGGGGAAGCAGTAAAAAAGAAGCGTTTTGACAGGGATTTTAAGATTTCCGCGGTAAAGATGATTACCGAAGGCGGCCATAAAGCTTCAGAAGTAGCCAGGAGCTTAGGAATACATCCTAATGTGCTTTATAATTGGAAAAGGAAGT
>CAJVXN010000030.1 GCA_913009335.1 uncultured bacterium
CTTTTTAGATGTTATATTAGATTGTAAAATCAATTTAGCTATTCTCATCGTATTCCTTAAAGTGTCATCACTCGCTTTGCTCGTTAGTGTCAGAGTGTCATCGTTCGCTTACGCTCACTAGTGTCAAAGTATCAAAATCTCTACCACTCTAAAGACTTAATTTTTTCTTCTATAGTAAGTTTAGCATATTTAAAATTGTTTTTCTAACTTTTTATGCTGCGCGACTAATTGTATTTGAATACGTTATCTTCTATATCCTTAGTCCCTATCGCTTAACCCTTACCCCTTTTAACACTCTGCCACTCTGACACTAGCCTGCGAAGCAGGCGCGGACACTAACGAGCGAAGCGAGTATTACCCCAGACTCTTAATAATCTCTAATATCGGCAGGAATAAAGATACAGCAATCGCGCCTACAAGCCCGCCTAAAAGTATAATTATTACCGGCTCAAGAAGCGACATCAATGCGTCAACAGTAGTATCTACTTCTGCTTCATAAAAATCAGCAATTTTATCCAGCATGGGTGAAATATTACCTGTCTCCTCTCCTACGGTAATCATATCAATTACTAAAGGGGCAAAAAGCCCCTCCCCGCAAGTCTTTAAAGATTCCCCGATTTTTTCACCTCTGGATACCCGTCCTTTTACCGCGGAAAGCGCTCTTTCCACTACCGTATTATCAGCAGTCTTTGAGACAATATCCAAAGCATTCAAAATAGAAATCCCGCTTTTAACCAAAGTGGACAGCGTGCGGGAAAACCGGGCAGTAATAACTTTAATAAAAAGATCTCCAAACAAAGGAAGTTTTAGGCATATTTTATCAAAGTTAAACCTACCGGTTTCTGTACGTATATATCTTTTGATTCCTATAAACCCAGCTATAATTATCCCTAAAACATAAAGGAAATAACTTTTAATAAAATTACTCGTGCCTATTAATATACGTGTAGGCAGGGGTAATTCTATATCCAAAGTTGCGAACATGTTTTGAAAAGAAGGAATAACCGCGACAAAAAGAAATACCACTATACCAATAGCCATTGTGACAACTACGCTCGGGTATACCAATGCTCCTTTTACCTTACGAGCCAACTGGTCCGCGCTCTCTAAATATCCGGCCACCCTCTCTAAAACCGTATCCAGCGCGCCGCCCATCTCACCTGCTTTAACCATATTTATAAAAATAGGGGAGAATACTTTAGGAAATCCAGCCAAAGCCTCTGAAAGACTGCGCCCGGTTTCAATGCTTACCTGCAAAGAAGTAACTATATCCTTTAAAGTCTTGTTTTCAACTTGCGCGGAAATTATACCTAATCCTTTTACAAGAGGTACGCCTGCTTTAACCAGCGTGGCAAGCTGCCGGCAAAATACAACAATATCCTTTAGTTTAATTTTTTTCGCGCCCGATAAAAAAGCAATCTGCCGTTTAATTTCAGAGATCGAAACAATAGTAATGGGCTCACGGCTTAAAAAAGCAGCAACGCTAGCACGATCCTTAGACTCAACCTCTCCTTTAATCCTTTTCCCTTGCGCATCTACCGCGACATAGGCAAATTTAGGCATTTTTTAAAAGCGTCAGAGTATCATCACTCGTTTCGCTCGTTAGTGTCACAGTGTCAGAGCTTATTTCTTACTGACTTAGTGAATACATTTAACATAATTGCGACTTCGCTGCGTAATTTTTCTAATCTTTGGTAATCAAACCCGCTTAAAAAGCTTAACTCCCTAACCACTTCCAATAAATATTCTGTTTCCACAAGAGACCGGTTTGCGATATTGAGAAAATTTAAGAATTCTTTTTTACTATTGCTTGCGTGTCCTTCAACTATATTTATAGATACTGAGAATGCCGACCTTCTAATCTGTGAAGTCAGTCCGTATAGCTCTTCCTTTGAGAACATTCTGCTACTTTTATAAATCTCCATCGCGAACCTATGCGCCTTTTCCCAAACCTTTAATCTTTTATATCCCTTCTTGTCCATCATCCTGCTCTTTTTCTACTCTGACACCCTGATACTTTGACACTAGTGAGCGTAAGCGAACGGTGACACTAACGAGCGAAGCGAGTGCTGAAGCTCTCTACCCCTCTGGTGTAACGCGTAAAATCTCTTCCAGGGAAATCTCACCCTTAAGCCCTTTCTCTATAGCATCCTCTCTCAATGTCCGCATCCCATGCTGACGGGCATATTCCCTTATTGTATCTAACGGCTCACTTTTTAATATCATCTGTTTTACATTATCATCCACAACAAGAGTTTCAACTACTGCCACCCTGCCAAAATGACCGCTATCATTACAGGTCTTACACCCACGCCCTTTATAAAATGTTGGTTTTTTTTCTTTGTATTCATCAGGCAACCCTGAAATATTTTTCCCATCTATCTCAACAGATTCTTTGCAATCAGGGCAGATTTTACGAGTTAGACGCTGCGCTGCTATTAAAATCAAGGTTGAAGCAATAAGAAAAGGCTCTACCTGCATATCCACAAGCCTGACTATCGCACTGGGCGCGTCATTTGTATGTAAAGTGCTTAAGACAAGGTGTCCGGTTAGCGCTGATTTCATAGCTATATCAACAGTCTCATGATCCCTAATTTCTCCCACCATCAACACATCCGGGCTCTGTCTTAACACTGCCCTTAAAGCATTAGAAAAGCTAAGCCCTATATCCGGTTTCACCTGAATCTGTGTTAAACCCTGAACTTGATACTCAACCGGATCCTCTACCGTAACTAAATGTTTTTGAGGAGTATTAAGACCGTTCATTAAAGAATAAAGCGTTGTAGATTTTCCTGAACCCGTAGGGCCTGTAAGTAAAATCATGCCGTAGGGCTTTGCTATTGCCTGTTTAAATACATTCAAAGAATGCTGGGAATAACCTAACCTATCTAGATTCATGGTAATGCTGCCTTTATCTAATAGTCTTAATACCGCTTTTTCTCCAAAATGAATAGGTAGAATAGATACACGAAAATCTATCTCGCGCTCTCCAAACTTTGAAGTAAATCTTCCATCCTGCGGCACAGCTCTGATAGTTATATCTAGTCCTGACATAACCTTTATTCTGGCAATTATAGCATTGGCGTTTTCTTTAAAAAGAGGCGTCATTTCTCTCATCACTCCGTCAACGCGAAACCGCAGGCGCAATACATCTGAATACGGCTCTATATGAATATCACTTGAGCGAGACTCAATGGCATCTTTTATAATTGTATTAACCATATTTACTATAGCCGTATCCTGGCTGATCTTTGTCATTTCCTCAATATCAAAAACCTCATCCGTAGTAGTTAAGAGAGCAACATTGGCATTCTCCTCCGGCTCTTCAGCTTTTTCCTGCGCAATATTCTCATCGCTAATAAGCTGCTCCATCGCTAATGTGTGATAATAATTCTCCTGAGCTCTTTTAATATCGGAAGGAGTGGCAACTACCGATTGGATACTGCACTTGGTGATGATTTTAAGATTATCCATAACAAATACCTCAAAAGGATCAACCATGGCTACAGTTAAAACAGAACCAATCTTTGCTAAAGGGACAATCTTGTAATTGCGGGATATATGTTCGGGTATAAACTTAAGGAGGCCTAAATCAATCGTATACCTTGAAAGATCTATCGGGGGCACTCCCGCATCTTCAGAAAGAGAAAGCATCTTCTTTATTTCCTGAGTTACCCTCTTAGCCCCGGATGGCTTTTTCTGCCCGGGGGATGTACTATATTGTTCTTTATCGGATGGTTTATCCATTTTCATAGTTGTTCAAATAATAAGTCAAATAGTAATTTTCAATTTATTAATGTTTAAATGGCGTCTACTGGTGATTTTTCAGCAATCTCGATTAAATTATAGAATTGCTTAATCCTTACCCCTTAATTCTTATCCCTTTTTTACATACTGCTTACTCTGATAACTTCCTCTAGCGTAGTAACACCTTTAACAGCTAGGCTAGCTGCATTCTCTCTCAAAAGCTCCATACCTTCTTCTCGTGCAGCTTTGCGTATCTCTGGTTCAGGAGCCCCGCTCACAATAAGCTTCCTCATCCTGGGAGTAATTTCTAATGTCTCTGTCAAGGCTGTTCTATCTTTATAGCCTGTATCACTGCAACTTTCGCAGCCTTTTGCCCGGTATAAATGAGATACTTCTTTTATGTTAGGGTTAAACTTCCTAAGCTCAACAAGAGCTTCTTCTGTCGCGGGATAACTTTCCCTGCATTCAGCACAGACCGTCCTTAATAAAATCTGCGAAGCAATAAGCAGACAAGATGAACTGATTAAAAACGGTTCAACTCCCATATCTATCAATCTTATTATAGAACTAGGGGCAGAAGTAGTATGCAGCGTGGTAAGTATTAAATGTCCTGTAAGCGCGGCTTTTACCGCGATATCAGCAGTTTCAGAATCTCTAATTTCACCTACCAGAATAATATCAGGATCCTGCCTTAATATAGAACGCAAAGCCGAAGAAAAAGTTAGGCCAAGCTGTTCACGCACTGACACCTGGTTGATACCGGCTAATTCATATTCAATAGGGTCTTCAACTGTAATAATATTCTGCTCTATGGAATTTATAAAATTTAACGCGGAATAAAGAGTAGTAGTTTTTCCGCTTCCTGTGGGCCCACAGACTAAAACCATACCAAATGGTTTTACTAAATTTTTTCTGAACAAAGAAAGGGATCTTTTATCAAAACCCAACTTTTCAATATCTAAAATTATCCTGGCTTTATCCAGAATACGCAAAACTACTTTCTCGCCTATATTTGTAGGTACAATCGATACGCGAAAATCCACATGGCCGTCATCAACCTGCATCCTGAATCTGCCTTCCTGCGGCAGGCGATGTTCCGCGATATCTAATCCTGCCATTACCTTGATACGGCTGATTAGCCCGCTCTGATATGACGCGGAAAAAGACATGCGTTCATATAAAATACCGTCTATACGATAACGCACCCTCACCTTATCAATATAAGGCTCAATAAAAATATCACTGGCTTTCTGCCTTATGCCCGTAAAAAGAATCTTGGTTATAACTTTTACCAACGGACCATGCTCAACTAAGGCTTCAGCAAATTTTTCTTTTAGTTCTTTACTGTTATTTTCTTCCATAATTTTTCATAATTGCGCTTTTAAATTCAGAAACAGTGGTAACGAAAGTTTTCACTTTTAGTCCCGTTAGCTTTTCTATTTTTTTAATGCTCTCCTCATCCAGCGGGTTTACCATTGCGATGGTAAGAATATCGTCAATTCTATCTAAAGGAAGCAGGCTTAAGCTCTCTGCCGTCTTTTGAGGCACTAAAGATAAAACAACATCATCAATTGCACAGCTATCAACCTTGATATAGGGATACCCAAACTGAGTCGCCAGAACGCTATAGATTTCTATTTCGGTAGTAGCTCCTGATTCGACTAAAATTTGCCCCAGAAGCTTACCTCTAAAATTAGTATGCTGCAGATTTAAAGCATCCTCTAACTGCTTTTTATCTATAACACCTTTCTGCAGAAGAAGTTCTCCGATTTTTGTTTTTATTCTTCTCTTGAGAGACATATTCACTACCCTTTATTTATTTTTAGTCAAAACTTTTTTTACAAATTCCCTTATCTGACTATCTTTTTCCAGACGAATTAAACCGGATAAAATATCATTACTCTTCTCTGTGCCAATCTCACCTAAAGCTATTATTGCTTGCTTACGTATCTCAATTCCCTTATTAAACAAAAATGTTTCAATGCTATCTAACAATCTCTCATTTTTAAGGTGCCCCGCGATTTCCAACAAAATTAATATGTCCTCTTCCGGCAACTTCCTAGATAAATCCTTCTCTAACCTTTCTACCGTCGCATCCGGCATATTTTTCAGAACAGCAGCTATCCTTTTTCGTAAAACATACGCTTCAAAAGAATCGGTTGCTGATATTTTACGCTGCAAACACAAATCAACCAATATACCCACAGCATTATCGCCAATAATAGCTAATATATCTTTTATGCGGTTGGGGCTGCTTTGAAAATAATCAAGAAGTGCCGATGCTAGAATCTCTGTAAAATTAGGCAGCTTTGATACATCTGTAATAAAATTCTTTATTGTCTCATTGATAGTTGCATATTGAAGAGTTCTGGATTTAAGTCTTTCCTCTAAAACAGAAAATACTTCACTTATAACCGCATTATTTTTTTTTATTAAGTTTCGCTGTGTGCCCGAGTATAAATCTTTCGATGTGGAATTACCGGCAAAGCCCACAAATACACCTTTAATAATATTTAAAATACCGGTACAGTTCTTAGGATTTACCTCAACTTTTAATATTTCCAACAAAGGAGAAATTCTATCCCTTAAATTATGATCCCTGTAAATAAACTCCTTTATTAAGCTATCTATTCTTTTTCGTGCCGCCTCCGAAAAACTAACACTTTTAGCTAATATGCTCTGTAAGAGATTCTTAATGTTTTGTGTTTTTCGCTTGCTGAATAATTCCTCAAGAAGCTTATCCAGCAAGCCTATATCCAGCATCTCAAACTCTTCCAACGGCATATTAAGGAAAATATCCAACCGTCTTTCAATCGGTAACTCCGCCCAGGATATTTTCCCTGTAAGACAGCGCACCATATCCTCATCCACGCCAAAATCATGTAACTTAGTTGAAATCTTAGATGCCATTTTTTTTCTTTTTTCTTTATCCGGTATAGCCTTCTCTATTAAATCTTTTACGGCCAACGGACTAGTCAACCCATGCCTTAAACTTTGTTCAATTAAATTAAGTAATTCTTCTTCGGGAATATTTTCAATAATTCTGGCTGTTATCCTTTTCTTATCTGCTCCGATAATCTCGGGACTCTCCCGGATAAATTTATTTTTCAGCTTCCAGTCCAGCTCTAAAATGACCTTTGATAATGCTCCGATAACATCCGGCCCGGTAGCTTTGTCTTGCGAAAATTGAGAACTAACTTTTCTTACTGCCTCAGTAAGAGATTCAATAGTATCGGAAGAAGCAGTATTTTTTCCCGCTTTTTTTGCTATCTTTTCCATGGCCTCCGCGAATTTTTTTGGCTCAAGAAACATCTTAGAAACTATTGTTTTTCTATCTACCTGATCATTATCCATCTGCCCCAATAAAAATTCCATCATCATCGCGTCTTCAAATTTCTTCCTCTTGCTTGCCCCTGTTCGACTGGGTGTAACTATGCGCTCGTAACTAAATTCGTCTATTTTAATATGGGCCAGCTTATTTTGAGTAACAATCTTTTTCCAGCCATGATTATCATCAACATACTGCCTGCCTTTATTTACAATATCTATAAAACTAGAAATCTCTTCTTTGGTAACACCGCGAATAAACGCGAGAGATTTCATATTAATTTCTATCATTAAAGAAACAAGATTATGGCCACCCCATTCCTGCGCCTCTCTTACTGAAAGCCGCCTGCCGTTTATAACCAAAATCCCCTCAGACTCGATTATCTTTAATTTAGGTATTTGCTCTAAAACTAAACCCGCACTCTTGTAGATATCATCCACAAAGTCATCACGTATTGAACTCCCCGAAGGATAAAGTTGAAAGTTTTTTATTGCCGAGAGGATTGTCCGGATAAGCCTCGTTATCTCAATATTCACAGCGGGGCTAAGGGCGACTTTTATCTCCTCTACATCCTCCTCCTCTTCTAAAACTTCTTCTTCCTTAACAAACTCTTTTAAATAATCCATAAGCTCCGCGGGATTAAATATGCCGTCAGCCTTCTTTTTAATTAAACCTCTATATTTCGCGGCGGCCGTACCTCCAGCAACTTGTGCAGCATGGAAAGAAAGCTCAGAGGCAACATTATATAAGTCATTTTCATGTTCCTTTGCCAGAGTATTACTAATTTTCTCATGAATTTCGCTTCGTTGTTTTTCATCCAACTCATCATATAAAGCATTCTGGATATCCTTACTAATAAAATTAAATTTTCCCGTCTTTTCTTTTTCATTAATTAAATGCATCTTTTTAGCCCTGGACATCACTTCAAATATATAACCCTCATTCTTATCGCCGATTCTTCTTAAAAGATCTACGCTAAAATCATCTCCGATTACTGCTGCCTGGATTATTAATTCTTTTGTTTCTTTATCCATGCCCTTTAATCTCTTCCTAATGGTTTCTTGCAAAGAGTGCGGGATGCTTACTGAATCCAACCCTTTCTTTAAGGACCATATATCATTATTAAAACTGAGGAGTTTATTTTCTGCCAGAGACTTAAATATTTCTTCGATAAATGCCGGATTACCTTTTGTGATATTGAATACTAAGTTACTAATTTCTTTTATCTGTTTTAGCCCGGGAAACATTGCCTCTATCATTTCAGATGTATCGCGAAGAGTAAAAGGTGTCAATTTTAATTCTATTACATTTTCTATATCACATAAATAATTCAGTAACTGTCTTACCCTGTTAGTCTCGGATGTGCCGGATGATTCCGCCTCCTTAAATCCTAACATAATAAATATTTTTCTCTTTTTCTCGTATTCAATTAAGTAATGCACTAATTCCAGGCTTGCCTTATCGGCCCATTGCAAATCATCAAAAGAAATCACCAAAGGCGAATTCCTACCAATAACTATTAATAAATTCAAAAAGGCCTTGAATAATACAGACCTGGCCTGTTTAGTCTCAGGGTAGGATCCGGAAAACTGCTCTATCTGCGGCAATACTTTAGATAGTTCTGTAAGCTCCTCTCCGGATAAGGCCGCAAAAAGCTCTCGCGTATCAAGACTATTAAGCCCTACCTTACTTAAATAATCATCCAATCCGGAAATAAAAAGATAATAGGGTTCTTCTTTATATTTAAAAATACCCTTGGCACTCAAAACTACCGCTTTTTTGTTTATATGCTCGTTGAATTCACGAATAAGCCTGCTTTTACCTAATCCCGATCCGGCAGAAATAAACACGGATTCTAAGATTCCTTTACCTAAGACGTTATCATTAAACATCTGTTTAAATCTAGTCATCTCTTCATCTCTATCGATAAATTTAGGGCAGGGGAAAGAATCCAGAGCAATCTGAAATGCCACACTTTCGGAAGTAACCTGCTGGGCGTAGATAACCTGGTTACGTCCTTTTTCTTTTGCCAGATAAAGTGCCTTATCTGCTAAATCTATCAAGTGGTCTACATCACTAGCATCGTCCGGACAAAGAGAAAGACCTATGCTAACTGTAAGATGTATCTGCTTTTTATTCTTAAGCGTTATGGTATTCTCACTTATCTGTTTAATCAAGCGCTCACCCAGCATTAAGCCTTTTTCGCGATCAACCCCGGGAAGAAGAACCATAAATTCATCCCCAGCATACCTTATTACCATGTCTGTTTGCCGGCGTGATTTCTTTAAAAATTCGGAAAACTGTTTTAAAATATCATCGCCCGCTAAATGGCCATACTTATCATTTAATTCTTTAAAATTATCTAAATCAATAATAAATATTCCTAGAGAATAATTACTGGCTTGCGATTTTTTTATTTCCTGGGGAAGAAATTCATAAAGATAATAACGGTTAAATAAACCCGTTAGAGGATCAATAAAGGTGGGCTTTTCAAAACGAATATCACTGTTTGAGTCTTTGGAAAAAAGTTTTTCATTATCCATTGGGATGTACTATATAATTATAAAACAAAATATGCCCGTCTTAACAATCTATTCTTTTCAATAAACACATCAGAAAATAAGTAAAACTTCAAATGTCTCTTCCGTATCCATGTAAGCTGGAAGAGGGAGAAACGGAGAGGCGCGTTTAATTATCAATTTGGCTATATCATCAAGCTGTTTATCTGTATCGGATACAATTACCTGGGGCTCATCAACCAATCTGCCATTCTCAGAAATAACAAAAGATAATCTTACCTTCCCTTGCTTTTTTGACTTTCCGTAAATAGCTGCCCCTTCTTGCTCGGAAAACAATGAAGCGGTTTCCTGTACTCTATGCATAACGTGCCAATAATAACTACGCTCTTTATCTTCTAATTCTTCTTTAGGTATTTCTAAATCAGCACCATAGCCTGAATAAATATACTCATCTTCAAACTCAATTGCCTCATCTCCAAACAGAGTGTTTTTTTCCATCTGGCGCCTAAATGCTCTTTCCTGACGGGCATATTCATCTGAAACGTCTCTTTCGCCCATAGCCTCTTCTATTTTTTCACTAATTTCTTCCTCTATAGATCTGTCTCCGGAGATTATACGAGGAGTCAATATAATTACTAATTCATTTTTTGCCCATTCGTCACTTTTGTTTCTAAAAAGCCTTCCAAAAAAAGGAATTTTTCCAAAAAAAGGAATCTGCTTTGTTTGTTTTTCCCGGGTAAGTTTTCGCAACCCTCCGATAATAATACTTACACCATCCTTTACCACCACTGTAGTCTCTGCCTCAGAAGTAGTAACAATAGGAATCTGTGTCTCCTGATCCTGGGTTTTAATCGTCTCTCTTTGAGACGAGCTAATCTCGGGTTTTATCTTCAGCGTAATATAACCCTTCCTGTTTATCGTCGGAGTGACATAAAGCTTTACCCCCACATCCACGAATTCCACCGTCTGAGAAGTAACCGTGGTGTCGCCCGACTGGGATATCTGGGAAGTAACATAAGCGTCTTTTGTACCCACAAGAATCTTTGCTTCCTGGTTATTAAGAACAAGAATTCTCGGGCTGGAAAGAACTTTGCTCTCGCCGAAAATTTCCAAGAATTCCATTATCCCCGCGTATTGCCCCACTTCTCCCGCATCGGTTGTGTCTACGGTCCCCAGGGAAAATTTATCCGTTGAGGTTGTAGGAAAAGTAAAGGTTCCCTTTGCCCTAAAATGCTTGCGCATCCAAAAATCCCAATTTATCCCGGCATAAAATTTCCGGGATGGTTTAATCTCTATAATTTTCGCGTCAATTAGAACCTGAAGGGGCTTCTCATCAAACGCTGCTATCATTTTACCCACTTCAGCTATCTTTTCGGGATAATCCGCGACAATAATTTTATTACTGACTTCATCAATTTTAATAAAGCCTATATCTTTTGTAAGATTTTGTGTAATCTGTTCTTGAACATTCGCCACAGACAGATAATTAAGAACAAATACTTTTGTAACCAGCGGCTTGTCTATTTTTTCAACAATAGGAACCATCTGAGCTATTTTTTCGGGGATATCAATAACCATTACCGTATTGGTAGGTTCATCAACAACTACTTTTCCGATGCTGGAAGATAATTGCGATAATACATCCTTTACCCTTCCTGCTTTCGCGTGCTTTAAATTAAATACCCTTAAATCTTTTTTGTCCCAATATTTTTTACCGTATTTTAACTCATAATCCCTCTCTGTAGTTACGTATATAATATCGCCTTTTTTCTCATAAGCTAAATTCGTTGATACTAAAACTATCTCTAAAGCATCCCAGACACCAATATCTTTTAAGAAAAGTGTTACACGGCCTGTTACATTGCCGCTTACCGAAATATTAAACCCACCCTCATCAGCCAGGATTTTTAATACGTCTATAACATCCATGCCTTTTACGTCTAAAGATATCGTATCAGAATAAGCAGACGAGTTACTCCCGCTACTCTGCGCAGGCGCAGGATAGCTCATTAGAAGGATAAATAATACAGCAGCGATGACAAAAGTAAACCCCGTTAGAAATAGCCCCGCCTTGGCGGGGCGTCTATTAGCATTAAATTCATTGGACAGAAATTTAGATTTTTCAATCTTCGGTTTTCGTATAAGCGCTTTAGCCGTTATCTCTAACGGGGTAAATATTTTTTTAAAAATAAAGTTCAAAATTTTCACCCTGATAGTTTAAAAGGATTGAATCCTTTGATATCTTTTCTAGTTTGATACTATCCAAGAAAGTTTCGCCGCTTTTTAGATAAAAGCTCTTTCCGGTTTTCTTGTCTTCAATTATTACCTTCGGGGGATTCCTAGACAATATACCCGCCAGGCGTAAATTTTCTATGACCCTGGATAATTTTTCCGTATCAACAACTGGAATATCTTTTTTTTCTTCTATATATAAAGAAGCAAATATTTTTTTATTATTTAAAGACTTGGCAAACGAGGCGTAATCTTTTTGCATCTTAGGCGAGACATCCTGCGGTACCAAAGAAGGGGGAAATATCTGAAAAATATCTTGTCGTGATGCAAATTTCGGTTTCCCTGCCATAGAAACAACCACACAAGCCAGTGAAATAAAAATTACTACAAAGAGCAGCTTCTCCAATAAATCAAGTGAGAATCCTGGTAAGTTTATAGCTATTTTAGCAGGGGTATTTTTGATGCTTAATTTATTCAATAAAGACATAGACCTCCACCATTATTGATTTAAATAATATCAATATTTCAGACCATTAGTAATAAGATAAAAACAACTCCCCTTATAAAGGTATTTTAATTATTACACACCTTTTATTACGGGTTGTCAAGCTAAATCCTGAACTTTTAAGCATATTTTTAGAAAAATATTTTGGAAAGTATTACCTTGCAGCGAAGCATAGAAGTGCTATTGGATTGAGAGGACAGGCGAAGGGTAGAAACCTTAATAAGAGAGGTTGAATTTTCAATATGATTGACGAATCCAAAAAGCGAAGAAAGATCCCCCGATAACTCTATCTCAAGAGAAACCTCCTTGTAATTGTTCTTCTTTTCCAAGGGGTGAGGCTTTAGCCTTTCTAATACTAGGTTAAACTTGGCGGCAGAATTCTTCGTCTCCTTAAATAAAGCAGCAATCGCCTCATGGGGAAGATCATCGATCCATAAATTAGCCTTATACTGCGCGTATAAGGAAAAAATATCTCCGCCCTTTCCGATTAAACGGGCGTATTTTTCCAAAAGAAGCGTCTTTTTTTCGATATCATCGTTTAGCCGAGACACTTTTGCGACAACAGGACTTATGCCAAAATTAAAAATAATGACTGCTGCAAAAATAATTAAAACTAACCAAAGTATTAATTTTTCTCGTGATGTTAATATCCGTATCTTCATAATTACTTAAAATCCCCTAAAATTAAGAATTCAACTCGCATTCTTCCCTTTTGCTTAACCTGAGAAACATATTTTATTTTTACATCTTTTAAAAAATCCAATCTGTTTAAAGAAGCTTCCATCGCGAATACATCAGCAGGATCACGCGCATGCCCCTTTAAAGAAAATTCTCCATTTTCCTGAAAATCAAAAAGAGTCAATTGAATACCTGGCTCCATCGCAGAAACAACGCCATGTATAATCTCAGAAAAAGAAGCGGACTTTTTAAATTTTTTATCCAAAACTTTTAATTTATCTGCCACCTCATCCAGTTCTTTAGCCTCTACCACAATCTCCTCTAGTTTAAAATCTAAAAACTCTCTATAAGAATCTCTATCATATATATATTTAGATAAAAATATACCGCAGATTAAAATAATCTCCAAAACAACAACCGCAACTTTAAACCATTTCTTCTTTTTATTTGCTATCTCCCTTTTGACCTTTAGGGGTTTTGGCGAAAAATCGAACTTACCTGAATCTGTATCTATCGATAATCCTAAAATCGAGGCGAATGAAAAAGAACAATCTTTGATTTTATCTTTCGCTTTTTTTGTTATGGAAAAATCTATGGTGCAATCTATGGGTATGGCTTCGTCAAAATTAATCCTATTGATAAAATCATCATGCCTATTTCCGGTAAAGAAAACTTTTGCAAACGCGTGCTTGCCGAATTTTTTTTCAAAAATTAATAACGATTGATTTACCCCTTCGTTTAAACTGCGATTATCCGAGTAAGAAAACGCACGAGAAAATATTATTCCACTCCTATGCGCAACCAAAAATTCCGCCGAATACTTATCAACGTTAATCAACATAACAAAAGATGAATCAGCAATGCCGGAAAATACATTTTTATAAACGAGTAGCTGCCACAATCCCCGGCTACTCATCGTTATTAAATCAATATCAATACGCTTATTCTCGACAGCATCCAAAATAATATTGATTTTTTTTCTATGGATAAGAAAAATAATAATCTCGGAATAATTTTCTTTAATTTCCGCTAAGGAAAAATCGTGTATGATCTCCCCTAAAGGATAAGGGACTATTTTAGATAGCTGAAACGGCAACATTTTTGCAATTTCTGCTTCCTGGTGAGACGGTAATTGCAAAAACCGCATAAGAAATAATGTCCGGGGAAGAGATATTATTATTTTTTCATATTTGGTCTTGGAAAATTTTGAAAAAATATCTAAGATATCTTGAGAGGTAGCATCCTGCGTTAATTCAACAACATCTATAAAATCAATGATTTTTCTTTTTTTGCTAATGCCTACCTGACAGATTTTTATTACTTTCTCTGCCAATTCCAATATTAGTATTTTTTTAGATTTCATAGTTTGCTATCAGGACACATCCCGGATACAGGATTATTTTTCGTTCCAATATAAGATTTTACCTGAATTCCTATTGAATACACAAGTAATTTTTTTATTGGCGTCTCTTATTTCGGACTCGGATTTTATACGGAAAATATCGGTTGTGGTTTTAAAGTCGTTCTCGATTTCTGAAGGCACATCTTCGCCTCCTTCGCCATAGTAACCGTCATCTTCATCTCCCTCTATGCCGTTTAGGCCAAACCGCACGCTAAAGACTTCTTCTTTTTTATCCGGGGCTACGATATCCAATAAAACCCCCAACATATCTCTACCTGCGGTATTAATATTTACTTTTTTACCTGCATCCCCTAAAAAAACAGTAAGCAGTTTCCCTAAAGATTCATAATCATCTTTTGTGATATTTTTTATAAGCAGCAATTCTTCAAGCGCGTTTAAAGGCTCATTTTTTACATCTTCTTCTGATTCGGGATTACCGCTTAAAGGGTCAGCATCTTCATCAATATAATCTAAAATATATTTTACCTTCGTATCATAACTCTCAACGCCCTCTTGCTCAAATAAATTGTTTAACTTTTCCTGTGAGGCACTATTTATATCCAGCCGCGAATACTCATCCTCAATATTAAGCGTGAGGCTCCCTACCCTTTTGGGGGATAAGAATACCTCCTTCTCTTCTTTTTCCTTAGCCCATTCTTCTTGCAAATGGTCCACGTTTTCTTCTCCCTCTTTATCTTCTTCTAAAATCTTTATTGCTAGTTTCACGCCCGAAGATGCAAGAGTATGCGCGCGTACGCTATCTAGTAAAAGCTTCGTTTTCTTGGTCGCTATAAAAGTCCTAAATCCGAGCCCAAGACAAAAAATAGAAAGAAGTGTAAATAACCATAACGCGAGAATAAGAAAAGAACCTTTTTTATTATCTTTGTATGCGTGCATATTTATCTAAAACCAGAACTTCTCCGTTTTTCTCTTTGTAAGATAACTCCAACTTTACTCCATAAGGCAAAGTTTCTGCATCATCCCAATTATCCTGCCATTCCTGCGTATCTATATTAAAGTAAAGGAAGTTGACGCTTTCTAAATCTTCAAGCAAGTTAAATTCTTTAACAATCTCCATCTCAAGAGGATCTTTAACCATCTTTGATAGTTTTCCGTCGGTAAAAGTATAGCTTATATGTGAAACTTGCGGGGAGTCAACAGAATAGTCAAACACTATTGAATAAAATTCTAATATCCCTGCTGCGGCTTTAAACCCGATATCTTCATCATAGAAGGCGACACTGTTTCGTAATTCTTTAGCAATATTTTCCAGGCTTAAATATGTATTTAAAAGACGCGATTGCTTATTTTCTATCTTGTCTCTTACAAATATTCCTGTGCGCAAAAGAAGAAACAAAACCAACAAAGTAAAAGAAAAAATCGTAACAGCAACTAAAACCTCCATTAAGCTTAAACCTTTTTTACTCATCTTCGCTTTTTAAATATAGCATTCTATCAAACGATTCAGCTCTATTTGTAGAATCTATTGTCAGACGCGTCCTTTTAAAATTAACATGATCCGTGTCACCTAAAATTATCCGCCACCTAAATCCTGTATCAAAATCTCCCTCTTTATGCATATCTTTCGTAACCGCAGCGTTATATTCTTCTAATTCTAAATCCCATATTTTCGCATCAGAGACTAAAACTAACTTTATATAATCCAGGCTTTTTCTTGCGACTTTTGTAAATGTCGCATAGCCCCTGAATAAAAAAACAGACATAATAGAAACAATCATTACTACAAAAGCTACTTCAAACAATAATACGCCAGATTTTGGCGCTTTTATTTTATTCATCTCTTTTGATTTTTCCATCAAACCCACTGCTTGATATTTCAACTTTTCTCCCCTGGTTATCAGAAATAATAATCTTAAATTCTTCTGATGTGCCGTCAGGGTAAAAGATAACTGTTTCTTTGCCAATATCAATACTGATATCCTGAGGAATTTGTAGTTGCGATATTATTTCTTCTTTTTCTTGCTGTTTACGCAAGAGAATATTTTTCTGCTTCAAGTCAAACCTAACCTCAAGAATAATATTTTTTAACGTAGATCGGGTGCTTGCGTAATCCAAGAAAAGACAAGCTTTGTTTATAAAAGATTTAAAGGAAGTATTCGCAATGGTTTTACTTATGCGAGGAATTGCCAATCCCATAAGAACCGCGATAATTACAATTACCAGAAGAAGTTCCAGGAGAGTAAATGCTCTTTTCTTGCTATTATTCCCAGTTCGTAACATCATCTTCAGTTCCCAGAACCCCATCTCTGCCGGTTGAGGCTAAATCATAATCTGCATTGTGTTCCCCGGGATATTTATAGTGATACGGATTTCCCCAGGGATCATTAGGTGTTTTTTTGAGATAAGGCCCACCCGAGCTCTCCGAGCTTTCTAACAAATCTTCTAGTTTTTGAGGATAGACGCCTTCATCCATCTCATAAAGCTCGAGTACTGAAGAAATATTAGCCTCAATATCGGCTTTTGCGGCTATTTTTCTTGCACGCTCAGCTCTGCCGGCAAGACGCGGCACAACTAAGGAAGCAAGAATACCGATGATAATTACTACCAGCATTAACTCTATCAACGTAAACCCCGTTAGAGATAGTCCGCCACAGCTCTTTGGCGGACGTAAAATATATCTAATATTCATATAAACCTCCTGTTTATTTTTGAATGTGTTACAGCTAAATACAATCCTCTTGCCGTCATCTCTAACGGGGTAAAACCTTTTTTCATTATTTCCTCCCTATACTATATTTTATCTAGAAATTAAAATCTATCTGGAATATCGGAAGCAACATAGAAAGTACAACAAATCCTACTATTAAGCCGACACCTAAAATCAAAAGCGGCTCTAGCACATTAAGCAGATTTTTTATACTTCTGTTTACCTGTTTATTATAATCGAATGCTACCTCCTCTAAGACCTTCTCTAAAGTTCCCGATTCTTCTCCGATAGTTATAACATTTATAAACGCGGGGTTAAATATTTTTGCTCCCTTCATTGCTTGATTTAAAGAAGATCCATCTTTTATTTTTGCCAATATACTCCCCATTTCACCTTGAAATTGCCGATTAATAGTTGTAGATTTTAACACGTTAAGGGCCGCATCCAAAGGAACTCCATTTTTCAAAAGCACAGAAAGGGTGCGAGAAATTCTACAGACTTCAATCTTAACAAGTAAATCCCCGAATAGCGGAAGCTTCAACTTAAATCTGTCCCATTTTAATCTATTACCGGGGTCTTTAAGGCTATTTTTGAGAATAAATAAAGCGAGGGCTAAGCTTACGAAAAGTGCCAGCCAATATTTGGAGAAAAAATTTGATATCCCCACAAGAATAAGCGTTGCCAAGGGAAGCGTCTGGCCTATTTCGTAAAATATATCTACTATCTTAGGAATGACAAATTTTAAAAGAATAAAAATAGTCAATATTCCTATCGCGACGATTAAAAGAGGATAAATCGAAATAGAAATTATATTAGTTCTAAAATCCAGCTCCTCTTCTAAAACCTCGGAAATACGTTTTAGATTCTGTCCTAATGTTCCGCTAGATTCTCCAATTTTAATGAGTGCTACGTAAAGTTGAGAAAAAATACGCGGATATTTAGCAAGTGCTCGCGAGAAATCAACGCCCTCTTTGACTTCAGATGCAACTTCTGAAATAACCGGTTTAATGCGGGTATGCTCTGTCTCTGTGACTAAAGTATTAAGTGCGGATAAAAGTGTTGATCCGGAATTTATTAGAGTGGAGAGTTGATTAGTAAATTCTACCAGATCCTTTAAAGAAACCTTTGCGGGCATTTTTAGCGAGGCCTGTTTTTCTTTGACAGAAACAGGGAAAAGCCCTAATGAGTCTATCTTAGCCAAAGCATCATGCGTACTTACTGCTTCTATCTGGCCATTAAGCAGCTGGCTAATTCCCTTTTTTGCTTTATAAAAGTATGTAGGCATAGATTACAAAAAGGTTGAGGCTAAGGCTGAGGCTGATGATAAAAAAATACATACACTACTTACCATAACCCTGAACTTTGGACTAATTTATACCTGCTAGGCAACGCGCATAACCTCACCTAGAGTAGTTATCCCTTTTAAGACTTTTTGCATTCCGTTCTGTCTCAATGTGCGCATGCCGAAGGCAAGTGCCTTTTCCTTAATGGCTTGGGTAGTTGCTCTTTTTAGAATTAAATCCCTAATTTCCTCAGTTATTAGCAATATTTCAAAAATAGCGGTCCTTCCCTTAAATCCCGTGAATCGACAATCCTGACACCCCTTACCTTCAAAAACATCTATATTTTCACCCGATACATCCACGCCCTCTTTTCTGAATATTTCACTGGGAACAGTTTTTTTCTGTTTACACTGCGGGCATATAACTCTTACCAGTCTTTGCGCAATTATTCCCTCTAAAGAGGAGGCAACCAAAAAAGGCTCAATGCCCATATCTATTAACCTGGCCGGGGTACCCGCGGCATCATTGGTGTGTAAAGTAGAAAATACTAAATGTCCGGTCATAGCCGAGCGAATAGCAATCTCGGCTGCTTCTAAATCTCTTACCTCTCCTACCATTATAATATCGGGATCATGTCTCAGTATGCTGCGTAAAACACTGGCAAATGTTAACCCAATTTTAGGGTGTATTTGAACCTGAGTTATCCCTCTAATTTGATACTCAATAGGATCCTCAGTTGTGACTATTTTAACGCCGGGAATATTTCTTTTACTTAAAGCCGCATATAAACTTGTCGATTTACCTGAGCCTGTAGGTCCGGTAGCAAAAATTATGCCGTAAGATTTATTTATCAGACTAGCTACTTTTTTTAAATCGTCGTCAATAAAACCTAAATTCTCAAGCTCCATAAAAAACCTGGTTCCCAAAATTCGGATTTGAACCGATTCGCCGTATGAGGAAGGCAAGACCGACACTCTTAAATCCAACTCCTCCCCTTTTACTCTTATTTTAATTCTACCGTCCTGCGGCAGGCGATGCTCAGCAATATCCAGTCCTGACATAATTTTAACGCGCGAGACAATAGAAGCATGAAACAATCTTATTGATTCAGGTATAGGGACCTCATATAGAATACCATCAATTCTAAAACGTACCCGCAATTCATTTTCATATGGCTCAAGATGAATATCTGTAGCCCTCTCCTCGACTGCCTGGGCAATAATTTGGTTTACAAATTTAATAATCGAGGCATCTTCAACCGCTGCTTCTAAATCCTCTATCGCGTGAGACCTTGGTTTTACTTTCTCCCCAAAATCTTCACGACTCATAATATCTTCTAATATTTCAGCGCCCACACCATAATATTTTTGTATACTTTCTAAAACGTCTTCTTCATAGCTTAAAACCACCCCCACCTCTATATCTAAAAGTAGTCGTAAATCATCCAGCTTGTGAATATCAAAAGGGTCAGATAATGCCACAATCAACTTATTCTCTTGGAATTTATAGGGCATTATTTTGTAGTGGATGGCAAACTTGGCAGGCACTTTATCAACTGCGCTTAAATCTATTTTTTCACTTTTTAAGTCGACATACTCAACGCCCATTTGTTCGGATAAAACTTTAAACACTTCCTGCGGACGCGCAAATCCCAGCTCAATAATAATATTACAGATAAAACCTTTTTTTTCCTTTTGGACACCAAGAGCCTTTTCAAGCTGCTCGGGCGTTATTACACCCTTATCGACTAAAACATCTCCGATTAATAGGCTTTTTTTATCATTATTATTATCTTGCATTTATTATATATTTGCTCAAAATTAGACAACTTTCCTTAAAAAGATTATAACATTACACAAGCTGAAAATCTATATAAATTTGGGGATATAGAATTAGAAATAAATAACTTAAGGCGGGGATTATTATATATATGGAGGGGGTAGCTAGAAAAATAATGAAGTTACCAACTACAACTAAATCTTAATAGTAGTAAAATGATTTTGTATTACTTCTTCCATCAGGTGTATAAACTCTTACCTTATGCCAGCCTCTTTTCTTTAATTGGGGAACTTTAAAAATAATGCGTCCATCTTTCCAGGAAACTATAGAACCGTATCCGCTACTGCCTCTTTTATAAATCAATACTTTACTCGCAGAACTTCTATCGCCGAAATCTCTTCCGTATATGCGTACGTATCTCCCCTTTCTACCTCGGTTGGACCACATCCAGGTTATACGCGGAGAAGGAAGAGTAATTTTAAAATGCTCTACCTCGCTTTCGCCGGATGAATTAATCACGCAAAGTTCGTAATCTCCGGATGCAATATAAGGTACTTTAAAAACAATATATCTATTACGCCATATTATAATCTGTGCATCCGTTGTTTCTTGGCTGCCTGAAAGTTGAACCCGGCTTAAATCATCTACTTCTTTAAAATTATTGCCGCATATCCAAACGTATCCACCCGGCCTGCAGCGCCTCGGCCAGATAAATCTAATATCGGGAGATTCTTTAGCTTCCTCTACAGTTAAATAAAAATATATCGTTGCTATCTCTATGGTAGTTTCCTGAATAATCTGTTTTAGGGTATAAGACCCTTGATATAAGCCTACAGGCTTGTTATTATTAATATAAGCTCTTATAGTGCTAGTATCTCCTGCGGCTATGCCTCCCGAAGATTCATAAAAACCAAATCCTTGTATTGATACAGATTCACTGCTTCCCCCTACAGGCGTATATGTTCCATCTTGATTGTTTTGAAGCTGCCAGCTAGTACTGGATGTGCCGGAATTATTAATAGTAAACGCATCAAGAAATATAGCCGTATCTATTGTATTTTTTACAAGAGTAAGCGTAACATCCGTAATAGCAACACTAAGAGATTTAACGACTATACCGTCGGAATAACCGACTTGGCTTATTAATCCTTCTGCGTTTATGGCTTTAACATTAAAATAATAGGTTGCGTTATTAGTTAATGATAGCCCACTCGCTGTAACAGATGTATCCGGTACTGCCTCAGAATTCCAAGCTAAGACATCATCGCTAAAAGGGGCCGTGCCGATACAATAAAAATATCCGCTAACCCCTGATTCAGGGTCGTCTGATTCCCAGCTTGCGAAAAGCTCAGTAGTACTCTGAGTATAATCCCCGCTATCTAAAACATCCGGCGTACTCGGAGGAGTAGTATCAACTAATGTCTCTTGAAAAGCGAGTTGTGCCTGATAAAATATTCTTTTAGGATTACGGTCCGCATCTACTACGCCAAAATATTCTTCGTTGGCAACATTATCACGATGCCCGCCATAAAGCGCAAATCCCTGAGTATTATACTCATCATAGCTTGTGTTATTATTGTAATCTACGAATTCGGCTAATTGAGGGAAAGGATCCCCCAGGCCAGTATGGAAACAGCCTACTTTCCAAAGCTCATCATTAAACTCATGAATTAGACCGCCTAAACATAATGCATCCGGATAAACGCTTGATAACTGATTAGTTATTTCATTCCAAAGCAGGAAAAACACAGCTTCTTGTTCATCCTGATGTTCCCAACCACTATCAACCCTAGCCAGACTCTGACATTGATAAGGCGTAGTAAATGTTGTTGACCAATATGAATCCGTCCCGAATTCGCTAAAGTAAAAGGGTTTGGGATTTTCTTCTCCCCAAGCACTAAGCCACTGTGAAAAAATATTATTAAAACTTGCTCCCCGGTATACATTAATTCCCCACAAATCAACATTAGAACAATTATTTACAATATGCGGAATATCGCTATTCTCCTCGGGACGCCAGCCACAAGGATTAGTAGAATCAAAAGACAAATCAAACCTATCCCCCAAACACGAAGAAACCGGATGGCTTGGATCAAGCTGCTTAATTAAACCTGCCGCTATATTAGTCATTGATATCAAATTCTCCATGGAGTAAGCACCGCCATAATAATAATAGCGATTAAGATTCCATTCATTACCTAAAGACCACATCAAAATTGCCGGATGGTTTTTGTATTTTTCAACTATATTTAAATACGTCTGATTTACTAAATCATCAACTCCTATTGCAACCGTCATAATAACCATAATGTTATTACGATAACACTCATCTAGTATTTCATTGTATATATCCGGATCATCACCAAAATCCTCATATACACGCACGGTGTTTACGTTCATTTCCTTCATTAAAGGAAGATCTGTCGTATAGTATTCCTGGAATTGTCTCTTTTTCCAGAAGGCAAGAATTTCATGTCCCTGAGGAACACGACCACCCCAATTAAAGAAAAATCCATAATCAATAATACTGGTAGGGTCAATCGGGCTAATAGCCCGGGAAGGTGCGCGCGTTGCCGGTGACCAGGTAACGCCTTTTATGGTATAAACCTTAGGACTGTCCAAC
>CAJVXN010000031.1 GCA_913009335.1 uncultured bacterium
GCAGTTAACGCAAGGCTGTAAAAGAGAAAGGGATCAGCTCTTGATCATGATCCTGTATCAAACAGGGTTGAGGATTTCTGAAGCCCTGGCATTGACGCCGGCTTCGATACGGAATTTTGAAGGCCGGTCGGCAATGGAGATTATCGGCAAGGGAAGGAAGTTACGATTAGTGGCTTTGCCGGTAAATTTTAAGGAGAAGCTGGAATCATACGCGTATAGAGCCGGAATTGAGCCTAAACAGCGTTTTTTTAAGATAAGCAGGTGTCAAGGGCCTGGCAGGTCCTAAATGAAGCCAGCAAGGCCGCTGGAGTGCAAAAGAAGGTGTTCCCGCACTTGCTTAGGCACTCTGACGCGATTATTCGGCTACGCAAGACTGGAAACCCTAAAGCGTTACAGTATCACCTGGGGCATAATACGCCGGCAATGACTTTGCGGTATTTATCTACTTTGACGCAAGAGGATGCGTTGAGGGTGCAGCAGGAAGTGGAATTTGAGGGGTAGTTAAAAAATGAAAATATTCGTTTTCAGTTCTCACAGTTTCAGCAATATTTGGGCTGGGGTTGGAGCGCGGCAATGGGCTGTATCAAAAAGACAGGGAGAAAATAAATCAATTAGAACAAAGGCGAAAAATGTTCCAATAGGATCGTTTGGAATCTTTTATTGTACCCATGTAGGGATGGGCATATTCACCACCCCCTTTTTGATTTATTCAAAGCCAGACCCTGAGAAAATTATTAAAGATATTTGGCCTAAAGAATGGGCTCTTCCGTTTAAAATTTTTCCTCTGGGGTCACCAAAGAAATACATTATCGCTAGTAAATTGGCATCTAAGTTGCCTTCACTTAAAGGGGATTCGGAAAAATGGAAACGTCTTTTTCATCCTCAAGGCCTAACGGTTTTTGTTCCATCAGAAATAACCGATATGGATTGGGAAATTATTATTTCTGAGCTAGCAGATATTTAAATCTAAAACAGTTTATAAATATATTTTTTAACAATCGTCTAAGGGGCTGAAAAGCTCAATATGAAAACAGTTTTAGTATTATTGTTATGTTTGGGGTTAGTTGGGTGTGCAACAGGATATGCTCGACGGGGTTGGACAGGCGGCTATAGTGATATGAAAATTCAAGATGATGTTTTTAGAATAGTGTTTAGTGGGAATGCTTATATCGGTAGTGGCAGAGTAGAAGACTACACTTTTTTACGCAGCGCGGAAGTGACACTTGAAAATGGTTACAAGTATTTCATAATTATTGATGAGAGGTCAGCAACAAGTACAAGCTCATATGCTACCCCAGTAACAGCAGAGACACGTGGAAGTATTAGCGGCACCACGCCAGTAGCGACCGGTGGGGGCGTTACTGTTGTTGGTAGCTCCGCAACTTATTCTGGCAAAACTAATTATTCTGGGGGGCAAACTTATACATTTCGTAAACCGTCAACCTCTAATACTATTAAGTGTTTTAGAGAAAAGCCAGATATAGCTACGATGGTTTACGACGCAGAACAGATAAAAAATAATCTTAAAAGAGCATATAAAATTAAATAGAAGCGCGGAAGCAGCCTATAAATTATCCCTGCAATAGAGATAATTAAAGATATTGTTGCTGAAACTAGGGAGGATTAGCATGGGAAGTTTAAGAGAATTAAAACATATTCAAATTATCATTTTAGGTTTGTGTATTGCAGGGGCAACGATTGGTTCAACCGTAATCCTATCAAAGGGGCTAATGCAGATTAAAAAGTTTACCAATGAAGTAATTACTGTGACCGGCTCTGCTGAGAAAGAGATTGTATCCGACTACATCGTATGGAATTCAAAATTTTCGCGCAGAAACTTTAAAATGACCATTGCCTTTGAAGAACTAAAGGGAGATTTAAAAAAGGTAAAAGAGTACTTTTTATCGAAAGGTGTAAAAGATGACGAGATTATTGTTTCTCAAATCAGTACAACCGTGCTTTATAAAAAAAACGAGAAAGGGCACGATACAAACGAAATAGAAGGTTATCGTTTAAGTCAGGGCGTAGAAGTACGATCATATGACGTTAAAAAGATTGATGATATAGCACGCCGTTCAACAGAGCTTATTAATCAGGATATCCAGTTTCTTTCCAGTGCACCGAAATACTTTTATACGAAACTTGCTGAGTTAAAAGTAGAGATGCTTGCGAAGGCAACCGAAAATGCAAAGAAACGAGCAAAGAGCATGGCTGCATCAACCGGCAACAAAATCGGCCTTATGCGTTCGGCTAAGATGGGCATTTTTCAAATAACCTCTGTAAGTTCTTATGACGTATCGTGGTATGGTAATAATGACACAGCTTCATTAGAGAAAAAAGTAACGGCTGTCGTGACGGTTGATTTTGCGATTGCAGAATAGGGCAACCCTTATTTTATGAAAGATATCGAACGCGCAAAAAGTTTCCAGCGTAGGCTCTATTGTGCTGTAGGTCGTGAATGGAGAGATGAGGATTTTACTGATGACTGGATTTATAAACCATTCGGCGCTGATTGGGATTTATGGTATAAAAAAGGTCTTGCACCGGTAAAATTTTGTGCACTATGTGGCGATGACGATTTTAAAGAAGATGTTTTTATTACCAACAAAAATTCAGGGTATGGTGTTCGTATTTATCTTTGTGAATCATGTGCTACAGCCATAGGGTATCCTATTTCGCAGGACAGGGAACTTTCCAGAATTCAAAACCCCTTCCGATTTTTAGTAAAATTTTTTAAAGATATGTTTTCAGGAGATCCGTGGAAAAAATTTGATCCAGAATTAAAACTCAAGTCTAAATTAATGAATCGTATAGGAACTTGGGAAATATCTAAATTGACAGGTATTTTGCAGATGCATAATGCATTTGAACAAGATTTTTTTAAAAATACTTTTCTATCAAAATTACCGGGAGAAAATAAGTTGGAAACATTTGTTATATTTATTAATAATTTTTCAAACCTTCTTTTTCAAAACAAAGTTTTAAATGACGCCGAAATAGTTGCTAAAATTTCTACAAAAATTAAAACTGAGGGTAATCCTGTGCATTGGACTCTTGCTCATATTCTTTTTCTAAAAGATAGAAGTCAGGAAGCACTTATCGAAGCTGAGATAGCTCTTAAAGTTATTGATTACTTAGAATCTAAAAGCCAGTCGCTTCCTGATGATTATAAAGGAGAATTTGATATAAATAGTATCTCTTTTAACGAGCAAAGGGATTCATTGAACGGATTAATTCAAACAATTAAAAAATATAAGCTCTAAAGCAATCCAGCTGACCTTGTTTTGCTACTTCGTGGCCCCACAAGGCAACCGATTTTTGTGTTAGACGGGCACGAAACATAGTTGCACAAGAAAATAATCTATGGATATTAAATATCAATTAGCTTTTCCTCAGAGTGGGGGTAAATTATTTAAGTCAGATGGAAAGTTGCGGAATATTGCAGATACAACAGTTTCACATGAAGATTGGTGTATTTATGCCGACGGGTATAAAAGGGCAGTAGATATACTTGTCCAAGATGTACTTAAAACTGGAACAAAGAAAAACTTCATAGTTTACCCTATCATTTTTCTTTACCGACACTATCTCGAACTTTGCCTTAAGGATATTCTCAGAAATAGTAGTATTCTTACAGATCAGATTCCGGACATTCCAGGTCATCATGGAATTGGTGATATATGGAATGCCTGCAAAAAAATAATTCTATACTTACAATCAGCAGAGGAAGATTCTTCTATTGACTTAGACATAATCAGTCAATGTATTAGAGAGTTTCAAAAATATGATCCCGAAGCAACTGCATTTAGATATCCTATGAACAAAAAAGGGGGAAATTCGTTGGCCAATTTGAAACGAATAGATCTTCTTAACTTTTCTGAAGTTGGAGACAAACTTTCTAACGCTATCGGTTCACTCAGCGAGTGGGTGTATGTTTTATTGCAACACAAAAGTAATTCTTAAGGAATTATTTGTATTTTTTACAAAGCCAGCCTCTAAATAGATCGTCCGTAATGCGGTATTTACCCCGGGAAGTTTTTACGATAAATCCCTTGGTTTCCAATTCTTTAATGTAAGGACCGGCGTAGGTAGAAATCTTGTTGGATACTTCGTTAGCGGTAACGCCTTTTTGGCGATCTAAAAATGCAAACTGCAGCAGAACATCTGCATAGAGCCCTCTTTTTTCTAAATCTTTTATTCGAGTAGTAAAGACTGTGTCGCCTAATTCTTTTAGAACATGTTTTTTGTTCTGGAGATAAAAATCTTTAGTGATCGCTCCTGTTTCTATAAGGTTAAAAAGTTTATCCCCGAAAAATTGAACGTAGTAAGGCATTCCCTGGGTATCATTAACAATATCTTCGCAGGCCTCTTTTTGGAAAGTTACTTTAGTACCTTTGACTGTCTTCTGCAGCATGGTTGAAACTTCTTGAGGATTTAACCCTGATAATTCCATTTTTTGAAAAGCTCTATCCGCAGGCGTAGCCTTGAGTATTTTTTCTTCTAAAACAGGAATCCCCGCTAATACAAAAACCCAATTTGAAGCGTAATCAGGAAGCTCTGCGTAAAGAGTATTAACAATAAACCGAGCCACGCCATTACGCAAAACACTTTGAGTTTCATCGCTGAAAATACATACATGGCGTTTGCCTAAAAGTTTACCCAAAGAGATAACAAAATTATCTTCGTTAATTTCTTCTGCTCTTAAAGAAGAACTTAATTCTACTTCCATGTCATGGAGTTTAAGGGAAATTTTAGGATCTATCTTCTTAACAAGCTTCTTGGTTTTTAAGGTGATGATTTCTTCTTCTAAAACAGCTTTAACCCGGCCAAAAATTCTTTTTGCCAAGGCAGCCGGCGCAGCAGAAGATTCATCCAGGGCTAAATAGACAGGGTAAAAACGGTTTTGTTTAGCAATACCTGAAAAGTATTTTAATAAAACTGTTTTACCAATGCCTCTTTGACCGGTTAAGAGGATAGAAGAAGGTTTATTGCTTTTAGCTTCATTTAGAAAGTTCTCAAAATCGGCAATCTCTTTTGCACGGCCGACAAAAGTTTTAGGTACTGTACCAAGATAAGGTGTAAAAGGACTAGGCATAGTATTTTCTCCTTTGTAAAGGGATTCTGTTTACATTGTTTATAAACGAAAACTGTTTACATTATTATAATGGCTCCCAGGGGCAAGTGTCAACTGAATTTTGCACAAGCGTGGATTTTTCCCCCTCCTCTATCTAAATAAAAGCCCATATGACGCAGATATGAGGCCTTTTAGGGCATTCTAGAGGCCTGTGTCAACCCTCTTTTGGACCTGAAAAAGGAGAAAACCGCATTTTCGGCGGAAACGCCGAAAAAAGAAGGCTCTCATTTGCCCGTAGGCGCATTTTTAAAATCTTTCCAAAAATCTTTTTTTAAAATCTCTTGAGCATATTAGTAAAATGTGCTAAAATTTTTAGGTTAATGGCTTTGGTTATCGGTTACCAAACCATCGCCCTCTGGCTTATGGCTTTGGCTATTTGGAAACCAAACCATTGCCCTCTGGCTTAAAAGCTAGTAATTTAGTAGGACAAAAGGTGGAGAGATATATAAATGATTATTACCAAGCAGAAAGCATACGAAGCAATTCTTGCTTCAGTAAAAGACTATAAGAAGATTTTTTTAGTGGGGTGCGGTGATTGCGCAACAACTTGTAAGACCGGCGGAGAAGAAGAGCTTGCGGCGATGAAGGAAAAACTAGAGTCGTCCGGCAAGACTGTCACTGGGATGGTTGTACCTGATGTTACTTGTGTTGCCAGTAAGGTAAAACTGGCAATAGGTAAAAATCGGGATGCTCTAAAAAATAGTGAGGCTGTGTTGATTCTTTCATGCGGACTGGCCTCGGCTTCTTTTAAGGAAAATGACCGATTTGGCCTGGAAATTATTCCGGGCTGCGATACTTTATTCGGCTCTATTATGGATGCCAAAGGGGATTTTAGCGAAAGGTGTTCTGCCTGCGGGGAGTGTATAATAGATACTACCGGAGGCATTTGTCCCGTTACTTTATGTTCTAAGGGGATTTTAAACGGCCCCTGCGGAGGTGTCAAAGAAGGAAAATGTGAGGTAGACCCTGATAGAGATTGCGCCTGGGTTTTAATTTACAAGGATTTAAAAGCAAAAGGGAAGCTGGATAAGTTTTTAAAGATATCACGCCCTAAGGATTATTCAAAATCAGGTAAGCCGCGCAGCCTGAGGCTCAAAAAAACTGACAAGTAGAGATTATTATGGAGCAGTATAGCGAGAAAGTAATGCAGCATTTTAACAATCCGCATAATGTGGGAGAGATCCCTGATGCCGACGGTGTCGGCACAGTAGGCAACCCGGTCTGTGTGATTCCTGATACATTGATCTTTACCAATCCCGACATAAAAGAGATTAAGAATATTTCAAATGAATTTAGGGTTTTAAGTCATGATGGCAAATATCATAATGTTGAGCTTGTTCATCGACGGGTATATCGAGGTAAGATTCGCCGTTTTACTGTAAACAATCTTGGTGTCTCAATAGTCACGCCTGAGCACCGGATATTGGCTTTAAAGACTGGCAAGCGAGATAAATTTAGATTGTATAAAGAGTATATGCCGGATTGGTACGCGGCAGAAGAATTAAAAAAGGGAGATTTAATTTTACATCCTATTCCTAAGGAGACTAATGATAAACAAAAGATTGAGTTTGATGTTGAAAAACCTAAATGGGATTTTAAGAGTAAAGCATTACCCGGTAATATAAAAGTTGATAATAGTTTTTGTCGGCTTATAGGATATTATCTTGCTGAGGGTTATGTAAGAACAGATAAATGTAAGGGAACGGTCGGCTTTACTTTTAACTCAAAAGAAAAAGCCTACATTAACGACGTGTTAATACTGATGAAGAGGGCTTTTAAAATTAAGTCGGCAAAATTGGTGTATTCAAAGCGTAAAACAGCTATAGATGTGCTATTCTATTCTGCGCGTCTGGCAAGATTTTTTGAAAAGCAATTCGGTAAGGGAGCCATTAGGAAACGTTTGCCTCAGTGGATGATGAAGCTCTCCTTAGTAAAGCAGAAGGCTTTGTTGTGTGGAATGTTTCGAGGAGACGGTTATGTTGATTTAAAACGTCAGCGCGCTAAGTATGTGACTATATCCAGGACCCTTGCCTATCAATTGAGGTTATTGTTATTAAGACAGAAAATTATCAGCAATTTTTCTAAGGGGAGGGCTTATGGAATCCACAAGGAAAGCTATCTTGTTTACATCCAGGAAGATGATTCATTAAAGAAAATAGCTAATATTTTGGGAATAGATTTCAACATAACGCCAAAGCGTCAAAATAGATATAAATCTTGGTTCGGTAAAGATTTTTATTACACTACTATCCGAGATATAGCATCTATCGATTACAAAGGTTTGGTTTATAATCTAGAGGTTGAGGGAGCGCATTCTTATGTATCAAATGCCCTAACACTACATAATTGCGGGGATGTAATGAAGTTGTACATAAAGGTTAAAGATGATACAATAATAGATGTCAAATTCAAGACATTTGGGTGCGGTGCGGCAGTAGCTACGAGTTCTATGGTAACGGATTTAGTTAAAGGTAAAACCATAGAAGAGGCGCTTAAAATTTCCAATAAAGCCGTAGCAGAGGCGCTAGGAGGACTTCCGCCGGTAAAAATGCATTGTTCTGTTTTGGCTGAACAGGCATTAAGGTCTGCGCTTACGGATTATTATAAAAAAATAGGCCGTGACCCAAGCAGCTTCGCACCAAAGACAGATATTGATCAGCATCATAAGCATTAACATGAAACAAGACCTGCAGTTGGAAAAAAGTAAGCTTCGCAATAGAATTTTAGCTGAATTGAAATCGCAGAAGGAGGAAGATAGAATAAAGAGGAGCAGACAGATAAAGAATAAGCTTTTTAGTCTGCCTGAGTTTAAACAGGCGTATATTATAATGTTTTATGTGTCGACTAAATTTGAAGTAAGCACTCACGATATGATAAAAAAGGCAATTAAGTTGGGCAAGAAAGTAGCAGTTCCGATGGTTTCTGAGGATGTTTCTAAGACCCATCCTTTAAAGGTAACAGGAGGGTCTATCCCTGTGGATAAGATGGATGCATCTTTTATCTTGGGAGATTGGCAGCTACAATCCGGTCCTTACAATATAAGACAACCTAAAGAAGAGCATCGTAATACCGTATCCCCAAAAGAACTTGATTTAATAATCGTTCCCGGTGTAGCCTTTGATGATGGAGGGAATCGCCTGGGTAGGGGGAAGGGGTATTATGACAGATTTTTGCAAGAAAAATCTGGTAAAACCCGTACTTTAGGGCTTGCCTTTTCATTTCAAATCGTAAATAATCTCCCTTTTAGCCGATACGACCATCCGGTCGAAATTGTAATCAGCGCCTAATATTAGCGGTTAGCAGATAATTCAGTATAGAGCCTATCTATATAATGAATGAAATTTGACTATACGTTCTACGCTACACGCTATTAAATATAGAAGGGGAATATGCCATGTTTGATAATTTAAATACAAGTGTTGGCTGGGTAATTGTGGTTTTGGTAGGAAGCGGGTGTATGTTTATAGGTTTTATCCTGCGGAAATTAGTATCTGATAAAAAATTAGATTCTGCAAAAAAAACAGCCAAGAATATAATTGAATTGGCCCAGAAAGAGATTGAAAACAGAAAACGCGAAATAGAGCTAGAGGCAAAAGACACTCTGTATAAACTAAGACAGAATTTCGATAATGAGAATAAAGATAAGCGTGAAGAATTAGTTGGGCTTGAGAAGCGTTTGAATCAAAAGGAAGTAAATATAGACAGGCGTTTGGATTTATTGGAGAAGAAAGAAAAAACTATCGAGTCTCGCTCTGAGGGTATACAACGTCAAGAGGAAGGGTTGAAGCAGAAAGATGAAGAGCTATCCGCGTTATTGGTCGAGGAGAAGAATAGATTGCAAAAAGTTTCGTCTTTGTCTCAGGAGGAGGCAAAGGCCTTGCTTCTTATGCGTCTGGAACAGGAATTGACTAGTGAGAAAGCAACTTTAATTAAGAAGATGGAAGACGAAGTTAAGCAGACAGTTGAGAAAAAATCACAAGAGTTGATTACCCTTGCTATACAAAAGTGTGCGGTTGAGCATACGGTTGAATCTACTGTCTCGGTAGTTAATCTTCCTTCTGATGAAATGAAGGGAAGAATTATTGGCCGTGAAGGTAGGAATATTCGCGCCCTAGAGATGGCGACAGGTATAGATGTTATAATAGATGATACCCCCGAAGCTGTTACTCTTTCCGGGTTTGATACTGTGCGGCGGGAGATAGCTAGGATTACACTGGAAAGTTTAATTGCCGACGGTAGAATACATCCCGGCAGGATCGAAGAGGTGGTTGAAAAAGTCAGGCGTCAGATGGATGAGAAAATACGCGAAGAAGGAGAAAAGGTAGTTTTTGATATAGGCATGCATGGTCTGCATCCTGAGATAATTAAACTATTGGGTCGTCTAAAATTCAGGACAAGTTTCGGGCAAAATGCGCTGCAGCATTCTAAGGAAACATCTTTTTTAATGGGGGTTATGGCTTCGGAACTAAAGCTTGATTTTAAGTTAGCCCGGCGTATAGGTCTCTTGCATGATATCGGAAAGGCTATTGATCATCAGGAAGAAGGGACTCACGCCATAATAGGCGCAAATCTGGCTAAAAAATACGGAGAGGCAAAAGAAGTAGTAGATGCAATCGCCTCTCATCATGAAGAAGCAGAGGTAAATAATCTTTATGGAACATTAGTTATTGCCGCAGATGCAATAAGTGCGGCCAGGCCCGGGGCACGACGCGAAACATTGGAAACTTATATAAAACGCCTGGAAAAATTAGAGGCGGTTGCAAATGTTTTTAAGGGCGTTGATAAAGCTTACGCTATCCAGGCGGGAAGAGAGATAAGGGTTATTGTGCAGCCGGATAGAATAACGGATAATGACGCAATTAATCTATCGCATGATTTACGTAAAAAGATAGAAGAAGAAATGGAGTACCCTGGACAGGTTAAGATTACGGTAATTCGTGAGATGCGAGCGATAGACTATGCAAAATAAAAAGGAGAATATAAAGATCTAGAATATGAATATTTTATTAATAGGTGACATAGTAGGTAAGCCCGGAAGAGAAGCAGTGGCTGGATTACTTCCCGACTTTATTATTGATAAGAAAATTGATTTGGTCGTAGCTAACGGGGAAAATGCAGCCGGCGGGTCAGGCCTTAATTCTAAGTGCGCAAATTCGCTTTTTGTAAAAGGCGTAGATGTTTTAACTTCTGGGGATCATATATTTAAGCGCCGAGATGTGCTTGAAATAATAGATAATCCCTATATCCTGCGTCCGGAAAATTTACCACCACTCACGCCAGGTAAAGGACACTGTATTATAGAAAAAAATGGTATAAAGGTAGGAGTCCTTAATCTTCAGGGTAGGGTTTTTATGCATCCGATAGAGTGTCCTTTTCGCGCAGCAGAAGAAGCTATTAAGTTGTTAAAAAAAGAGACTAATATTATATTGGTTGATATGCATGCTGAAGCTACCTCGGAGAAAATTGCTTTATCTTATTTTTTAGATGAGAAGGTATCTTTGGTCGCAGGTACTCATACTCACGTGCAAACCGCAGATGAAAAAATATTATCCGGCGGTACGGCTTATATTACTGATGTAGGAATGACCGGACCGTGTGATTCGGTTATCGGCAGAAAAAAAGAAAGCGTTATAGAAAGATTTGTAACCGGCATGCCTACACGTTTTGAAGTAGCAGACGATGATATACAAATGCAGGGTGTTATTGTTACAATAAATGAAAAGACTGCAAAGGCTACAGCAATAAAAAGAATAAAAGAATGTCTAAGCTAAGAGAGGAAATAGCTAAACAGGATTTATTCCCCACAGGCCAGAGTAGAATGTTTTCTGTTAGTGAAATTACTCGGGATATTAAGTTAATACTGGAAAGTACCTTTAGCGAGGTTTGGGTGGAGGGTGAGGTTTCTAATTTTAAGGCCTACCCTTCAGGACATTTTTATTTTACCTTAAAAGATGATAAGGCCTCCCTTAACGCAGTAATCTTTGGCGCAGCAAATAATAGAGAGATAAAGTTTAAACCTGAAGACGGCCTTAAGATGGTATGCTTAGGAAAAATTAGCGCCTATGGCCCCAGAAGCCAGTATCAGCTTAGAGTCGAGAGAATCCAGCCTAAAGGAATAGGAAGCCTGCAATTAGCTTTTGAACAGCTTAAGAAAAAATTAGAAGCTGAGGGTTTGTTTAGCCAGAGCAAGAAAAAAACTATACCGGATTTACCCCTTCGTATTGGCGTTGTTACATCTAGTGAGGGTGCTGCTATCCGTGATATTCTCAGTACGCTTAAAAGAAGAGCGCCTTTTGTTTCAGTGCTCATAGCCCCTGCTCGAGTCCAGGGTGAGGGCGCCGCAGATGAAATTGCCCAGGCAATAGAAGATCTTAATAACTCTCAAAAGATATGTGGAAAATTAGATGTTTTAATTGTTGGGCGCGGCGGAGGCTCTATTGAGGATCTCTGGGCGTTTAACGAGGAGAGGGTTGCGCGTGCAATCTATGATTCAAAATTACCGGTTATCTCCGCGGTGGGTCATGAAAGAGATTATACGATAGCTGATTTTGTTGCAGATAGGCGTGCTGCAACACCTTCAATAGCAGCAGAGATAGTAATTAAAAAAGAAGAAGAAATAGTACTAGGCATAGAGAACACCTTAAGTTTTATAAGAAATTATATAAGGCAGAGACTAGAAGAGCATCAACAGTGTCTTGATGAGACGCTTTGTAATTTAGACTTGCATATTAAACATTATTTTCAAAACACAGCATATAGATTTAAAGATTTAGTCAACAGGGTGCGCTTGCTTAATCCTCGCAATCTCTTAATACAGAATATAAAACAGGTAGAGAGTTTAAAAAAGATGTTTTCTGTTAAAATAAATCATATTTTGCGCGCCCGAGGAGAGGTAGCCGCAAGTTATATACATAGGCTAAGCGCTTTAAATCCGCTCGCTGTTTTATTAAGGGGCTTTAGTTTGTCTTTTAAATTAGATACAGGTAAAATAATAAGAGATATCAAAGAGGTAAAGCCTGGAGATCGCATAAAAACACAGATTTCAAAAGGATCATTTATTAGTAAAGTTGAGATTATCGAAACGGTAAAAAGTAAAAACAAGAGGTGAAAAATGGCTGAGATAAAATTTGAGGGCTCTAGTGCGACGAGTAAGGAGCACTGTTTAGAGCGCCTGGTGAGAGGTGAGACAGGCCGGTGGACGAAAATTTTTCTTCAAGGAGGTTGTAAATGGCTGAGATAAAATTTGAGGACGCGTTAAAGCGAATGGAAAAGTTAGTAGCAGAGCTTGAAGATGGAAAATTAACGTTGGAGGAGGCAGTTAAGAAATACGAAGAAGGTATAAAGCTTTCATTAGTCTGCTCTAAAACCCTTGATTCAGCCAAGCGAAAAGTGGAAGTTTTAATGAAGAAGGATGGCGTTTCAGGAAACGCACGTTTTGAAGTAAAAGATTTTGATAATAACAACAAAAACGATTAGAGAATGAGCCTGCTTGATAAAATAAATAGCCCCAAGGATTTAAAAAAGATTCCTAAAAAGAGGCTTCCGGAGATTTGTTCACAGATAAGAGAATTAATGTTAGATGTAGTTTCTAAGACAGGTGGGCATTTAGCCTCTAGTCTGGGAGCGGTGGAGTTGGCAGTGAGTTTGCATTATTGCTTGAACACGCCGCATGATTTTTTGCTTTGGGATGTGGGGCACCAGGCCTATGCCCATAAGATACTTACCGGAAGACGCAAGGATTTTTTTACTCTAAGGCAGGCAGGGGGAATTTCGGGATTTCCCTCAAAAGATGAATCTATATATGATTGTTTTACCGCGGGGCATGCATCATCAAGCCTATCTTTAGCCTTAGGGCTCGCCTGCGCACAAGAATTTCTTTCTAATGGTAAAAAGAGGAAAATAGTTGCGGTAATCGGGGATGGTTCTTTAACTGGCGGGATGTGTTTTGAAGCACTTAATAATACCGGGCACCTGCAGAAAAATTTATTAGTAGTATTTAATACTAATGATATGAGCATTGCTCCTTCAGTAGGGGCCTTAAGCAATTATTTAAATAAAATTATTTCTCTTCCGGTTTATAATCGATTCCGGGAAGCCTTAGATGATTTTATTCGCAGAAGAGTCCCGAAGGGAAAAAGACTATTAGGGCTTGCTAAAAAATTTGAAGAAGGATTTAAGAATATCCTTGTTCCGGGCATATTTTTTGAAGAATTAGGTTTTCGTTATATAGGTCCTCTTGATGGCCACAATGTTGAGTTATTAGTTAATACTATTAAACATTTGCTTACCTTTAAAGGCCCAACACTTTTACATGTAGTTACTAAAAAAGGAAAAGGCTACAAGCCTGCTGAAGATAATCCGGAGAACTTTCATAGCGTGGGAGCGTTTAATTTAGCTACGGGAGTTTCTTCTAAAACAAAGAGTGTTTTGACTTGCACGGGCGTATTTAGCAAGAAAATATTGGATATGGCTAAGAAAGATAATAAGATTGTTGCTATTACTGCGGCCATGCCTAAAGGTACGGGATTAGATAGATTTGCAAAAGCTTATCCGGATAGATTTTTTGACGTAGGTATTGCTGAAGGGCATGCCGTAGGGCTGGCGGCAGGATTGGCTAAGGCCGGATTGAAACCGGTTATTGCTATATATTCAACTTTTCTGCAGCGCTCATTTGATCAAATCATGTTTGAAGTATGCCTACAGAATCTGGGAGTAGTTTTTGTTATTGATCGGGCCGGGGTTGTAGGAGAAGATGGCGTGACGCATCAGGGTATTTTTGATATTGCTTATTTACGCACTATTCCGGGTATTACTATTATGGCTCCTTGTAATGCAAAAGAGCTAGAGGATATGCTTGAGTTTGCAGTAGACTTTAATGGCCCTGTTGCTATAAGATATCCGAGGGGTTCATTTGCGATGTCTTCTTATAGAGGCGCGGCACTTAAGTTAGGTAAAGCAGAACTGCTTAAGAAAGGAAAAGATATAGCCATAGTTGCTTTAGGGAGTATGGTTTCTGAGGCAAATGATGCCGCGGGCATCTTGGCTAAAGAGGATATTAGTGTCGAAGTAGTAAATGCAAGATTTGCCTCTCCTTTAGATAAAAACTTATTAAACGATTTAGCTAAAAGATTTAGGAAAATAGTTACTATTGAAGAGGGAGTCTTAGATGGAGGGCTTGGCTCTGCGGTATCTGAAGCTTTAGATGGAAAAATATACGTTAAAAAAATGGGTCTACCTCTTGAATTTATTAAACATGATAGACGAGATAATATTTTAGCAGGCTATGGGCTCAATAGTCAGGGGATAGTCAGAGAAGTCAGGAAACTTTTACTAAAAAAATAAAAATAGAGGTTTAGTAGAATAAAAAATCTTAATAGGTTTATTGATTTATAATTTTAAAACAATGCCTAAAGTAAAAATAAATAGAGAGCGCTGTAAAGGATGTCAATTATGTCTTATCTATTGTCCAAAGGGGTTGATAGAGAAAGATAAGAATTTAAATAAAAAAGGTATTCAACCTCTAGTCTTTCGAAACGGAGAATGTAACGGATGTAAGTTTTGTGCGATTATTTGTCCGGATGGGGCAGTGGAGATATATAAATAAATTATAAAGGCTAAGTTTGAGGATGAGGTCAAGAAAATATTTTGGTTGGTCCTGTACTTAGCTTTAACCTGAACCTTTATGGGAAAGATATTAATTAATGGCAATGAAGCAATTGCTGAAGGGGCGATTAGGGCAGGCTGTCGTTTTTTTGCCGGATACCCCATTACTCCCCAGAATGAAATACCCGCTTATATGGCAAAGAGGATGCCTGAGATTGGTGGAGTTTTTATTCAACCTGAATCCGAACTTGCCGCGATTAGTATGGTTATGGGAGCCTCAGCAAGCGGTTTTCGTGCAATAACGACTTCTTCTAGTCCGGGGGTGAGCCTTAAGCAGGAAGGTATTTCTTATATTGCGGGGGCACAACTTCCGGCGGTAATTGTAAATATTATGCGGGCAGGTCCCGGACTTGGCAATATATGGCCGGCGCAGTCTGATTATTTTCAGGCAACAAAAGGGGGAGGACACGGGGATTATCGTAATATCGTTCTTGCCCCCTCGACTGTACAGGAAGCATTTGATTTAACTTTACTGGCTTTTGAGTTGGCTGATATTTATCGTAACCCGGTAATGATTTTAGGTGATGGTATGTTGGGGCAGATGATGGAGCCAATTACAATATCGGACATAAAAAGAAAACCAGACAGCAAAGATATGGTTCCATTAGATAAGCCTTGGGCATTGACAGGCTGCCGAAATAGAAAACTTAATCTTGTTGCTTCTTTCCGTATGCGCGAAGGAGAGATGGAAAAACGTAATTTAGAGCTGCAGGCGCACTATAAAGAAATAGTAAGGAAGGAACAAAGATATGAAGCGTTTAATGAAAAAGAAGCAGAAATCATTATTGTTGCGTATGGAACGATGGGGCGTATTGCCAAAGGGGCTATAAAGCGCCTGGAGGCTGACAACAAGAAAGTTGGCTTAATCAGGCCGATAGGTCTTTGGCCTTTCTGTAAGGACGTATTTACTAAATTGTTTAAAGATAATGCGACACTTAAGAAGATATTGGTGGTTGAGATGTCCTATGGTCAGATGTTGGAAGATGTGGAATTGACTGTTTTGGGCAGATACCCTGTTGAATTTTTTGGCCGCTCCGGCGGAGGTGTGCCTACCGAAGAAGAGATAGTCAAAAAGGTTCTAGAACTTTATTAGAGGCAATGATTTTTTAGAGATATGGAAAAAATATATAATCTTCCTGAGAGTTTAATTGATGTATCTACACATTATTGTCCGGGGTGCGGGCATGGTATTGTGCATCGGATTATATGTGAAGTGATAGATGAGTTAAATATCCGCCAAAAAATTATCGGGGTTGCTCCTATAGGATGCGCGGTTATTGCTTATAAGTATTGGGATTTTGATTGTTGTGAAGCTGCTCATGGTCGAGCTTTAGCAGTGGCTACAGGAATAAAAAGAGTAAGGCCCGCCAATATTGTCTTTACCTATCAGGGGGATGGAGACCTGGCGGCTATTGGATGTGCCGAAACTATACATGCTGCCAACAGAGGGGAAAACCTCACCACTATTTTTATCAATAATGCTATATATGGAATGACCGGCGGGCAGATGGCGCCTACGACACTCCTTACTCAGAAAACTGCTACGACTCCCGCAGGAAGAGATGCTAAGTTAGAAGGATATCCTTTGAAGATTAGCGAGTTATTAGCTCAACTCGAGGGTGTTGCGTATATCGAAAGAACAAGCACAGATTCTCCTAAAGCAGTGCTCATAACAAAAAAAGCAATAAAAGAGGCATTCCAGAATCAAATAGACGGTAAAGGGTTTTCTATGGTTGAAGTATTATCTCCTTGCCCTACTTATTGGGGGCTTAAGCCTGTGGATGCGGTTAAGTGGATGCGCGAGGTAATGATAAAAGAATTTCCTTTGGGAAGAATTAAATAACGGTAAGGATAGTCCCCGTTTCGCCCCTAGAAAGTGCAAAGCAATTTCAGGGACTAAGTCCTCGCAATTCTATGAATTGCAGAGGGTAAGATGTGTCAAAATTCCTTTTCTATAATTTTGGCACACTCAACGGGATAAATTCACGCAGATAATTTATGTTGTTCTACGAACTCCGTAAATTATGCGTTCATTTAGATGACGGGAAAAATTATTTGTTCGGGTTTTGGCGGGCAAGGTATTATGGTGATGGGAAAGTTTTTATCTTACGTCGCGCTTGAGGGTGATAAGTTTACGACGTATTTACCTACCTATGGCGCAGAGGTAAGAGGCGGTACTGCGCATTGTATGGTTACGATTTCGGATAATGAGATTTATTCTCCTTATATTGCCGAGGCAGATGCGGTAATAGTAATGAATGAACCATCTATGCGTAAATTTGAGAACAGGATTAAAAAAGAAGGACTTTTAATAATTAATAAGTCTTTAGTTAATGCGAAAACTAAACGGGACGATTTAAAGATAGTAGAGGTTCCTTTTACGGACATCGCTGCAAAGCTTGGAAATATTAAATGCGCAAATACAGTAGCTCTTGGTACGTATTTCTCTATTAGCTCCATCGCGTCTAAAAAAGATATTTATTCCGTACTTAATAAAATGCTGGCGGGTCTGCGTCCTGAAATATTTGAAGTTAACCAGAAAGCGATTGAGGAAGGATTTAGTTATGATAAGCCCCGTTAGAGATAGTCCGCCACACTTCTTTGGCGGACGTCTGTAACGGAAGATAGCTGAATAAAAACTAGCGTTTCTATAAAAAAGGATTGATTACACATGAACAAGATAAAAGGAATCTCTAACGGGGTAAGAGTTAGATTTGCTCCCAGCCCGACGGGGTATCTTCATGTAGGCGGCGCAAGAACGGCCCTGTTTAATTGGCTTTATGCTAGAAATACAGGCGGAAAACTAATTCTGCGTATTGAAGATACGGATACAACGCGCTCCCGCAAAGTTTATTTAGATGAAATATTAGAAAGTCTATCCTGGCTCAAGATGGACTGGGATGAAATTTATTATCAGAGTAAGAGATTTGATTTGTATCGTGAATATGCGGATAGGCTTCTTAACGAAGGTAAAGCATACCGGGCTGAAAATGGAGCAATAATCTATAAAGTAGAAAGCGGGAAAATAGAAATAAATGATTTAATAAGAGGGCAGATAGAATTTGATGCCGCTTTTATTAAAGACCAGGTTTTAATAAAAGAAGATAAGAGCCCGACATATAATTTTGCTTGCGTAGTTGATGATGCTCTTCTAGGCATAACTCATATTTTAAGGGGGGATGATCATATATCAAATACACCGAAACAGGTAGTTTTGTATAAGGCTATGGGTTTTAAGCTGCCTAAGTTTGCGCACCTTCCGCTGATCTTAGGTAGAGACGGAAGCAGACTTTCTAAGCGGACAGGAGCTACGGCTATTAGTGATTGGCGTAAAATGGGTTATTTACCCGAAGCATTTACCAACTATCTTTTACTTCTGGGATGGTCTCCGGGGAATAATCAAGAAATAATTGATATTAAATCAGCCGTTAAAAAATTCAGTATTAAGAATATCAATAAAACCGCGGCAGTTTTTGATAAAGATAAGCTTACATGGTTAAATGCCCAATATATTAAAAAATATGAACCTGAGAAATTAATGGATTTACTGCTGCCTTTTCTTTGTAGCGCAGGACTCGTAAAGAAAGAAAATTTTGATAGAGAAGAAGTTTTATCTGTGGTAAAATTATTTCAGAAGCGCATAGCGACATTAGTCGAATTTGTTGAATTTTCCGGTTTTGTTTTTGCAGGTAAAGTAAAATTTACTCAAGATGCAAAAAAGAAATTCTTTGAACGCGATTTAACAAAGGAGTTTAAGTTATTAATAGAACGATTCGATAAAATTTCTGATTTTAATTATACAAAAATCGAAGAGGAATTTCGTAGCTTAGTTAATGAATTAGGTCTAAAGGCCGGTGATTTAGTGCATCCGGTAAGAATTGCTTTAAGCGGCAATACGGTTGGGCCGGGATTGTTTGAGACAATAGCTTTGTTGGGTAAGGAGAAGACAAAAGAGAGGTTAAATATGGCACAGAAAGCATGGAAGTCCGCGCCGAGACTTGAGTGTTTTGTTTTATTATTTGTAGCAGTATCTATGATGACGACACTTATTGGCTGTGGAACTGCGAAAGGGGCCTATGAAGGCTTAAAGGATGATTGGCGCACCGCTCAGCAGTGGGACGATAAGATGAAAGAAAACTGGTGGTAGATTTCCCTTCTTTTAAGTAAGATTATTGCCCTGTCGTCTAATTGGTAGGACACAAGATTCTGGTTCTTGCGATTATGGTTCGAGTCCATACGGGGCAGCTATTTTCAGCCAAAGGATGAAAATAGCAGAGCATTAGAACATTGGAGCATTGGAACATTAGAATAAAAGCGGAAATGTTCTAGTACGGTCAAATGCTCTAATGATCAAATGTTCAAAAAAAGGAAACGCTGTTATGGCTTTTATGCTGGAAAAACTGGATGTCTATAATAAAGCAGTAGATTTTTATTGCACAGCATCAAATCTAACCAAAAAGTTTCCTAAAGGCAATTACCACATAGTTGACCAATTCAATCGCGCGGCTCTTTCAATTTCACTGAATATCGCCGAAGGAAACGGCCGATATCACCTCAAAGAGAGGCAATCATTTTTTCGCATAGCCCGCGGTTCTGCATTTGAATGCGTACCTATTTTGGAGATTTGTAAACGGCAGGGCTTAATCGAAGGGGTAAATTGTCAAAGCCTTATTGAAGAGCTGGAAATAATCTCTAAAATGCTTTCTGGGCTGATAAATAAGAAATAAAAGTAGTAGTTTTATATTGACGCTCATTTGTATCTTTTTACATCTTCAAGTATTTTTTGTAACGCCAGCTGGTTAAGATTAACTCCTGTAAAATCCGGGATCAGTATAAACCCTGTAGATTTCCATATTCTCTTGGCTTAAAATAAACGATCTGATTTTTGCTTCTTGCGCTTCACAGGAATTAAATTCAACTTCGGCTTGGTTATCCGTGCTGACTCTGGTATAAATAGCGCACTTTAAATTACCTTGCATTTTTCACCCCCTTGATTTAAAATAGCATTAGAATGAAAACATTTTAATGATTGAATAGTTAATATAATGTTAACAATATAATGATAATATGTCAAGAAAAGATTCCCTCTCCAAAAATATACGCAAACTAAGGAAAGAGTGTAAATTATCTCAAGAGGAACTGGCGAAAAAAGTCGGGATAACATTCAGCACTTTAACCAAATTAGAGTCGGGAGTTAATAAAAATCCTACCCTTAATACGTTATGCAAAATCGCTGATGTTTTAGGGGTTAGTCTTGACGAGTTGGTAGGAAGAAAACTTCAAAATATTGAGAAAATGATATGAAGGTAACCGTAATGATTATCTTTGAGGTGTTTTAATGGGCAAACAAAAAATGTATAATTTGGAAGTAGGTATTTTGTTAGAAGAATATAAAGGTTGGGTCAGTGCCGGATCTATAAAGTTCCTTGATGGCGAAGATAGAGATGAGGTTTTAAGGCTCGTAGATGGACTTATTGTTTTTTTTCCAAAGGAAAAGGGAAAGAATAAAAGAAAAGATCCAAAATGGCATGATGTTCATAAAAAGGCTATAGAACTATGGGGGTATCTCGCTAGTTGTGCTTTGAAAGATATAGATCCAACCTCGAAGGGTAATTCCAAATTATTTGAATTTTTAAATGCTTCTGCCAAATTCGAAGATTTATTATATGGCCTGGAATCATATTATAGGGACCATACGCTACATTCGTTGTGGGTTTATTTAGTCGGTGAATTCATAATGAGGACTTGTCTTAAAGATAAATCTAGCAAACTAAATTGGTATCTATTTAATGATTTAGAACGAGATGTAGCTCTTAAAGAGGCTTCATATCCAATAAGTTTAGTTGAAGCTGCTAGAATAAAGAAAGATGGCCTAGAAAGCAAGGTTAATCAGAAGAGAGATGCAATATGGTGTTTAATGGCGTTGTGCCACGATTTGGGATATTCACTTTCTAAGTTAGATAGACTTAATGATAGAGTAAAGGATGTTTTAGAATTTATAGAGCTTCCTAACTTTAGGGGAATCGGATATTCCTTAGATGTTGAACATCAGTACAATGTTACTCAGCTTCTTGATTTAATGGCATTAGATGTTCGAATCGTACCAGTTAGCGGATACAGCAAAAAAGAAGTAAAAAAGAAAGAAGACGAGAAAGATAGTCAGTATAAAGCCAGATTATTAAAAGCAAAGGATGATGATTTGTTAATAAAGTGCTATAAGGATGATTCGACTTATTGGAGACTTTGTCGTGCGATAGAACAAAAGCAACACGGTATATTAAGCTCTTATTTAATATATAAGATGCTCGGGATATTTGCGGATACGTGGGTGCGTGGCCCAGCCGAAGAGTGGGGCATTGAGAAAGGCGAAGCAATTGATACTATAATTCGCGGAGATATTCTGTTTGCCATAGCCCAACATGAATTTGAATTTGCCCACATGAGCGAATTAAGTAGCCTTGCTGATATACTCGTTTTGGCTGATGAATTGGAAGAGTTTTCGCGATTAGGAAGAGATTTATTAACAAGACATTATCGTGGCACAATGGCCAAATCTCAAGTTGGCTTTAACCCAGTCAAACTAAAAAATAGTGAATATAAATATGTTGAAATTATAATTCAATATCAAGTGGGAGATTTCCTTAACGAAAAAGATTTTTTTGAATTCTTTAAGCGAAAAGCAGAAAATATATGTAAGATGTATTCAGATCGGAAGAGCACACGTCTGAACTCCAGTC
>CAJVXN010000032.1 GCA_913009335.1 uncultured bacterium
GTGCCGAAGGTGGGAGTCGAACCCACACGAGCGTAAACTCAGCGGTTTTTGAGACCGCCGCGTATGCCATTCCGCCACTTCGGCAAAAAATGTTTATTTCTTAGGCATAAATGCCTGAAGCATATCAATAGGTATAGGAAAAAGAATTGTCGAATTGTTTTCAGCTGAAATCTCAGAGAGTGTTTGGAGATAACGCAGCTGTAGTGCCGCCGGCTCCTTGCTCATTTTAGCAGCTGCCTGAGTGAGCTTCTCTGCTGCTTGATATTCTCCCTCAGCAGCAATAATTTTTGCCCGTCTTTCACGCTCTGCTTCGGCTTGTTTTGCCATGGCTCTTTGCATTTCCTGAGGAAGATCAACATGCTTCACTTCGACATTAGAGACTTTAATTCCCCAGGGGTCAGTCTGTTTGTCGATAATTGATTGTAGTTGAGTATTAAGTTTTTCTCTTTCAGAGAGCAATTCATCTAACTCTGCTTGTCCTGTTATGCTACGTAGCGTAGTTTGAGACATTTGGCTCGTTGCGAAATTATAGTCTTTTACTTCAATTATTGCTTTTAATGGATCAATAACCCTGTAATATACGACCGCGTTTACTTTGACGGAAACATTATCGCGGGTTATGATATCCTGCGGCGGTACATCTAAAGTAATTGTGCGCATATCTACCCGTACTGCTTTATCGATAGGAGCAAAAACAAAAATTATGCCCGGCCCCTTTGGTTGCGGCAGTACTCTTCCCAGACGAAATATTACGGCACGTTCGTATTCTTTGAGTATTTTGATAGAATTGATAAGATAAAATACAGCAACAACAAGAATCATTATTGGGAAACTCATAGCTATACCTTCCTTTCTTTTTTAGATATAATGCCAGTTCGGTCCACTAACACCTACGAGGTGTTAGTGGTTACGTCTCTCGTTCTTTTTTTACATACAATGTCAGGCCTTTTACTTCCTGGATGGTGACATTGTCATTTTTATTAATTTTTGTTTTAGAGATATTTTTTGCCTGCCATATTTCACCGTGTACAAATATTTTACCCTTATTTTTAAAAGATCCTATTGCAGTAGCAGTTTGGCCGATTAAACCCTCTTTGCCTGTTTTGATTTTTTTGACATGGGTTTTTAATATAGTTCCTAATAAAAATATGGTTATTCCGGCAATAGAGATAACAAAAGGCAGGATTACTTTAAGCGATATGCGCATGGCGCCGAAAGGAGATTTTACAAGCATCAAAGAGCCTAGAACCATGCAGGTTAATCCTCCTAAAGTAAGCAATCCAAAGGTTGGCGTTAGAGCTTCAGCTATAAAGAGAATCAACCCCAGAATTATTAAGGCAAGTCCGGCATAATTTATGGGAATTACGTTAAAGGCATAGAAGGCAAGAGTAAGACATATTAGTCCTGCAATTCCCGGGAAGCCTACTCCGGGGTGTGTTATTTCGAATAATAATCCTAAAAATCCCAAAAGCATTAAAATGTAGGCAATCTGGGGATGTATAATGATGTTAAGTAGTTTTTGAGAGGGGGTTAGTTCGAGATTAATAATATTAGCGTTTTTGGTGTTTAAGATTATATCTTTTGAGTTAATGTTTATTTTTTTACCGTTTAATTTTACAAGCAGGTCATCTAAATCTCTGGCTATGAAATCCACTACCTTTTGTTTTACGGCTTGTTTTGCCGTAATGGATTCGCTTTCCTCTACTGCCCGCTTTGCCCAGGAGGCGTTTCGGTTTCTGTTTTTTGCGATTGTTGTAATCCAGGCTATGGTATCATTGAGAATTTTATCTTTCATTACGTTCTCATCGGATTTTTCTTTGGATTTGTAGGATACTAGGCCTACGGGGTGAGCTGCTCCGATATGAGTTGAATTTGTCATTACGGCAACATGAGCTGATAATGTGATAAATACTCCGGCTGAAGCTGCGCGTGATCCCTGTGGATATACATAGACTACTACAGGAATTTTAGAGTTCACGATGGATTTTACAATTTCGCGCGTTGATTCAAGCAATCCTCCGGGTGTATCTAGCTGTATAATCAGGCACTGAGCATTTTCCGCCTCGGATGTTTTGATAGCTTCAGATATATAGTCTTTTACGATTGGGTTTATTACGTAGTTGTTGATATTCGCGATGTAGATTTTTGGCGGGGCTGTTTCGGGCTCCGTAAAGGATAAGCCAGTTAGGGCTAATAGTAGTATTCCAGAAATGATAAGAATTTTACTGTAATTCATGATTTAGTTTACCTATAAAGAGTAGGATTAAATATAGCATATAAGGGGATTATTGTCAATTTGGCAATTTTTATTGACATACAAGAGGAGGAATGATATAGTTTCACTCTATGGGGCTGTAGCGCAGTTGGGAGCGCGGCTGCATGGCATGCAGTAGGTCGAGAGTTCAAATCTCTCCAGCTCCACCATTCCACCTCGCCAAGCAATTTTCATGCTTGGCTTCGGAGGAATTAATAACGCTATATGGATAAGGTGCTTCTGAGCTGAATATGTAAATACTCAGCGGAGTAGACCCCTAGCTCCATTAATCGGAAAATGGGGCGTCTTTTAAAGCTCGATGCAAGGGTTCTTGCGTCGAGAAAACAAATGAGCACTCTTTTTAAATATTGATAAAAGATTTTTTAGTCAGAGGCGCCTTTTGGATAATTATTTAGCTTAAGGCGTGGTTATTTTTACATGTTGTTATAGACGTCGAGAAGGGAATGAATATATGAAGATTATAAAAAGGTTGTTGGTAGCAATAACAACCTTTTTTATTATTGTAAGCGCTTTTTATTTTTTCTGGCTTTCCCCTCGATATGTAGTACCTATTCTTATGTATCATCGTTTTGGTTATGGAGAAAATAATCTCTTTGTTACTCCTGAGAATTTCAAGCGGCAGATGGTTTATATTAAGGGTAATGGTTATGACGTAATTTCTCTAGACGAGCTGGTTGATGGGATAAGAAATAACAGAAGATTTAAACATAAAACAGTGGTCATAACTATTGATGACGGCTACCGGGATAACTATAGCTATGCATATCCCATATTAAAGAAATACAATTTTCCTGCAACAATATTTATCGCCACCAATTTCATAGGGAACAACAAAGATTTTATGTCTTTGGATAAAATTAAGGCTATGTCTAAAAATGGCATATCCTTTGGCGGGCATACAAAAAGCCACGCGTATCTTCCTTCAGTAGGGGAAAAAACTGTTTTGTGGAGTGAGATTAAAGGCTGTAAGGAATTTATTGAAGAAAAGATAGGGGTTGATGCTGATTATTTCTGTTATCCTACCGGAGGATTTAATGAAGAAGTCAAGGCAACGGTCAGGAAAGCAGAATATAAGGGCGCCTGTGCTACCAATAGAGGATTTGTTGAATTAAATAAAGATGTCTATGAATTGAAAAGGGTTAAAATAACCAATTCTGATACAAACAAACCGTTTAGTTTCTGGGCTAAGTTGTCCGGATATTATAACGTTTTTAGAAGTAAGAAAAGAGGATATTAGTTTGGATATTAAAGAAAGGTTTATAAGATGGTTTAAATTACGTTTTGCAATTTTATATCCTTTTGGCGTACTTGCTGTGTTATTTGGTAATTCCGATGACGATTCGATAATGGCGGGCATATGGTTTATAATTGTCGGATTACTTATTAGATTATGGGCAAATGGCTATGCAGTAAAGATGGAAAAGCTTACTGTTTCTGGACCTTATGCCTTTGTACGACACCCACTTTATTTAGGTACAATGTTTCTTATGGTAGGATTCATAATCATGCTTAGATTTTATTATATAGGGATATTCTTTATTAGTGTTATGTCGATTGTTTATTATAAAACGATTAAAAAAGAAGAGATGTGGCTTGAGGATATATTTAAGCAGAAATATCGTAATTATAAAAGGAATGTTCCTGCTATACTGCCTAGAATCATGCCTTATCGTGGTAGCGAAAAATGGCCTTTTAGTTTTAAACGTCTTATGCGGAGTAAAGAATATAAGGTATTGTTTTGGATGGTAATAGTTATTATTGCCTTTCACCTAAAAGGAGAGTTTGTAATAGAGCATGAAACAATGGATGCAAAAATGTGGACTCTAGTAATTGTTGCATTTATATTGGGTATTTTAGATTTATGGGGTGAGTTTCTAAGGCAGAGGAATAAGCGTATAAAGACAAACGTTGTTACATAGTGGAGATTTGAAAAAATGAATAATAAGCTATACAGCTTTTGCTATAATATTGGTAAGAGATTTTTTCCTTATAGAGGTATTGTGCTTGTGATTTTTCCCCTGTTTATGCTTTCATCTTTTTGGTTGGAGACAGAGTACGAGTTTTTTATCTGGCCGTTAGGTTTAAGTTTAATTTTCGCGGGCGCTTGGCTTCGTCTCTGGAGCATAAGATATTCAGGCTATAGGGTTAGAGGGAAGAAATTTGAGGCAGGATTGGCAATAAGCGGTCCCTATTCTCATGTAAGGAACCCTCTTTATATCGGCAATATTTTGATGTTGATGGGGATGAGTTTTTTATCGGAATTGCTTTGGCTGACACCTATTGTTGTTGTTTTCTCTTTATTTTCTTATACCTGTGTTTCGATCTATGAAGAGAAAGAACTTCTTCCTAAACAGTATGGATGGGAGTATGAAAAATATACTAAAGCTGTTCGTAGATGGATTCCTCGGTGTAAACCTTATAAAAAGGCATCTCCGTTTTTTCCTTGGATTGATGTTATCAAGACTGAGATAGGAGCTATTGCCGAGGTGATAGCCATAATTACCGCTTGTGCCATAAAGGAGCTGTTGAACTGATAGAAATAATTTAGACTGGCAGGTGATAAAGGAGCATTGGTTTTACTTAACCGGATACAGTCTGATTTTATTAATCTTACTTGTGATATTTTAGTAATTTATTTTTCTAAATTCTAAATTTCTGATATAATAAGCACAAATTAGGAAAGGGCATTAATTGGATATTAAAGCAAGACAAAAAGATAATGTTATTGTATTAGATTTGTTTGGGCGCATAGATGTAAATTCTGCGAATTTTGTAGAGGTTGTAGGTAGGTGCGTACATGACGGACATACTGATGTATTATGTAATTTTGCAGGCGTGGATGTTATTGATTATATGGGTATATCAGTTATTGTCATTGCCTACAAGGAAGTAGACAATAACGGTGGTAGAATGAAATTTGCAAATATCCCGGCGCATCTTCAGAATATACTTTCTATCGCCGGTTTAGATAAAGCAATTGATATTTACGCAACGGAAGATTTAGCAATGGCTAGTTTTAAAGAAGATAAGATTATAGAAGATATTAAAAAAATGCAGCTACGGCGCAGATTTAAGCGTTTGCCCATAGGCATTAAAGTAGATATAGTATCCCAAAATCCCAGTGGTCCGCAGTGTTTAAGGAGTGACGTTTGCAACTTAAGCGCTTTAGGCGCTTATATATATGGGTGCGATAAATTTAAATTAGGAGATGAGGTAATTTTAAGGCTTAAGCTTTCTACCCCCGCCAAAGAAATGGAATTAACAGCAAAGGTAGTATGGCTTTCAGATAAACAGATACAGCCTCAGTTTCACCCTGGAATGGGGGTTGCCTTTCATGAGATTTCTACATCTGCCCAACAGAAAATCGTAAATTTCATTGACAAGAATTTATCCCGCATGCCTTCGGATTAATCATACGTACGACATCAGAATATTAAAAAATAAAAAGTATAATTAGTTTTAACTCTATCATTTTAAAATGATTTCAATAAATAATCTTTCTAAAAATTACGGCAAGAAAGTTCTGTTTGAGCGTTTAAATCTCGCTATCAATAGAGGTGAGAAAATAGGACTTATTGGGCCAAATGGCGCAGGAAAATCAACGCTTTTTTCTATTATTTTACATCAAACAGAGGCTTCCGGTGGCGCTGTCAGGATAAATAAAAATATCCGTATCGGATATCTTCCTCAGGAGGCAAAATTTCCATCACATAATACTGTTTTATCGGAAATATGTGAAGGGGATAGTATGATTAAAAATCTATTGCAGGAAAAAGATAAGCTTGAGCAAGAGAATGCCGCGCATTCTAATCGTTACGGAGATATATTGCACGAATTAGATATTTTGGGATATTTTGAACTGGAGCATAAAGCAGAGAAAATTCTTATGGGCCTGGGATTTAAAGAGTCTGATTTTACGCGGATGATTACCCATTTAAGCGGAGGGTGGCAGATGCGTGTATTGCTCGCAAAGCTTCTTACCGTGCGCTATGATTTATTATTACTCGATGAACCGACAAATTACCTTGATTTAAATGCCGCGCTCTGGCTCAAAAATTATCTTAGTACGTTTAACGGCGCTTTTATTATGATTTCTCATGATAAGGCCTTTCTTAACGGGGTTACAAATTATACGCTGATTTTAGAAAATATGTCTATTTTTAAAGTTAAAGGAAATTATGAACATTATGAGGTGATAAAAAGAGAAAAACACATACATCTTCTAAAGCAATTTAACGAACAGGAAAAGAAACGTAAGCAGCTTGAAAGGTTTATTGTACGTTTTCGCGGACAACCCAATAAAGCCGCCCAGGCAAGGGCAAAGCGTGCTGCTTTAGAGAGAATGAAGGAAATTGTTGTTCCGCAGGATGTGGTCGCGAGCATTAAGGGTTTTCATTTTCCTGAGACTAAAAGATCCGGCGAGCGAATAATTTCACTTAATGGTATATCTAAATCTTACGGGGATATATGCGTATATAAAGATTTTGATTTTGAGATAGGAAAAGGAGAAAAAGCTGTACTTGCGGGAGAAAATGGCGCGGGTAAATCAACGCTCTTGAAGATATTAGCCGGCGTGCTTGATATTGATAATGGAGAACGGTGCCTGGGATATAACGTGGATATCGGATATTTTTCCCAGACACGTATGGATGTATTAAATCCGCAAAATAGTGTACTTGATGAGGCATATTCGGCAGCCAGGGGATATACCAAACAAGAGGCAATTCGTACAATTCTGGGGGCTTTTTTATTTAGCGGTGATGATGTTGACAAAAAAGTTAAAATTCTTTCAGGGGGCGAGAAAAGCCGTCTTATTATGGCAAAGCTTTTAATTAATCCCCCTAATTTTTTACTTTTGGATGAACCGACGACGCATCTTGATGTGGATGCTGTCGAGGCTCTTATTAAGGCGTTAAATGAATACGAAGGTACAATAGTCTTTATAAGTCATGATATTTATTTTGTCAGGATGCTGGCAAATTGCGTATTTGACGTAAAAAACGGGATAGTGAGAAAATTTACGGGAAATTTTGATTATTATTTAGAGAAGAAAGATAAAAATGAAGGTTACATAGAAACAAACGAAGTGCAGCCAAAGTGCAGCTTGCTGCGTGCTGCAAAACGGGTAAAAACAAAAAAATCCGACCTTATTGAAAAAAATAAAGAAGAGGTTTTATCGCGTAAGGAAAAAGAAAGAAACAGAAAAAAACACAATAATGGAATTCGAGTCTGTATTGATAAGCTTAAGCGTGAAAAAGACGAGCTTAATCTAGAATATTCTGCTAAGTCTCGCGCGGTAACTAATCCCCGCAGTTATCGGGATGATGTTTCATTGGAAGAGTATATAATACGTCTTGATGAAATAAAAGAGAGGGTAGTTGAGATTAACAATGAAATAAAAAAATTAAACAAACAATTCATATCTAAAGAAAGCTGTGAATAATATGTTTTTTGGTTGAGGTCTGACCCCAATCAAGATTAATAGTTATTAATTGGTATTTATTCTGGTATAATATATTTAAATCCGGTAGAAATAATAAGGAGAGAAATGAGCTTAGGAGATATTTATTTAACGCGAGAAGGTTATGAAAAATTGATGAATGACCTTGAGTATTTTAAGACAAAGAAGCGAAGGGAAATATCCAAGGCAGTGGCAGAGGCCCGCGCTCACGGGGATATTTCAGAAAACGCCGAATATGATGCCGCTAAAGAAGCTCTCGCGCAAAATGAAGCAAAGGTTGTTGAGCTAGAGGATACGTTGGCACGCGCGCGTATATTAGACGAAAATATGCCTAAAGACGAGATATTAATAGGGGCAAAGGTAAAGCTCAAGGATTTAGATACGGAAGAAGATTTTGAATATATGCTTGTATCCGCGGAGGAATCAGATTATGACGCAGGAAAGATATCTATTATTTCTCCCGTAGGAAGCGCTTTATTGAATCATAGGGTAGGAGATGAAGTCGAGATTGAGATTCCTGCCGGAACTTTAAAGTATAAGGTTTTAGTCATATCAAGATAATCTTTAATGGGGCAATTTCCAAAAGATTTTTTCTGGGGTAGTTCTTGTTCAGCCTATCAAGTCGAAGGTGGTAATTCAAATAGTGACTGGTGGGAATGGGAAAAACAAAGTGGCGTGAAAGAGCCATCGGGTAATGCCTGTTCGCATTACGAGTTTTATGAGAATGATTTTGAGCTGGCCAAAAACCTTAATCATAATGCCCACCGTTTATCTATTGAATGGAGCCGCATTGAGCCTGAAGAAGGAAAATTTTCAACCAAAGAATTAGAGCATTATAAAAATGTTATTTTATCGTTAAAAAAGCGTAACATTACACCGGTTGTCACGCTGCATCATTTCACTAATCCTCTGTGGTTTGCCAAAAGCGGCGGATGGGAAAATCCTAAATCAATAGATTATTTTTTTCGTTTTGTAAGAAAAGTTGTTGAGGCTCTATGCGGCGAGGTTACTTACTGGGTAACGATAAACGAACCCCTGGTCTACACATATTATTCCTACACAATAGGCATATGGCCGCCAAAGGTGCAATCTTTTAAGGTATCTCGCGTTGTAAATAATAATTTATTAAAGGCCCATATAAAAGCGTATAAAGCAATACACGATATATATAAACAAAGTAATCTATCGTCTCCCTTGGTAAGTATTGCTAAGAATTTGCAGGTTTTTACTGCTTGCCGTTCGACCCTGAGGAATAAACTCGCTGTTTATTTAAGAAATAAGTTTTTTAATTTTGATTTTATCCACAAGCTAATTAAAAATAATGCATTGGATTTTATCGGGATTAATTATTACATGCGAGGATTAGTAGATGTTAAAGGCTGGGGGCTTAATAATTTACTGCTTGATGTCTGCAAAGAAGGACACAGTAAGCTTGCCAAGAATTCTTTAGGCTGGGATATCTATCCCCAGGGGTTGTATGATTTTATTTTATATTTTAAAAAGTATAATCTGCCGTTATTTATCTTAGAAAATGGTATATGTACCGATGATGATAGTGCGAGATGGAATTTTATTCGCGGGCATCTTTTAAATATTAACCGCGCCATGGAGACTATAGGTGTAAAAGTTATCGGGTATCTCTATTGGTCACTTTTGGATAATTATGAATGGGATAAGGGTTTTAGCCCGCGTTTCGGCCTTGTTGAAGTAGATTATAAAACACAAAAACGAAGAATACGGGAAAGCGCGAAGAAGTTCGCCGTTGTATGCCGCGAAGGTCAAATTAATTAAATGGAAATTATAAATAAAGATTTAATATTAGCTGAGATTCGTTTATTCTCAGGGCTCAACCAGCGTGAGCGCAACATCATTAAAAGAAGGAGTGATTTTATTGAGTATAAAAAGGGCAAAACTATATATAAGGAAGGTGCGCCTGCTGATGCATTTAATTGTATTATATTAGGCAGGGTTGTAGTTTATACGCAGGATAAAGAGGGTAATAAGACAATATTAGAGTGTCTGCATAGAGGAAAATATTTTGGTATTATATCGCTTCTTACGGGGGATAGCCATTCTGTGAGTGCCGAGGCTATGAATGACTGCCTTATCCTGACCATCAAAAAAGAAGATTTTGATTTTATCCTGAGAAAAATTCCCAGATTAGCTATTGATTTAAGCCAGACTTTATCCCGCAGGCTAAAACGCAAAGATATTCACCAGAAAACAATTTTTGAGAGTACGATTGTTTCTGTTTTAAGTTCTTCATCCGGGGTAGGTAAAACCGTATACTCGCTTAATTTAGCCTTGAGTCTTTATAAAGAAGCGCATAAGCCGGTAATCATGCTGGACGTTTTAGGCCAAGGTGAGACGCATACTTTGCCTAAAAAATTAGAGATAAAAAGTGGTTATCCCATACTTGACTTATCTAATCGCAGAGTAGATACGGTAGGAGTAATAAAAGATTTTATTTTAAAGAGTAATTTTAATATAGATTTAATTTGTATTTCTTATAAAACCAATGATGATATCTCAACGAAAAGATTAATAGACGTATTAAGTCTCTTGGTTAATGATTACAACTATATAATTTTGGATCTCCCGTCCGTTACGCATATGCCTGTTTTGCGTATACTTAATCAGTCTGATCTGGTGCATGTCTTAACCAATGCGGAGATTAAAGAGCTTATGATGACGCACCAGCTAATTAAAAGACTTAAAAAGGAATATGGTTTTAAAAATTCAAAGATAAAGATAATTATAAACGATTATAAATTAACAAATGTTAAAAGTGAGCAAGAAGTAAGAATTTTAGGCCATGATATATTCGCTACCTTGCCAAAGATAGATTCTTCTGTTTCAGATAGGGTAATTTTAGATAGTCCTGGTTCTGAATATGCTCATACAGTAAAAAGGATTTCCCGGGAACTTGGAGATTGCATGGTGGGTCTTGCCTTAGGTGTTGGTGTAGCTTATGGATTTTGTCATATAGGAGTGCTTAAGGTAATCGAGGAAGAGAATATTCCTATTGATGTTATCTCGGGTTCCAGCATCGGCGCTCTTATTGCCGCCCTCTGGGCAACTGGTAAGTCTGCTGAGGAAATATTTGAGATTACAAGAGAATTTCAGGAGCCGAAGTCTTTCTGGAAAATGATGGATTTTACATTTCCATGGAAGGGGTTTATCAAAGGTAATAAATTATATAATTTCTTAAAAAAATACCTGGGGGATAAAACATTTTATGATGTCGATTTACCTTTAAAAATTATTGCCAGCGATGTAAAGAAAAAACAACCCTTGCTTATCGATAAGGGTAAGATTGTCGATGCGGTGATGAGCAGTTGTTCTATGCCGGGAGTATTTAGGCCATTTAAACCTAAGCAGGAAATGCTTTTTGACGGAGGAATAACTAACCCTTTACCTACAGAGCCGTTATTCAAAATGGGTGTTAGAAAGATTATTGCCGTTAATGTTACGCCTGCCAGCGAAGATGTCACAAGGCAATACGATAAGATGAAAAAAGACGCAGCCGCGGGCCTAGAAGAGGCTAAAGCTAAAAAAAGATCTATTCTAGGGCAGTATTTTAAAAAGAAGCTAAAGACAAATTTATTAGATATTATATTTAGTACTATTGAGGTAATGCAGTCAAAGATTGCCAAGAAAGAGGAAAAACTTGCCGATGTAGTCCTACATCCGGATACTTCAGGATTGTATTGGCTTGAATTGCATCGTGCGGCAGAATTTGTACAAAGAGGAGAGATTGAGGCCAGGAAACACCTTGATCATATCTGGCAGGTGGTTAATGAGTAAAAAGGAGATAAGTAGTGTTTATCCACGCGATATTGTTTAAGATAAATCCTAAAGAGGTTTTAATCTATCGAAAAGATAGTAAGATGTGGGCAAGATATGCCAAAAAGGTCAAGGGGTTTATTGCTTATTTTACAATGCAGAGACTCGGATTTAAAAATCAGTATGTTTCTATCTATCAATGGAAGAATAAAGCCAGCTGCGAGCGTTTTATGAATAAATTACACGATTGGTTGGTTGCTAAATCAAAAGCCAAGGTAGGCGTATTAGGATATTATAATCTTAAAAGCTTGGATGCAATTAAAATAAAAACCAAAAAACATTGACCGCTGGTAAAATAGTCTTGTTAAAATTGCCTGTAATAGTTAAATAATTACATGTAAGGATTAGATATGAATTACGACTTTAAAAAAATTGAATCTAAATGGCAGAAATTCTGGACAGATAAGCAAGTCTTTAAGGCAAAGCTAGACTCTAAAAAGGAAAAATATTATTGCCTTGAGATGTTTCCTTATCCTTCGGGAAGAATACATATGGGCCATGTGCGTAATTACACGATAGGTGATGTTGTTGCCCGCTATAAGAGAATGTGCGGGTATAATGTTTTGCATCCTATGGGATTTGATGCTTTCGGGCAACCCGCTGAAAATGCGGCAATAAAGCATAACGCGCATCCTAGGGAGTGGACCTATAAATGTATGGATTGGATGAAGATTGAGCTTAAAAAAATGGGTTTTTCCTATGATTGGGACAGAGAAGTAGCAACATGCGACCCTGATTATTATAAATGGAACCAATGGATATTTCTAAAGATGATGGAACGCGGCCTTGCCTATAAGAAGGCATCCAGTGTTAATTGGTGTCCTAGTTGCGAGACAACCCTTGCTAATGAAGAAGTAATAGAAGGCGGTTGTTGGAGGTGTAAAGAGCCGGTCATGCAAAAAGATTTAGAGCAGTGGTATTTAAAGATTAGTCAATATCAGGATAGGTTGCTTGATGATTTAGGGCAATTATCTAATTGGTCCCGGCGTGTTATTGCAATGCAGGAAAATTGGATAGGTAAAAGCGTGGGTTGTGAGGTTTATTTTAAATTAAAAGAAAACAGGCAAACAATTTCTGTTTTTACCACCCGAGCCGATACAATATTTGGAGCAACCTATATCGTGCTTGCTCCGGAACACCCAACGTTAAGAGATATAGAAAAAAGAATATCTAATAAAGATGAAGTAGTTTTATATATAGAGAAGGCGAAAGCCAAAACGAAATTGGAAAGAATTGAAAAAGGCAAAACAGGCGTTGAATTAAAAGGGGTGAGCACGATTAATCCTGTAAACAATGAAGAAATTCCTATATTTGTTGCTGACTATGTATTGCTAGAATACGGAACAGGTGCGATTATGGCAGTGCCCACGCATGATCAAAGAGATTTTATTTTTGCCAAAGAGAAAAAACTTCCCATGCGTATTGTCATTGAAAACCCTAAAGAAAAAACACAAACAGTGGAAGATTTAGAAGAAGCATATGTAGGAGATGGACATCAGATTAATTCCGGACAGTTTGACGGCATGCCTAATCAGGAGGCGAAGATAAAGATTGCTCAATGGATGCAGGATGAGGGAATTGGCAAGCTTAAGACGCACTGGCGTCTGAAGGATTGGCTTATATCCAGGCAGCGTTATTGGGGTACGCCGATACCAATAGTATATTGCAAGTCTTGCGGTATAGTGGGCGTGCCTGATAAAGATTTACCTGTTGAGCTTCCTGAGAATATAAAGATTACAGGCGAGGGAGGAAGTCCTCTTTTGAAGGTGAAAGAATTTGTGCAAGTTAAATGCCCTAAATGTAAAGAGCCCGCCCGCCGCGAAACAGACACGATGGCAACGTTTATTGATTCCTCCTGGTACTTTTTAAGATATTGTTCGCCGAAATTTGAAAAATCTCCTTTTGATAAAAAAGAGGCCGCTTACTGGATGAAGGTTGACCAGTATATCGGTGGTATTGAGCATGCCATACTGCATCTTTTATATTCCAGATTTTTTACCAAATTTTTAAAAGATTTAGGATTAGTTGTAATAGATGAGCCTTTTGATAAGCTGCTTACTCAGGGGATGGTATTAAAAGACGGTGAGGTAATGTCTAAGTCTAAGGGGAATATTGTTGATCCTGATGGGATTATTAAAAAATACGGTGCAGATACTCTACGTTTATTTATTCTTTTTGCCGCGCCTCCTGAGGCCGAGCTTGAATGGAATGAAGCGGCAATTGACGGCTCATGGCGTTTCTTAATGCGTGTGTGGCGACTACTTGAAAGAGTAGAAGATAAAAATTCTACTGCGGAATTGACGCGTAAGTTGCATCAGACGATCAAGAAAGTGACTCTAGATATGGATGGAGGTTTTAAATTTAATACCGCAATAAGTGCGATAATGGAACTCGTTAATGAAATATATAAGCAGGAAAAAGTAAATAAGGATTCACTTGAGATAGTAGTATTATTACTTTCTCCGTTTATGCCGCACGCAGCCGAGGAGATGTGGCAGGCACTAGGCAATAGAGAGACTATATTAAAAACCTCCTGGCCTACGTATGATGAAAAATTTCTAAAGGTAGATAGGGTTATTATGGTGATTCAGATAAAAGGAAAAGTAAGGGATAAAATAGAAGTTGAACTCAATACAGCTAAAGAAAAGTTAGAAGAGTTGGTTCTATCGCGGGATAGTGTGAAGAAGTGGATGGAAGGAAAACAGCTTAAAAAATTTATTGTAGTTGCGAATAAATTAGTAAATATTGTTATATAGTTTTTTAACGGCTTGAAAAAAATTCAAGCCATTAATAGATTTTGACTCAAACTAAGGAGTAATAGATGACTGGATTCTTAGATAAATTTCGCAAAAAAGTAATTTTAAATGTCTGGAAAGATAAACCGGATGAGTCTAAAGTAAAAGAGATAGATGATAAAATCGCTTTAGGGGTATTGTTATGGGTTGTAGCCGAGACCGATGAAAAATTCTTGCCGCAAGAAGAGGAAAAGATAAAAGAAATTCTTATATCACATAGTAAAATATCCGATTCTGACATACCGACTGTTTTAGCTTCAATTAAAGCGGCATCTGATGAAAGAATAGATTTATATCCTTTTACCCGCCAGATAAGTCAGAATTTACCGCATGAGATTAAGTTATCAATTATTGAAAACCTCTTTCGTGTTGCCTGCGTTGATAAGGATTTAGATGCTAAAGAGATGGGGATGATAAGAAAGATATCCGGTTTATTCAGAATAGAGCATAGCGATTTTATTGACGCTAAAATAAAAATTAAGAAAGAATTCGGTTTAGATGTATCCGAGGCTTAGAAAGTAGTATTTTATTTTTAAGATAAGAAGGTTTTATTTTGTATTATTAATATGCTAGAATTAAATCTCACCCGTCAGGAAAAAAATGCAGTATTATTTATTGCGGCGTCCGCGTTATTAGGGCTGGCTTTAAGTTTTTTATTTAAAGCCGCGCCTTCTGCCGGAAGGATCTATGCGGCGTCATTTGATACAGAAGTTTCCAAAATTAATATTAATAGCGCAGGTAAGGAGCAATTAATTACTCTTCCGGGTATTGGTCCAAAGATCGCGGAAAAAATTATTGATTATCGTAGAAAAAAGGGTAAGATTCACGATATAAAAGAATTAAAACAAATAAACGGCATCGGTGATAAAAAAATAGAGAATATGAAGCCGTTTTTAATTATTGATTCACAATAATATAAACAGATGAATATTGCATTAATTCTAATAGGCCTTATGCAAGAAATATGGCACACGCTAAATGAAGCATCCCCGTATATTCTTTTCGGTATTTTTACTGCCGGTATAATTCAGATTTTTGTAGATAAGGATAAAATAGTAAAATATCTGGGTAAGCCGGGGTTTAAATCAGTTTTACTGGCAACTTTATGCGGGATACCCTTACCATTATGCTCCTGCGGGGTATTGCCTACAGCTATCTCTTTACGCAAAAATGGCGCATCTAAAGGAGCGACACTTTCTTTTTTAATTTCAACGCCCGAAACAAGTGTAGATTCTATCGCTATATCTTACGGATTATTAGATCCTTTAATGACAATTTTTAGGCCGCTTGCCGCATTCATAACAGCTTTACTTGCCGGTGTTTCAGAAAATATGTTTGGCGGGAAAGACGAAGATTTAAAATTAAGGCAAGAAAAAAGTTGTGTTTTCTGCGAGGAGGGAGATGATCACAGCCATAGTCATGGGCATAGATTTATCTATGGCATGCGTTATGCTTTTATAGAATTATTAGGTGATATATCAAAATGGCTCGCTTTGGGCCTTATTATTGCCGGGGTTATTTCTTATTTTATACCGAAGGAGTTAGTTGAGGCCTACTTGGGAGAAGGTTGGCAGGCTATGGTAATGATGCTGGTTGTGGGTATCCCTCTTTATATTTGCGCAACAGCCTCAACTCCTATTGCCGCTGCTCTTATTGCCAAGGGAATGAGTCCGGGGGTAGCTTTAGTATTTCTTCTGGTAGGACCCGCTACTAATATTGCCGGGATTATTACTATGAGTAAATTCTTAGGGAAGAGATCCATAGCTATTTATTTAGTTTCAATTTCTATTTGCGCTGTTTTATTAGGATTATTGCTTAATCAAATATATTTTATTTTAAACATTGATATAAAGGCTACGCTAGGGCACGCGGGACAGATGCTTCCGGGGTATATTAAATTAATTTCTGCTCTGGTTTTAGTTGGTTTAATGGTTAATTCCGTAAGGATATTAAAGAAGGCGCATAAGACTTAACTGAGGGGAGTGCTGCATGGATAAAGTTACTATAATTATTAATGATGGGCCCAGTAGTATGAGAACATGGAATGGACTGCGAGCGGCTGCAGGATGCGCAGGCGTTGATATGCAAGTTGAGGTTTTTTTAATTGATGCGGGAGTATATGCTATGATGAAAGGGCAGAAACCACCCGAAGGTTTAAAAGAATTAAACATGGCAAAGAAATTAAGTGAACTTATGGAGCTAGGGGTTAAGATAAATGCATGCGGCACTTGCGTTGAAGCAGCAGCGGTACAGAAAGAACAGATATTAGATGGGGTTACCGTATGCTCTATGGTAGATATATGTAAATCTATTAAGACAAGTAAGAATGCTTTAGTCTTTTAAATTATCCTTTATTAATTAAAATGAATTTTATTCTTACTATATTCCGGTTTATAATATTTTATTTTATACTCATTTTTTTATTTAAAATTGTTTTTTTTGCGTTAACGCGTATGGTTATAAAAAAAGCTAAAAATTCTAATAACTATACGTATAATAAAAATAAACAACATAAGAAGAAAGAAAAAATTGATGATGAAGATATTAGTGATGCTGAATTTAAGGAGATAAAATAATTATGCAAAAAAAGCGTTATATTATTCATGTTGATATGGATGCCTTCTTTGCCGCTGTTGAACAGCGGGATAATCCTAGCCTGCGAGGTATGCCTGTTGTAGTAGGGGCAGATCCTAAGGCCGGCAAAGGTAGAGGCGTAGTATCTACCTGTTCTTATGAGGCAAGAAAATTTGGTATTCATTCAGCAATGCCGATATCTATTGCTTTTAGAAAATGTCCCGATGCGGTATTTTTACCAGTTGACAGTAAAAAATACCATAAAGTATCAGAAGAAATGTATGAGATATTTTACGATTTTACGCCTGATATCGAACCTGTAAGTATCGATGAGGCTTTTTTGGATATAACGGGCACTTTTCATCTTTTTGGTACACCGTATAAAACATGCCAGATGCTTAAGGCCTGCATAAAAGAGAATATCGGGATTACCGCATCAATAGGCCTTGCTCCTACAAAAATGGCGGCAAAGATAGCCTCAGATTTTAAAAAACCGGATGGCTTAGTAGAGGTATTTGAAGAAAGGCTTCTTGATTTTTTATGGCCGCTTGATATAGGTAAAATATGGGGATTGGGCAAAAAGACAAAAACAGCCTTAAATGAAATAGGTATTATTACTGTTGGTGATTTAGCCAAGAGAGAGGTAGTCGAATTAGCGCAAATTTTCGGTAAAAGTGGAATGCATCTCTGGGAGCTTGCTAACGGTAAAGATGCAAGAGTTGTTGAGGCGCAAGAAGAGACGAAGTCTGTAAGTAATGAGATCACGTTTCCCAAGGATACTTTTGATAGAGACACAATAGAGAAAGCGCTGCTTACACTTTCTGAGAAGGTATCAAGCAGGCTGCGAGATGATAATTTAAAAGGCAGGACCGTTACTTTTAAGATACGCCTCGAAGGATTTAATACATATACAAGGGCAAATACAGTAGGTTCTGCTACTAACTTTGTGGATGTTATATATGATGAAGTAAAAAGACTTTATCTTAAATTTAATAGAGGAGGGAGAAAGGTAAGGCTTATCGGCGTTAAGATTTCTAATTTGATGCCGGCAGATTACAGGGATAATTTATTTGTTGATGAGACAGAAGATAAGTTAGAGAGGATCCATCAGGCAGCCGATAGGATAAAGAAGAAGTTTGGAGATGCCTCAATTAAGAGGGCAGGCGGAAGATTTTAAAAGATGAATAAGAGAGTGTTATTTTTGTGCACAGGAAATTCCTGCCGCAGTCAGATGGCAGAGGGTTACCTGCTGAGCCTGGCAGGAAGCGCGTATGAAGTTTTTAGTGCCGGAGTCGAACCCGTAGAAGTTAATCCCTTGGCGGTGAAGGTTATGAGCGAGGTGGCTATTGATATATCCAAGCAGAGGTCAAAATCAGTAACTGAGTTTTCAGGTCAGAAATTTGATTATGTAATTACTGTTTGTGATAATGCAAAGCAGGCGTGTCCTGTGTTTATCGGTGATTATAAAAAAATACACTGGGATTTAGAAGATCCGGCTAAAGCCGATGGCAGCGAGCAGGAAAAACTTACCGTATTTAGAGAAATAAGAAACAAGATAAACAAAAATATTTTAGAGTTTTTAAGACTCGAGGCGTAATTTGATAAAAACTTCAGTTTTAATCCTTACTCCCCTTGCAACATAACTGTTGCAGAGGGGTTTTTGCTTAGGGTAGAATGAACAGAAAAGAATAATGATATGTTTTTATTAGTTAAGATTACCGGACTACTGATTTATTTAATATAACAGCAATAAAATATGCGCCATAAAACAGTATTTTTATTAGTGATAATAATAGCATTTTTTTCTTTTAATAATTTTGTCTCTGACGCCTATTGTAATGCCGCTTACGAATATTTAGAGCGGGGGATTGATTATTACACGAAAGAAAACTATGATTATGTGATAAGAGAATGCACAAAAGCAATAGAGATTGATCCTAATTTAAGTCAGGCTTATTATTATCGGGGATATTCCCATTATAAAAAAAGAAGTTTTTTTAAGTCTATAGCTGATTATGACAAGGCAATACAGATAGAAGCTGACGGCCGTAGTTTTCGTGGGCTTGGTTTGGTATATTGGAGTTTAGGGGAATACCGGCAGGCATTATATTCTTATCAAGAGGCAGTAAAGCTAGAGCCTAATGCTGAAAGTTATGATGGACTGGGAGTAAGTTTTTATAGTTTGGGCCGATATCAAGAGGCGATATATGCTTATCAAAAGGCAGTAGAGATAAATCCCGAGATTGTATCTTCTTATTATGGTATTGCTTCAAGTTATCGGCATTTAGGCAAGTCGCGGCAGGCTATAGATTATTATCATAAAGCTATACGAGTAGATCAAAATTACTCTAGGGCATATTTTGGCCTGGGCGTTTCCTATTATTCCTTAGCTATGTATAGAGAGGCAGAAGATGAATTTGAAAAAGCAAGGGAACTCTTTGAGGATTCGGGAGAATATCATAGTATTGATGAAATAGAAAAATATCTTAGCAGGATTCATCTACAAGAGGAATTTGATTGATAAAATTTTAGGATATTTGTGATACTTTGTAGTGTGGTATAAGAAAATAAAAATAGCAGAAGAAACAATAAATTAGAAATAAAAGGCTAGTTCAAATCGCACGTGGCTGTCATCTCGCAGGCTGTAGAAAGCATCATTTTCGTTTGATTCGGTAAATATCCAAGCCTCTATTGATGCTTTCCAATTTGAACCAATTCTCCTAGATGCTTCAAGGGTTACTACAGAACTACCTGTGTCTATGTCATGAATTAATCCGGCGAGAATTTCTGTACTTTGTGCGTCATTTAAGCTAAGGCGTGCGCCCAGCATCAAATCGTTATTATATCCGCTTGTAGCATCACTCCCGCGTTCATCATACGCTGTTTCTGTGATAATCCCCAAATCAATACCCGTGCCTTTTAGGTTTATAAAAGTATATTCAAAACCGCATACCGTCGCGAAATAATCATCTTCTTGGCCTGTTCGATAGGCCGCCTCCAGCTTAAATAGCCGGGGACCCGTAACTTTTTGTAAATCTAGTCCTGTCTGGTTAATTTGTGAATAGTAGGGGATGCGTACTGATTCGCCGTTATCATTGGCGCCTAATTGCAGGAGTGGTTCTCTGTCGGTCCCCCGGAAATTATATATACCTATATCCCAATTACCTATTGAGCGGCTGTAACGAATAGCAAAATCAACATGGCGCTCTTTATCGCTACTTTCATATTGCGTTTTATCGGTATCAACGACACGTGCGCTGCGCAGGCGTCCTTTTTCTCCCGGGAAGCTACGTTCCCTAAATCCGGGCAATACAAACATATCGACTGTTCCCCAATCACGGGGTATAGATAAATGAATCATAGGTTGTCCTAGTTTTTCTTCTTCGGTAATGCTTTCAACAAGGTCTGTCTGATTTATTATATCTACCAGGTGAACGAATTCTGTCGCTCCCCAGAATACTTTGCCTATGCCTATACGTATTTCCCAGTTTTGGGCTAAGTGTAAATAATTTAATTCGCGTATGTCGAAATGGCTTCGTTCTTTATCAGCATTATCAAATCTCGCGAAAGGTACAAAGGTAAAGCTTGAACCGCTATCCCATTCGCGATAATATTCAGGCCTAACAGCTATAGAGGCACTATCTCTTTTTTGAGCATTAAGTATGGGGTCTTTTAGAAAGAGCCTGCTCTCAGCCGCAATATAACCTGAAAATTCACTTGTTGCAGGTGTTGCTGTTTGTATTGCGCCGGATGTAAGAAGCAAGATAATTGTAATAATTATTTTTTTCACCGTACCCTCTTTAGGCTGTTTTGATTAAAGTTGGCATCAGTCAGTCCTGTTTGGAATTTATAATCTGACCAGATAATCTCTGTGCTTTTTCCGTTTTGATGATTAATCATATTTGCGTTATCCGCACGCCAGTATTTATCAAGATATTTTTTGTATCCTTTAATAGTCAAGGTTTTTAAATGCGATTCTTTTTTATCATAGTATTCTACTTTTAAAATACGGTATTCTTGCTTATCTAGCCAGGTTACTTGTTTGGTATATCCGGAATTTTTCTGATCTATTGGATAGTATTCCACTACAAAACAATTTTTTTCGTTGTATGTTTCGTCACGTATCCATTTGTAGGTATATTTTTCTATTTCCTGGCTGGATATATCTTCATAGGCAAATTCACTACCCATAAATGATCCTGATTTATTACTTGAGGATATTCTTTTTACTCTTTTTAGTGCCGGAAGATATAACCATTGGTCATCATTTCCAG
>CAJVXN010000033.1 GCA_913009335.1 uncultured bacterium
CGGCAGATTTTCTCATCGGCGAGGTACTTCGGCCTTGCTCAGTGCAGGCGGCGACTTCTCTTCTACCTCCCCCTTTGTACACCTCGTAGGTGTACATTGGTGAAGCGTCGGAACTCATCGGCGAGGCACTCAAAGACTCAAATACAGGCTCACCTAAGATATCTGAAAAGCTTCCGGCTAATTCCCGGGCAATAAAATCGCCTTGAGAGCGATGACTAAAACTACGCGGCACTCTCTTACTTTCCCTTACAGAGCGAGTAAAATGGATAGCCCGGATTTTAATCGACTTGGACTTAACAACCGTGGCTATTTTAGCAATTATGCTTTTTATACGGGCTTCGGAAGGCTTGGGTTTTGAGATATCGGATAAACAATCAAAATCAAAAGTAAGAACTGCCCCGTCTTTAAGTACCGGGAGATTATCCAGCTGGTCGAAACTTAGAATACGATTATCATAATATCGCTTCTCTGATAGCCAGTATTGCCTTAAAAGCGCCACATAAGACCAATCCTCTATTGACCGCGGTATATAGTCAGCTGCTGCTACCCGCTCCACCGGCCTTATTAACCATGCCTCACCTGTTAATTCCTCTTGAGTTAAATAAGAAAGCCAATTAACAATGTTTATATTATTCAATAAGGATAATAGCGCGACATAGGTTTCAGTATCAATAACGCCGTTTTTGACTCTATTTTCTTTTCTGATCTTACTAATAATATATTCAAGAATCTTATCAAAACCATTACTCCTTCCAAGCATTAAATCTTCTAAATTATTAGCAATTAAAATACGCTCTACTGCCTTAAAAGAGCGGTATTCGTTAGAGACGGTTTTTATATTTTCTATTATTTCTAGAGATACAGGGTGACCGTCAGTTAACACGCCGTCTTTTTTTGCAGAAGGCCGTTCCCATACTATATTATCAAGATGTGTGTCAAAATTTAGTATCGGCAGCCCGGCTGGGATATCTCGCTGAGCGACTAATTTCTCTACCCAGAGAGCCAAAATATCATGATTGAGGCTATCTAAAACGGGAACGCCGGATGAAAAACCTACTAACCTAATCGGCGAAGTGGCGAGACCTTTGACAGTTGACCATTGTCCACCTCGTAGGTGGTCATTACCGATATGATGTGAATTTAACGGTTCTAAAGCGACAAAATCAGAAAGTTTATTATTTTTCTTCATCGGTGAGGCGGAGACTTCATTTAACCGCTGTACACCTCGTAGGTGTAAGTATTTGGCAGATTTCCTCACCGGCGAGGCGGATGACATCGTAAGGCTTAGCTTTAAAAAGGGGTCAGGCCCCTTTTTCAAATCATCCTTCACCGGCGAGACGGAAGATATTTTATTTTTATTTTTAGCGATACGTATTTGTTCGTTAATCTTACTTAGCTCATTTTGACTTTGTCTTTTAATATCTTTAAGAATTAATATTCCCAGTGTTCCTATTAAACCAAACGCTATCCCCGAAATAACCCGATACAATTCATGAAAACCAAATGAAGCAAGCGAACTTACCGGAAGAGATATACCAAGTAAAATAAGCCCAAACGCGCCCACGCGGCCTATTTGTATCATTTTAATCCCTATTCGCAATCTGCGTATCTTAGTTTTATTTTCTTCAATCGGCGAGGCGGAAGTAAAAAGCTTTTTCTTGACATCTTTTGTATCTCGGTATATACTTAAGCCAGAGGTGAGAAGCTGAAAATTAACCATATAGACTGGACTGAAAACACCATATTGCATATTGGCAGGCATGGGGTTGACGCGGAAGAGGTTGAAGAAGTCTGTTTTGATAATAAGCCTTTTATTCTGAAGGCTAAATATGGCAGGTATTTTACATTGGGAAAGACGCAAAGCGGAAGATATCTGACGATTGTATTTGAATATCTTGGGCAAGCTAAAGCTAAAGTTATTACTGCCCGCGCCATGTCCGAATCTGAACGAAAACTCTATAAAAGGAGGCGATAGATTATGAAAAAACATATACCAAAGTTTAAATCTCTCGAAGAAGAGCAAAAATTCTGGAATACCCATAGCATTACTGAGTTTATGAATGAACTTAAGCCGGCGAAGGTAAAATTTTCCAGGCCTAAAAAGAAGCTTATTTCTCTGCGCCTGGACACCCCACAGATAGAATCCCTCAAAGAAATAGCCTCTCATAAAGGGCTGGGGTATCTCTCTCTCATTCGTTTTTGGATTGCCGAACGCCTGTCTAAAGAACACCACCATTCTATTACCCATCATAAAGGATAAACGATTTACTAAAAGAACTAAGAGCTGAACCGGCGAGGCACTTCGGCTTGGTTCGATTCCACTCACCACATGCCGCTCAATGCAGGCGGCAGCTTTATTCCTAGCAACTTCCAGATTGAAGCTTAACTTCAACCAGCTAGAGAATATCATCGACGAGAAGGCAGAATCCTTAGAATTTCCCTCCAATGATTCATCAGCAGAAACAAAATTTGAACCTTTGATATATGGTTTTTGCCATAAAGCGATAGAACCTATATAATTATCATAATCGCTCAACTCCCCTATATTTACCCCTAATATCTCAAGATCTCTTTTCTCTCGAAAAGCCAATACACTTGAATTCATCAATGCGTCCATTTGGTCTAACGTATAAGCCTTATAATAAAACTCTCCTCCTTCTTTAAGAATATCGCTTAACTTTATCAGAACGTCTTCTTGCTTTATGATAGACTCCGGATTAACAGCCACGATGAAATCAAGAAAATTATCGGGCAGATAACCAACTAAATCATGAGAAGCTCTCAAAACCACTAAGTTATTCAGAGGATTAACCTGGGCCTTTAACCTTCCTTGGTCAAATTCTTTAGCCCACTTTCTATATTCCGGAACAGAGTCTTCTACGTTATATTTATCTATTGTGATTACGCCAACATCATTATTTATCTTTGCAATAGCATGTGCAACTCGTGTATTGCCGCCGCCTATTTCTAGTAAAATCTTTTTACCGTCCTGAGAATATTCCCCTAAAATTCGCTTTAGCTTTACAATATCCTGATTTGAATTTTTAGATACCCCAAGCATTTCATAACAATTCTCTATCAGCGAAGAAAGCCCCTTCACACCTACGCGGTGTGCATGGAGCGGAGAGCTTGTCTGCGTATAGCCGACCCTTTCAATCAACTGCTGGGCAAAAGAGATTGCGGCTGTCTGAGGCTCGAAATATTCCGGAGACGTGGATACGGTAATAATCTTAAACTGGCTTTCCGTTAGGAACCGGCAAAGGTTACCAAACCAAAGATCTCGATTACGATGCTTTTTTAGAGTTAAGACATCTAAATCCACGCTGGCGACGATACCGCGGCTTTCCTGCTTTGCTCTCTCCACAATGTCAAGCGCGTAATCGTAAGCATAGCGTGATGTATGGTACCTCAAAATGCCGTTATTTCCTTTTTCTTTATAAGTTTCGTGTAATTGAATCACATGATGCTCGAAATCATTAGCAAAATACCACCCTTCCTTAAAAAATATTCCCTTTTGTATCATCGGAGCGATAAAGGACTCCTCATTAATTTTTTTATACCAGAAATTAAGCATGCCCTGAGTATCATCCACTTCCATTTGCCCCTCATGTATAGCCGGTAATATAACGCTGTCCGTATGCGCATCAATATTAAAAAGATACCAGTCCTTGACGATCTCGGCAAGATTGAGCATCAATAAGAATGGATAAATTTTATGATGATGATCCGTGACAAATATGATTTTATCTTTAAATATCAAGACCGCTTGTTTCTGAATACCATAGACAAAACCGGATGGTTTGTGTACTTGAGGATGAATGGTGTACTTCTCATCCGCCGATGTTACCACGACATCCCAATTTAGATTGATTTTGCACTTTTCTTCAGATTGCTTGGATTCGTGGTTAAAGACTTGGATAATTTTGATAATTTCATCAACTTTGATATACCCTTTCTGGGTTAACCATTTATGGCTATTCTGAAATTGAATAGGTGATGACGAAACCTTATTTTGTCTTATATTTTGATCCTCTGAATAAAAAATAGAAAACAGCGCCCTTTTCTTCGCCGGCGAGGCGGAAATCGATTTTTTAAAATCCCGCACTACCCTTACTATTTCTTTGCGAGAATCATAAATATTTACTAAAAATCTAAGCCGACCTGAAAAATTACTCACATCACTTTTATCGCCGATATATAAATCACGCCTACCGACAAACTTTATCTTTTCGGATCCGATGATCACATTCTTCTTAAATTCGGCAGTAAATATACCCTTCTTAACAACTAACTCATTAGCTATGATGTTATCAACAATAATATTTTCCTCATTAAATATCTGACAGATATCCCCTCTTTCAAAAAAAGCGTCTATAATATTTTTTAACCCGATTGAAACAATATTAATTGTTAAATTATTTACACTTAATTCACTTTTAACCGTCCTCACGCAATCTAAAAACTTGGAGTTTAATTCAATTATCTTAGCAAGTTTGTCAAGATCTGCTTTTGGTCTGCCAGCAAAGAAAAAGTATTCAGCAGATAAATTTTCCGGTATTTTTAGCCCAGCATAGGCATTCTTTCTATGTAGATAATCATTTATATCGTAGTCCCTTTCTCCTCTTATCATTTCTGCCCATGTTAATACTGTATCCTTCGTCCTTATCGTTTCATCAAAATCAACAAAAGCAACTATTGGGGATGAGGAAAATTTAACCGGACTCACCACTTTAAGTACTATGCTCGCAGAATGCCTGCCAAACCACTTCTTATCTACCTTGCCGCCCATACGCCTTGCCGTAGTAATAAATTCCTGCTCGAATTCCCTGATCTTATAGGGATCAGGTATATCACTTCCCTTAAACGGCCTTGCGTGGATCAAGGCATTTTTCTTAGAGCTTTTCAGTATATTCTTAACTGCCTGGACTTTCCCCTTCTTAGAAAGGTAATTATGCACATCAAAATAGATTATCTTATTAAGCTTGTGCATTCTAAAATCAGGCCTTGTAATATCCCGCTTGGTTAATTCTAATGCGTCTAAATTAAATGGCTCTCTATCTTTAATAATCCTCTTTGCTTTCTCATCTTTTCTTAATTTATTGGTAATAGTTTCTCGGATATGATATGGCCTATTCCAAAATAATCTTATCACTCTTTCATCATGTAAATAATAACGTACAAAGTAAGCGATTTCCTGCGCAAACAAAAGATTTGCTTCAGATATATCAATAGCCACGACTTTCTTTGCCTTATGTACGGCTGCCGCCAGTATAGAATTTAAACCTATTGCACATCCAAATTCTCCTACGATATCTCCAGGTCCAATATCTAATATATCCACAACAAAAGCCGGAATAACAAAGCTAGAATCCCATATTTCCCCATCTACTTTCTCATATCTTTTCTGACTTACCAGTCTGGTAAATTTGCGCCCTATCATTGCTACCGGTGAGGCGGCATACATAACACCTGGGATAGACATAAAGACATCCAGCCACTTGTCTGAATACGTAAAAGCCGGCCAGCCTAAAGCATGCCTAACCAAGGCAGCATAGATATAATCTTCTGCATGTAAATACATATATTCTATATGAATATCCCGACGTGTATTTGAATTCGGCTCGTATACGTTTATATACTTATCACTTAAACTTTCTTGCCCCCAATATAACGAATATATTTTCTGAACTGTTATATACCATTTACCTAAATAATAATAGGCATCGGCTGCTTCAATAAAAACACCTTTTGATTCCTCAAAAAACTTATAAGCCATCACGATGAAATCTTCTACTACCACAAAAATAGACGCTTTCTCTTCGGATTCCAACAAATTAATCTCATACTTACCAAGCAAATAACTCTCCGTAAGCCATGCTGCCGTTTCCAAACAAAAGTCTCCTAACAGTATTAAATTATTGTACTTATCCTGATATGTTAAGCTTTTATCTATATCCTGTTTAAATTTTACGATAAGCTGCTCGATATACCAGGTTATATTTTCATTATCTACCGTACTGATTAGCTTCTGCGTTACTTCCAGCAAAGAGCTTAAATCTTTCCTGGCAAAATGACTACGCATTAAGATAAAATAAGCTTCTTCAGTAGAAAGCTTATCTCCGCCGTCTTTATTATAGTCAATGAGTTGATTGCACGCATCTATTGCATCACTATACTTTCCCAATTTATTATAGGCATTGGCTAAAACAGTATGGGCATCACTTATCTTCTCTTCTATTTCCTGCCCATATACACTATCAAATCGTTCTATGTTTAGTTTTTTACTTAAGCTAATAATTTGCCCGCAAAGATTAACCGCTTTAGATAAATACTGGCCATATTCACTACTGTCTTCCGGGTAATCTTTCACTGATAAATAAGAAATATAGCCCATTAAATCATACACCCGTATTTTAAAATCGATCTCCAACTCTTCTAATGCCAGAATTTCCTCTACCTTCTCAAGGGCAGGCCCAAGCTCTCCCGCCTCAATCATTGCATCTATATCTATTAACAAATTTTCAATTTCTTTATTATTTATCGGCGAGGAAGCATCATATTTAGTTATCCTGCCTGAGAGATTATTAGAAGCAACACGAATCTCAATAGGGAATATTCGCTCTTTAAGAGTACGGAGAATTCTTCTAATTGTCTCTTCAAGTACTCGCCCGGCTTTATCATTATCTCCATCAAGCAGAGGAATAATGGTACGTAACATACCAATATTATCTATTGTAATTTTAAAACTCCTGCTTCTTGAAAAAAGTTCAAAAAGTTCTTTATCAGCCCTAATAAGCCTCTCTGCAATTGATATAGTTGCGGTTAAAATCATCCCCTCATAATCCAAATAAATCCTAACCGCCTCTTTAGCTGCCCTATCAGCCATAGCTTTAGGATCATCGATATTGTTATTTGGAGATGTTTGAAATATATAATAAAAACGCTTCCACCAAAATCTTGCCTTTCCGGGTTTCATTCTATCAATTTTATCTGCAGATGAATTTTTAATGATGTTGCGGAATGCGCTCAACATATGGCTCTTGACCATAATCGTAAAATCATCTTCTGCCTCTGCTAAAATCAGCTTGCTATAAATATCTTGATTGGTTGCTTTCTGGGAAAGGATAGATAAGGGTAGGAAATCATCTGCCCCTGCATATCTAGCAGGAGCTGCTAAAAATAGGATAGCCAAGAATAAGCTGATAAACCTCGGCCCCGCCCTGATCAAGCCTAAGTCAGCAATAATAGAAGCAAATCTGTTAAAAGCTGTTAACGATATCCTGCTCTTTATTTTGTTATTTTCTACCGGCGAGGAGGATACTTTGCTTTTAGATATAGTTATCTCAAGACGCAGGCCCAATTCTCCGCCGTCAGTAATAGTTGTGCTTTCGTTCCAGCTTATTTCGCCGTTTCCGGGAGTAAACGACCTCTGCTTATTTCCGGAAACAGCAACTACTTCCCATTTGAATTCACCTACTACTATTTCTATCATCCTCTGCATCTTTGAAATAACAATATCCCCTGCCCCCTCAGCCTCGATATCAGGGCTGAGCCCGTCTAAAAGCAGGATTTCACCGTTATCTTCAATAATAATTTCGATCTTATCCTCTTTCTCGATAATAACCACCGCCAGCCTGTCTATCTGCCTGCCAATAAAGGCATAGCGAATGAAAGCCTCAAGGATAAATTTCATTTTACCCAACGGCACGCCAAGCTTACTCCTAAACATCTTAACAAGCTTTATTAAGCAATAAGCCTGTATAAACCGCATCAATATTCCGGTCCGCTCAAAAATTACCGCGGCCACACCATCCATATCATTCAGCCTCTTCAAGATTTTCTGTTTCTGGCTTTTCTGAAAAATAAGAAGCAGTCTCATCAGGTCATCCGGCTGGCGTTTTTTATCGGATGCCTCTTCATTCTCAAGTACCCGTAAAAACGCATCCGCCATTTTCGGGTCAAACTGCCTGCCTTTTCCTGCGATAAGCTCAGCTATGGCCTCTTTTTTAGAACGAGCTTTCTGATAAGACCTATCCATAATCATAGCATCATAGCTATCCACAACGCGTATAATCCTGGCAATTTCCGGAATATCATCGCCTTTTAACCCGAAAGGATAGCCTGAGCCGTCAAAATTTTCATGATGATGTAGCACTGCGTCCTTTACCATCTTTAAATCAAAATAACTGCTCACGAAGAAATACTCTAGGCCGATCAGGCCGCCGGAAGTATGGCTCTGCATTGTCTCATATTCCTTATCATTGAATTTACCGCGCTTGCTAATGAGCTTACCGGATATTCCCGCCTTACCCCTATCATGTAAGAGCCCTGCCAGGCGAGCGGATCTCTTCATCTCAAAACTCCAGCCCAATTCTTCAGCCATCTTTACGGTATAATTTGATACGCGTTCCGAATGGCCGAGCGTATCCGCGTCATTTTTCTCAATTTTGCGTGCTTCTCTGCGCGCCTGCCGAAAATACAGGTCATCATGAATAAGGTATCTATAGGCTTCTTCAATGCGTTCAGAGTAAATATTAAAGAGCCCCTTGATTTCGTCTATATCACTCTGATTAAAAGAACCTCTCCCGGCATTTACAAACTCTGCCACACCGATAATGTCATCCGGCGTAATATTCACGGGGAAAGCTAAGATATTTTTTGTTTTAAAGCCCGTATAATCATCCACTTCGCCGGCAACAATATGCATATCTTCTTTATTTACTATCCTGGGTTTGCCGCTCACAAACACCTCCCCGGAAAGCCCTTTGTTATAAGGGATAAAAACATATCTTAATTTATTCTTCGCCCCGCCCTCAATAACAACAAACTGAAGATACCTGCTCTTTCCGGTAGATAAAAGGACTGCCCCGCATTCCGCGCCAAGGCGCTTGATGCCGCTTTTAAGAAATCCCCATAAAACATTCTCAACCAGCTCGGGATTTTGTTTTTTCTCTTCAGCCGGCGAGGAAGTATTAGACGACTTAGACGACAGCAGCAACTTCTCAATCCCGCCATGTTTTCCGATAAATTGTAGCGCTCTAAAATCAATAAATATATCATCTTCTCTGTTCTTTTCTATAACGATAAATGTCTGCTGTAAAGGATTATCTAAACTCAAATCCTCTACAAAATAAAGCTTAGCTTTTCTATGGCCTAATTTCCTTAAAGCATCCAGCAGGGCCGCATGGACCAATAAACACCGGTCTTTAATTCCCAAATTCCGGTCAATATTTATAATCTTAAATAATTTATCTAACTGCTCCCACAGAGCCAGGCTCTTCAAGCCGTGCAATTCATCATTAACTTTTTCTCTTATTATTTCAAGAGTCTTGGGCCAACTAATTTCGCCATGCTCTTCTATTGTATCTTCGGCGCACTGTAAGAAAAATTTCTCCTGATTTTTTGCTTCTAGGCTTTCTGCTTTAATATAATATCCGGCCATAACATTGCCTTCACCAGCCAGCTTTGCTAATTCAAACCGCCTCAAAAATACATAGCTGATATTGTCATTTTCTACTGGTGAAGCGGAAAACGCAGACTCAGAGGATTTTCTGGAGTGCGCCGTACCCCTAAGCAAATCAATGAATTCTCTATCACTGATTAATCTCTTGCCTCTCTTTAGGCTCAGCATAATCACGGCTATATCCATACCGGAAATATCTCCTTGCGAACCTGAGCTAAGAGCAGCTATTCTAGCCTTAAATTTACCCAAAGCTAACTTTACTTCCTTTAATCCCTCATCAATTATCTTTTTATCTACACGGCCTTTATGCTCTCTGGCATTTTTATAAACTTTCACCTGAGTAACTTCGTCTTGAAGCTGAGAAGGATCAAGTATGCGCGTATTATGGATTTCTACCCTGTAGCCTAGTTGACCTGCAATATCCCTAAATAAACGGGAGGTTTTATCTTTGGCAGCCGTTAATGATTCTTTTACCTGTTTTAAATTCTCCTCTTCTGCGCGGATAGATTCGGCCAACCCTAAATGAAAACTGAAAAATACAGAACCCTTATCTTGTATAGAATATAGGATATTTTTAATCGCGCCTTCTATATTTACGCTGCCGGAGTCAAGGATATCGATGGCAAAAATCGTCTCATAATAATTTTCATTTAGGCGCGCTTCTTCAATCTTCGCTAAAATATGATTAATTTTCTGGAATGAAAAACCGGGAATGTTTTTCCTTATGGTGCTGATATTTCGTCTGAGGTCGTTTATATGGCAGGGATTGTATTCTGACTCAAGGATATGAAGATGAGCGCCGCTTAAAAGGATAAATGTTTCAAGACGGGAAAATATAAAAGGGGCAACAGTTAAAATACGGCTTTGCGGGCCGGCTCTTGCCAGCTTGACTAACTTTGCCGCATTTTGGCAAAAGGGATCATTGAAATACGGGCTTAGTTTTTCAATGACAGCAGGGATAGGGATATTTTCATCTTTTCCTTTAGCAGTTTGAGGCGAAGAAGACAAGGAGGATTTTTGCTGCAGTTCTTCTAGGCTGCTCCAATAGAACAATCTTACCTGGGCTTTCTTTGCATTTGAGATATTTGAATCCACCAGGTCGCCATTAAGATAATAGGAAACTGTTAACCTCTGATTTATGGCGAAAATATAGTAAGGGAGATAATTACTGTTTAAGGACGGCAAAACAATGGACCTTCTGGCGCTTTTAATCATATCCCCTATCAAATGATAAACAATTTTCTGCTCATGAGTCTTTTGATAATGAATCAAACTTTCAAAGGCGCTCTTAAGACAGCCATAACGATATTTTCCGACTAAAATAATATTTCTAGGCATATCATTGCCAAATAGCCTTCCTAGTTCTTCCCGTGGTATCATGCCTGAATCTGTCACAATCATGTTAATTCCGGGAAATCTTGATAAGCGCCTCTTATTTTCCTTTATATCTTCTATAGAATAAACCGCTACAATCCCAGTCTTAAAAATAATTCCTGTATTTCTGAGCTGTTTTAAGTAGCTGCCATAATCTTCGGAGTAATGAACCTCAATAACCGCATCAAATTCCACCGGTGAAGCGGAAAAAGAATCTAGCGCACCTAATATGTCTTTAACCGAATAAAAATTTTGGCCTTCTATCGGCGAAGAGGAGAAATTAGAAGAATCTCCAAACGCGCCAATAGTGACAAAACTCTTCTTATCAGTAAGAACAATATCTACTTTTGTACCATCCTCCCTATAAGGAATTTCCCTTTGAAACTGAAAATCAAATCCCAGGGCAACCATAATAACCTTTTTCTTCTGGATTAAATCCCATAAAAATTTATTATACCGCGCTTCCCCCAAACCAACCCTATAGCCGCGCCTATCGAATACAACTCCGGGCACAACTACAAGATCAGCATCTTCTGGATTTATCTGCCTATTATCATCTTTCATCTTAACTTTCACCAGGTCATCCTTAAAGGAAAATACAGCCACCTGTTTACCTTCTCTTTGAGCCCTTTCAATCATCTTGCTGGTCTTTACCTCATTTTGTATATCAGTATAGAATATAATTATCTCAGCAGCTTTAAACTCTTTAAGGACAAACAATCTCTCTTCTATTCTTTCGCTTTTTTCCTTGATTTCATTATCTGAAAGCGCAAAGCGCTTCTGCATCACTTCATAACGTAATAATACCCTGTGAAGCTCAGCAATGTCTTTGGTTTTTAAATTTTCTATTTCTTCGTAAATTCTTAAGACTTTGATTATATCAAAAGCGTAGATTTTACCTCGTGGAGTATCGATATAGGATATGACAGGTGTAGTCAGCTCTCTTCGTATATTTGAAGGTGGCGCATGAGACATCCTTAGATTCAATAAGTCTAATCTATCCGCCTTTACGCCCTCAGGTATTACTATAAGCGTTGCTTTATCATCGCTAAACCAGCCGAATTCTGCCCCTTTACCGAAAAATTCCTGCATAAGCAGTTCTAGAACCCACTTTGTAATCGCCTGCCATAAGATACCGCGCCCTTTTTCATTCTCAGAACCAACCTCATAGCGCCAATCGCGGATTTCTTCACTATACTCTCCCAATACCGACATAACCTTTTTATACATCGTATCTAAATTCATACTCAAAAATATTTCTGTTAAAACAGGATCGAGTTTCCCTTCTTTCGTTAACTTACGAAGCATCTCTCTTATTTCCTTAATAGAAAACTGTCTCTGGTAATGCCTGCCGGGCGCTACCATTGCGTCAAATATATCAATTATTTCTACCGTGTGTGCGCGCCAGGGAGCGCCAATCTCAGGATAGCCTCTACTATTGGCATGATGATCCTCAATCATCTTCTGGATATTGAAGGACCAGCCAAACCGCTTAGCAATAAATGCGCCGGATAGCGTATGATCCTTCTGTGTCGGCTGTAAATACGGAGGCAACCCAGGCAAAACATTATCCGGAATATCCAAAGGAAATGTTGCCTTACCTACATCATGTCCCTTAGCTCCATGCACAACCTCTATAACTACATCCAATTTCTGAACAGGGCTAATATGCCCTATCTCTTCGGCAATCTGCGCCAATTCCTCATTATCTCCAAAAATACCCTTTGCCTTTTCTATACTATCCAGAATAAAATTAATAAATATCTCAGCAAACCTTCCCACGCGAATACTATGCAACCTATACGCGCCTAAGTCATTGACGATATCATGAGATGAAGCCTCAATAGGCTGATTAACCATATCGTTTATACGCTTAAACTCAACCTTGAAAAATCTAACCAATATCTTCTTTAAATTATACGGCAAAGCCTTCCAGAGTCCGCGCCTAACCCTATACAGATTATATAAAAGCCTAATCTTACTCTTCGATATAAAATCAATTACTACCGGGTAAAGATGCGCCTTTGATATTCCGTATTCAGCTATAAAATCAGAGACACTCTTAAGCGGAGAAGAAGAGGTCAAAAAATCTGAATGAGAACTTACGAATTCAAACCTAACGCGCCAATTCGCGCCTATTTTTTCTATATACCCCTTATAATTAGGAAGGCTATTTAAAATACTCCCTCCCCAGAAATTTTTACCTTCTCCTTTATATATATTACTTGTTTCAATAACTTTAAAATAAAGTGGCTTTCTGCTTTCTCTTCTATTCAAATTCTCCCTACGCACTGCCTCACGCAATAATTGCTTCCCTCTACCAATTCCTCCCTCATCACTTTCTACGAAAATATCCGCTACATACAATATCCCGTTTCTCTCAAATATTCCGATAAAGGCTATAACCTTTTTACCTTTAACCATAAAATATTTATTCCTTACAATCTGTCGTAAAGATGTAAAATCACTCTCCAGCCTCTTTAATACTATCTCGATAGCATTACACTTTAAGTCTTTTGAAGAAAGCTCATCATAGGTAGATATAATAGGGCTGGATGCGGATATATCAAATACTGATCTAGATTTAGCATAATTGCGGATAGGCCTTAAAGAAACAGCGCAAGGAGAGAGATTCCCACCAACCACGGAGAGGTGATCCCTGCTAAAATATCCCTCGCGCTGTAATATATAATAAGTTGCAATTTGTGGCTGCCCAGCCCCAATTGAGTCAAATGGCGAAGAAGCCGACTGCTCAAGAGCTAAATCGAACATCGCCCTTAGGTGTTTTAAATCCGTAAAGCTTACTTGATAAATTTGTTTTTCGCGCTCTAATATGTAGCCATGGAGAATCTCTATTTGCCGAATGTTATGATAAGCCATAAAATCACTCATCACGCCCCTACTTTTGAAACCTTTATTCTTTGCTCTTAAAGCTCTTATTACTTCCCGGTGAGTCGGAGGAACCCAATAAAGATTATCCATGGATAACGCTGCTAATCCCTCCTTGAGGCCCTTAGCTTCAATTACTCTCATAAACCAGTCCGCGCTAGAATCATCACCTATATATTTAATCTCAGCCTGCTTTCTACCGATAACTAATTCGAGGCCTATTTTATCCATCAATATTCCGGCAATACGCGGCCTTACCTTATACGGCACAGTACTGCTCCAGGCATAGTAATAAGGCGTAAAACTTATAAGCTGAAGGGGTCGTTTCTCGAAACCTGTAATCTTATTTTTGAGAATTATCTCTCTTATAAGATTATATTTTTGGAAGGTATGGAGGGTATCAAAACTAGGATTTGCTTTAAGGATGAGTTTTATTAAACTATTTATTTTGGAATCATTAAAAATATCTTTTATCTGGGAAAACGGCGGCGGGGCCCGAATACTAAAGGCCATGCGAATTTGGTAATATTTAATAATCTGATCACTCAAAGGTAAAGGACTATTCTCTCTAAGCCAAACCTTAAATTCTCTATCAGCATGTAATACTGCCTGATTAGGATCTACTATGCGCCTTTGAACTACAGGCACATCCATTTCAGTTCTTGAAGCACCTTCAAGCGGCAGAGGCACTTGCTCGCCCTGCCCGCTAAACCACACATTAAAGCTTCCCGCGCTTTCAGGATATGCTACGGCCACAGGCTTATCTTCTTTCCCAAAGAAAGCCCGAAACTTTCCCCTATATCTTTCATCTTGCTCTCTTAAAGTATTAATCCTACTATTTAACAACTTCCTGACGCTCGTTAATTCCTTGACCACGGATAAGTTTCCGCATCTTAAAAGATTATCTATCTTCTTTAACAAGCCGCGCGCTTTAATCTTTACCGTCTTATCCGTTATCCTATCTAATCTCAAAAATTCATAAACATTATTTATTATCTCAAGTGCCTTTATACTAAAGAAAAGATCGATTTCGGAAGAAGGACTTTTCCGTAAGGCCTTTATCTCGCTGATAGCCTCATTAATACATCCGACCGCAATGCTAACACTCTCAATCTCGTTATTTACACCTTCTATAATATGAATATTTTGCCTTAAACCCTTGGACAAATCACTAATTTTTTCCATAGGAGAAGATGTCTTGTATTCTTCGGCTGCATCGTTTACTACAATTTCAACAATCTCACCACTAACCATTAAAATACGCTCTCTCGGTTTAACCAAATCAGACGCATTTTCGCTAGCCGTAAACTCATCATCCTTCCCTCTAGAGACTGGCGAAGAGGATTTTTTTCGGCCGCGGCCGCGCGCTCCCTTTTCAAAAATAGCAGTCGGTACATCTATATAAACCTCTTCACCCGGACGTATCAAATCTCTAATACTTTCTGCGGGCCGATGATAACCTTTAGTATTCGCTATGGTTATGCCAAGTACGCGCAGAATACTATCCTTATTATTTGGAATATGCCGGTCTAATGCTTTATATCTGCGTCTTATATTGTATATAATTTCACCTATAGTTACCCCCTCAAACCAATATTTTGCAGCCTGAAATCCGGTTAGCCTTAATAGTGATTCATGCAGATAAACACGCCTGAATTGAATCACCTTAGGCCTTCTCTTAGTAATCTGTGCTTTACTGCCATTACCATTCATTGCCTCCAATATCTGCAGGCCTAAAACTGCTGCCTCCTCTTTCAATTCTTTCGGCAAGGGCTTATCTTTCGTTATCCCGTTAAGCCCTAGAAGTAATTCATTAATATCATATTTTTCAGTTAATTTTTCAATCGCCTTATTAAGCTCTAACACCGCGAATAAAGCATTTAAACTATTGATTATTTTACTTGCCCTGAGCACTCTCTTAGCTTTAGGCAGTGAAACACGCGATGACAAAGAAACAGCTAGCTTATCGCTAGAACGCAAGGAAGATACCGGGCTTGAAGCATTATTTTGACTATCTTCTGCGACAGGCGATGCAGAAGAAGCAAATATCCCTTTCTGCTCCAGGCCATCGGGAAAAGTAAGTTCTTTTATAATTTCTACGGGAATTTTTCTAAATTCGCCTTTTGTATCTGTCAGGCATCCCCGTCCTTCATTATGTAATTCACCTACCATAGATATACCTTTTACGCCAAACACATGTACTAATACATGCTCTAATCTTCTCCAGCTAATTCTTTGACTCGGAACCAAGATACCCCTCAATCCAAACTTATCGAATAAATCATCGACATCCCCAATCAATGGATCAGGGGAATCGACAAATACAACATCAGAATTCTGCTTAAGACTATAGACTATTTTGATCAGAAATTCCCTATAGAACGGAGAAATATGATCCAGAACTTTACTGCGTATTCCAAAGAAAGTGCTTTGTAATTTAGAAGACCTTTTTATAATATCAGGGCTAACTCCCATAAACTCAAAAATACTTGCATCAATACCTCCATTTAGGCTAAATAAAGGATGCACCCAATAAATAATCTTACCGTCTTTCTGGGATATCCGCTCACGGATAACTTTAAATTCACTGATACTATCAGGCTGTGTTAATAAAGAAGTTATACTTTTAGTAAGCTGTGCGGTATCTTTAACATCTGCTAAGAGAGGGGCGATTGAAATAAGGTTTTCGGGTAAATGTGTATCTGCGGGTGAAGAAGCTCTATCTGAATTATCTTTATTTGTCGATATCAAGCTTCCAGGGGCTTGCGACGCGGTAAAAGAAGAAGGCATCCTTCTGACTCGCGGCTTAGGGTTATAGATTCCAGATTCATTTTTAATCATGAATATCTTATAATAATTTATAGCGGTGCTGGGATTATCTGCATCTTCAACAATCTCCAGCTTTAGAATATACCCTTTATCTGCCTTAAGCAGTTTTCGCGTAACAGAAAGAACGCACTCTGTCCCCTTGTGTTTTCTACCCACATATAGGTATACCCCTTTACCTAAATAAATATTGCCGTGTGAAGGGATTATCCTCTTTAATGCTTCCTCCGGTATTCGGCTATCGCTAAGCTGGCTTACTATCCATCCCTTCCAAGATTCCTTGCTAAGAGTTTTATCTTCATTTTCATCTTCTATGCGCTCGGAATAAACGGCACCGTCTCTCAAAGAAACATACCCTTCTCTTAGCATCTTTCCACCATTCCCGTTTACCGAATAAGCTTTCCATTTATGCCGCATTATGGCTAAATCAGGAGTAATTACAAGTTCTATATTCCCACTATGGCCGGAGAACGTCATGCTCCATATAGATGATTTACTTTTATTACTACTGTATACAGTAGTAATATAAATCCTCTTATTCTTAATAGGGACAACTATCTTAACAGGCTCATCAGTTTCTCTTTTTCCGCTCAGTAATGAAGCTATATCTTTTCTTTTTTGCGCTACCTCTTTCCTTGAAGTCTTTTCATTATCCAGCATCTTCTTAGCCTTACCTCTCCCGCAAAAATGACTATAGATTTTAAACCTGACTATCTGTTCGGTCTTCTGTACGCTTTGTATAGCACGAGCCTCTTGCCCCTCCTCGGTGATAGCTAGAGAAACCTCCTTAAAAGACATACCCTCTAGACGTAAAGAAAATACCTTCCTTTGCGACTCGGGTAAAGATTTAAGAAAATCTTGTATCCTAGAATAGTCTATGTTCGAAGGAAGCTGCGAGGATAGCTTTGAGAGTATGCTCTTTTTTTCAGCTTTTGCATTGCTGAAATTATTAATCACAGCTTCATCTATATAACCTGAGGCCTTGTGCTTATGCTGTAGTTGGAAATATCTTGCAATCGCACAACGCATGCCAAAGGTTGTTACATAATTATTAAAAGTTGACATATAAGGAACCCATTTTTTGTAATTTTCATAAATCCATTCTACGGATACCGCAACCAAGTCAGTTAAGAAGTCATATCTTAATTTATTTAACCCATAATGATTCCTGCCAATCCTGTAGACTGTCGCCATAATCAACTTATGATTATTTTCTATCCAGCCGCTAACATTCTGCTGCGTTAAGTTATTAATAAAACGCCCCTCAAATCCGGGGTGAAGATTAAGCTCAATAACCAGTAATTCTATCTTTTTCTTAAGCTTTACGGAAAAATGTCTATATAGTAAATTGTATATTCTCTGCGCGCTTATTGATACAGAATTATCATCAGAAACCGCGGCCTTTAATATACGCTCCAAAAATATATCATCGAGGTCTGCTATTTCATCTAATTCGCCCAGGTGATTATTTAAGTCCCTCAACACATCCGCGGGTAACCGGCCCGGATTATCTTCGTATGAGGCGCCGCGCCAAACAGGATCATCGCTTATCATACCCATCCTGGATAAATCATTAAAAAGCTCAAATATATTATCGTAGGTTTTTTGAGACGTTTTTGCGGCTTTAATAGCGCTGTTTTCTCCTAAGGCAGGGCCTATAGAGATGCGACTTTCTGTTACCGGACTACCTGAGAGATTGTTTACGCCTTCCTCCAGATGACTACCAGAAACACTTGAAAGCGTTTTCACAGTGGATAAAATAAAAACAGGGGAGGATACTTTATCAACATCATCCTGCTGCCTATTCAATTCTATTTCCGCGCTTAATAATCCAGGCCAATAGCCCCATGTAAAATATACAAAAGCATATGAGCTATCCTTGCCCCGGTAAAGCGGCTGGAATTCAGAGATTCTCAATCTAACGGACTGATTGGATACAGGCGAGGCGGAAGAAGGTATGGTTATCTTAATCCGCGTGCCGGAGATTTTCCTCTTAACCTTTAAGTATGCATCTAATATATCAGCGTCTTCTGAGCGATAAAATTGCCTCTCAATATTTTCTACCTTTACACGAACTTCACCACCCCTCCTGCCTACCACATCTTCTACCAACCTGGATAATAAACAAGGCGCGCCGGGCCTTCCCCGGTATGTAAACGGCTTATTTCGCGCTAAAGATGGCTTAATAGTCTGAGGAAAAATATTTAAATCATTAGCCGTAATAGTAATTTTCGTTGTTTTTCTATTTCTATGGCTCTTAACACTAACGCCTCCGCCGATTACTATAGAAATACACAATAGATTCTTTATCGGAAGTTGCTTTTCCCCTGAGAAAATAATGCGCCCACTACCAGCCCTATCTTCAGGATAAGCATGGCTGACGCTTTCTTTCTTCAAAACAATATTATGTAACTTGTTTTTTGTGTCTTGAGCGGGGACAAAGCGAATATTGCTGGCTTCTGCCAAAGATAATATGCCATATTCGGCACGCGTATCGTCAACAGCACGCTTAACAAGTCTCTTTAATTTAGCTTTAGGCCCGGAGATCTTTTTAGAATTAACCACAGGGCTTGAAGAAGAAGGTGAAGAGCCTATATCTTTCTCGCTCTTTCTCTGGACACTATCCTGCGTAGAATCAATATCTATGTTATTATTACCATTAATCCTCGAAGTCATGATAATACCCGCAACTGCCAAAGCCACACCCAAGCTTGCAAAGACGCTCGGAAAACTTAAATTAATAATGCTTAATATGATTAATGTAAATATAGGGGACGTATTGGTAATGCTCTGACTTTCAGAGGCACCGATGTGCTCTAATATATAGTAGCTTAAAAGTAATGTCCCCAGGCTTATTGCGGTAAGGACAAAAATCGGCCAAGCAGTAACCAATACAAATCCGGCGCCGGAGAAATATGAAGCCAGCACCATAACAGGCCAAGCAGCTGAATAGGCCCAAAGGAGAAAGATTTTAGGGTCTATCCTTTGCCGCATTATCTGTTTTTTGAAAGTCTCACCCAAGGCATAGAAGAAGGATGAAGCAAGCGGAAGCAATAAAACAATTAACCCTAAAACACCGGCAGCCTTACCTGCCTGCGCGGCTTTTAGGGCATAAACAACCATAACCACCCCGCCCACAGCAAGGAATATGCCCGATATTTTCCTGGGGCTCATATCTTCTTTTAAAAGCCACGGCGCTAAAAATACCAAAAAAACAGGAGAGCTTTTTACGATGATTTCCGTAATTAATATCGGATTATACTTCAGTGATAGATAATATAAAGGAGAAGAAAGAATCTGCCCGATAATAATCGTTCCGATAACTAAAGCCAGTAATCCTTTCTCCTTAAATAAATTATCGCCTGCTTTCACAAGGCTAAAAGCGCCCTTTTGTTTCTTATAAAACGTAAGATATGAACCGTAGGTAAATAAGGCGATAAACGCGTAAAAGTAATAATGCGCCTGTATGACTAAAGGATGGATGCCGAAATTAATAAGCATTTTTATAAAAAACGGCTTAGTACTCATTAAACATGCAGTAAATGTTCCTGTAATAAGAGGGTGTTTTGCGATAAATTCAGCTAAAGAAAATCTCAATTTATTGGATCTTAAGGCCGGGCTGGAGGCCTGAGCATGTACTTGCTTAAAATCTCTTTCAAATAGCTCAAGGATTTCTAAGCGCTTTTCTGCAGATCGGAAGAGCGTCGTGTAGGGAAAGAGTGTAGATCTCGGTGGTCGCCGTATCATTAAAAAAAAAAAAGATAAGAAAAGATCGGAAGAGAGGCGGGGAGGGAAAGAGGGGAGAAGACAGAGAGATGACGCACAAAAGGAACAGAACGTAAACATGACAATA
>CAJVXN010000034.1 GCA_913009335.1 uncultured bacterium
GAGTACGTGAGGAGAGTAGGACGGTGCAAGTATCTCGCTTTGCATCGTTAGCAGGGTGTGGATTTACTTTGTATTTTGTTTTTTTTTTTTAATGATACGGCGACCACCGAGATCTACACTCTTTCCCTACACGACGCTCTTCCGATCTAATTTTACCACACTTGCCGGATCTGTCGGAGGAGGAGTACAAACTCCCGGATTTTTAGGAGTCGGTAAGCTTTATACCATAAGTAAGAAATTTATTTCCGCAGAGGGCGGATTGCCAAGGCTTGTTTGGATGCCGAAAGAATTAAAGGAAATGTTATCTGAAAAACTGAAGAAACGATCTGAGGATATCGGCATGCCGGACTTAATAGATAAGATAGCCGATGAGACAGTAGCAACAACTTCGGATGACTTACTTGTTCATTTAGAGAAAGTTAAGCATCCGGCGCTTACTCTTGATCCATTAATGTAAGTGAGGACATAGTTTACGGAAGACGAAGTCGACGTAAGCTATTTGTCCGAACTTATCCCGAAGCTTAAGTTGAATTTTCGCAAGAAATTTCAACTTGTTTAAGCAAGGGATTTAATAGTAGTACGGATATTACGGAAGACGAAGTCGACGTAAGCTATATATCCGAACTTATCCCGAAGCCTAAGTTGAATTTTCGTAAGAAATTTCAACTTGTTTAAGCAAGGGATTTAATACTGACATAACTTAGAGAGGCATAGCTGATGTAAGTTGCTAGGCCTCAGCTGTATGCGGCGTAATTTTGAGAAAATTCTCTTGCCAAACAGCATTTTTTGTATTATTATATATATACTAGGCAAATATGAATAAACTTTCCTGCCTTAAAAAAATAATCCTTTTAATTTTTGCAATCTTATTACCCTCCATTGCCTTTTCGAATTTAGTAAAAGATGAAGCACGGCTTTATCGTGATAAAGGCTATATAGCTCAAAAAAATGGAGACATTAATGCTGCAATAGCCTTTTATCAAAAAGCTATTGCTATGGATCCTTCTTACAGCATTCCCTACAACGATTTAGGTATTTTGTATGAAGCAGGAGGCGATAGGCGAAGGGCTGAGGCGATGTATCAGCGCGCGATTGCCATTGATTCTGATTTTACTGACCCCTATTATAATCTTGCTTCTCTTTATGAGGCTGATGGTGATTTTATAAAGGCAGCTTTTTATTGGGAGACTAGGATTCGTGTGGGAGATAAAAATGACGTTGGTACAGCAAAAGCGCGGGAACATTTGGTTCATATAGCTCAGGTCTATCCTGAAATGCGTCAAAGGCTTAAAAAATATAAGCAGAAAGAACGTATACCGGATATCCAGAAAAACAAGGAGAGAGAGTTGCGAGAGCTATTGTTTGAGATGAGCACTAGAACTCGCGTAACAGAGGCAGATTTTAAAAAAGAGTCCCGTAGTTATTTTGGCGCAGGTAAGATAGCTTACGAGGAAGGCGATTATATTACAGCTATTAAGAATTTTATTGATGCGTTATATTTAGATCCTCTTAATAAGGAGGCTCAAATTTTACTCGAAGAGTCTCAGAAGAGAAAATTATTAGAGTGATAGTTTTAGTTTTTTAATCTTGCGTTTTTTTGCTTGATGTAAGCTGGTTTTAAGATTGAGTAAAAGATGTAGGGTTTATTCCTTAGATGCCCCGTATTATCTAAGTAAATCCAGAAAAATGTTAATTCCTTTAAAGACCCGCGTAATGCAGCCATATAGATGTGTTTTAAAGACAAGCAGGTTTTTATGGCAGATTTCGTTTTATGCCTAAGCCGAAATTATTTTTATTCGACGCGAATTCATTCTGTTATAGGGCATTTTTTGCGCTAGGAAAGAATCTATCAACCTCTTACGGTCAACCCACGGGTGCTATCTTCGGATTTGTAAATATTCTAAATAGAATTCTAAGAGAGAATAATCCGGATTATGTGTCTGTATGCTTTGATGTGAGTAAGGAAACTTTCCGTAATAAACAGTTTAAGGATTACAAGAAAGAACGTCCGCCTATGCCGGATGAGCTTGTAACTCAAATTCCGATAATTAAAGAGATAATTTCAGCGTATAATTTTTGTATCCATGAAAAAGAAGGCTTTGAGGCGGATGATGTGATTGCGACTATCGCAAAAAAATTAGAAAAGAAATTTGATGTTTTTGTTGTATCCGGCGATAAAGATATGATGCAGCTGGTAAATGATCATATTAAAATATACAACCCCTATCATAAAAATTTGATAATTGATAAAAAAGCAGTATTTTCTAAATTCGGGATAAAACCTGAGAATATGGTTGATTTAATGGCGCTTATGGGAGATGCGGCAGATAATATTCCCGGAGTGAAAGGTATAGGAGAAAAGACGGCTGGTAAGCTGGTTAAAAAATATAGCAGTATTGATAATTTATTAATGCATATTGATGAGGTAATGCCATTACGCATAAGAGATCTGATTAAAAATCAGAAGGATATGCTTATTATGAGCCGCAAATTAGTAATTTTACATACCAGCGTTCCTTTAGAGTTGGATTTTGCTAAGTTAAAGGTTATTGAGCCTGATTATGATAGATTACGGAAAATTTTCAAAAAGCTTGAATTGAAAGGTTTCTTAAATAGTATGCCTCAATCCAAGAATATAGCCGTTAAAAAAAACGTAGTAGAATTAGAAAAAAAGACTGATATAGAAAATTTTATTAAGCGGATCAAGGATGTAAAATTAGTTATATTTTTGTTAGATTTTGATTCTTTCGGTGGGTTTAGCGGAATATATTTTTATCAGGACGATAAAATTTATTATGCTGATTCTAAAGTTTCTAATAATCTCAAAGATATTTTACAGGATAAAGAGATAAAAAAGATTGGATTTAATCTTAAAGAGGCAAAGGGATTTTTAGCAAAAAATGGAATTGGGTTATCCGGTTTATATTTCGACGTGATGCTTGCCGCATATATTCTTGATCCCGCCAGAGGTTCCTATGAATTAAATGATTTAGTTTTTGATTATCTTGGGAATGATGTAACAGAAGATACAGGAAAAAATATAGTTTTTATTCCTAAGCTCCAGACATGTCTTTTGAAGGAGTTAAAAGCTAAAAATCAGGATAAATTATTTCTTAATATTGAGATGCCTTTAGTGGATGTTCTTTATCAAATGGAGACGCGGGGGGTAAGAATAGATCTTAAGTTTCTATCTTCTATGGCAAAAGAATTAGACGGGAGGATATCGAGCCTACAGCGTGAAATATATAAGATCGCAGAAGAAGAATTTAATATAAGCTCGCCTAAGCAGTTGCGCGTTATATTATTTGATAAGCTTAAATTACCCGTAGTTAAAAAAACAAAGACCGGACCGTCAACAGATGAAGAAGTTCTAAGGCGGTTATCTAAGAATCATTCATTGCCCGGATTAATCCTGGATTATAGACAATTGGTAAAATTAAAATCTACGTATATTGATCCTTTGCCTAAATTAGTCGATAGAGATGCTTATTTGCATGCTTCTTTTAATCAGACGGGGACCCAGACCGGAAGGCTTTCTTGTTCCGGGCCTAATTTACAGAATATACCCGTTAAGACCCAGGATGGTAAGAGGGTAAGGCGTGCCTTTATCCCGGGTAATTTGAGCGGTTTTTTTCTTTCTTGCGATTACTCCCAGATAGAGCTGAGGATTCTTGCCCATCTTTCAAATGATGCAGCTTTAAGGCGCACATTCTCTGAGGGTAAAGATGTCCACCGCTATACCGCATCTTTAATTTTCTCGCAGGATGAGAAGGACATAGATGATGTAATGCGTAATATGGCAAAGAGAGTAAATTTCGGGATAATCTATGGCATGACTAGCTTTGGTTTAAGTAAAGATTTAGGTATATCAGTTGATGAGGCGCAGAAATTCATCGATGATTATTTTTTAAGGTATCCGGATGTTAAAAAATATATCGATACTACAATAATGAATGCTCAAAATGACGGTTTTGTTACAACGCTTCTTGGCCGCAGAAGATATCTGAGTAATATAAATAGCAAAAATAATCAACTTAAATTATTTGCCCAGCGTCAGGCGATTAACGCGCCTATTCAGGGTACGGCAAGCGATATGATAAAACTCGCGATGGTTAGCCTGTCAAAGGAAATTAAAGAAAAGAAGTTTGTTTCAGAGATGATTCTGCAGGTTCATGACGAATTAATTTTTGACGTAAAAAAAGACGAGCTTAACGACCTTGCTATTCTAGTTAAGAGCAATATGGAGAGCGTTTTAGAATTATCTGTGCCTATCGAGGTTGATATGAAAATGGGAATAAATTGGCAAGAGATGGAATCATTGGTTCTATAAAGGATAGATAGTTGTTTTTTTGGGAAGTGTATTTTATAGGTTAGGGAGATTAGATTTGAAAATATTGGTTTGTTCTTCTGAGGTTTTCCCGTATGCTAAAATCGGCGGATTGGCAGATGTGGCAGGTGCCCTTCCTTTAGCATTAGAAAGACAGGGATTTGATGTATCTATTGCCTTGCCTAGATATAAATGCGTAGATGAGTCTAAGTTTAAACTAAAAAAAATATCTGACACAGTTTCTTATGCTGCGCTAGGTAAGGGGATAAAAGTATATTTTATTGTTAATGATGCCTATTTTAATCGCGAAGGTCTCTACGGTGATAAATTCGGTGATCACAAGGATAATCTGGATAGGTTTTCTTTCTATTGTAGGGAAACCCTGAATTTAATTAAAGAAACAGATTTTAAACCCGATATAATTCATTGTAATGATTGGCAGACAGGGCTTATTCCTGTATATCTTAAGAGTAACCTTAAAAATGACGTATTTTATAAAGATATCAGGACGGTTTTAACTATTCATAACCTTGCTTATCAGGGAATTTTTGCGAAGGAGGAATTTACTAAATTATCTTTGGATGAGAGCTTGTTTGGTGCGGAAGGGCTAGAATTTTACGATAAAATAAATCTTTTAAAGGGAGGCATTGTATTTTCTGACGTTGTTAATACTGTAAGCTCAACTTATGCTAAGGAGATTTTAACAGAGGAGTTTGGTTGCGGATTAAACGGGTCACTTTCTGCCAAGAAAGAAAATATTTTTGGCATATTAAACGGGTTGGATTATGAAATATGGGATCCTGAAAAAGATAAGTTTATCTTTAAGAATTATTCTTTAAAAACAATAGAAGATAAATATATAAATAAGCGTAAATTTCAGGAGGAGCTGGGCCTTGAGACAAGTAAGCAGCCTTTATTCGGTATGGTCTCTCGCCTTGCTCAACAAAAGGGGCTGGATTTGATTGATGAGGGCATTGAAGAGATATGTAAAAATTCCGCCCAAGTTGTTATCCTTGGGACAGGAGAGAAGCGCTATCATGAAATGCTAGAGAATATAGCAAAAAAATATCCTAATAAAATTTCCGTACATTTAAAATTTGACGAATCTTTGGCACATAAAATATATGCCGCAAGTGATGTTTTTCTTATGCCTTCGCATTATGAGCCTTGCGGGTTAGGGCAGATGATAAGTTTTAAGTATGGCACGCTGCCTTTGGCTTTTAAAACCGGAGGGCTAGCCGATACCGTATCTAGCGATAACGGGTTTATTTTCGATATATATAATAAAGATATGTTTTTAGACGCATTTCATAAAGCTGTATCTTTATATGAGGATAAGTGTAAATGGTCCAATTTGGTTAAGAGAGCGTTGGGTTATAATTTTTCCTGGGATGAATCAGCAAGGAAATATACCGATCTATATAAAAAATGTTTATCCCGTTAGAGATAGCGAGGTAACTTTTATAAGTTGTTTTCTATGGTAAATATAAATAAAAAGGTCTATCTAAAAGCTAAGAGTGGTAAACGGTTGTCTAAAGACAACCTATCTCTAACGGGACTTATCATTGGCGTAACAGGCGGGTTTGGTACAGGGAAGACGTTGGTTGCCGGTATTTTTAAAAAGTTTGGCGCCTACGTTATTAATGCGGATGAAATAGCGCATGAGTTGCTTTTACAAAAAAATCTTGTTTATCGGCGCAGCGTTGCTAAATTTGGATGCGGGATTTTAAATAATGATAAAACAATAAATAGAAAAAAACTAGCGGCTGTAGTATTTAGCAGTAATGGGAATTTATCGGAGTATCAAAAAATAATTCATCCGCAAATTATAAAGATAATTAAACAGCGTATTAAAGATTTCAAAAGCAAGTCCGGGAAATGCGAACTAATTGTTTTAGATGCGCCCCTGCTTATTGAAACGGGTCTTAGTTCTATTGTAGATAAGGTAGTAGTTGTAAAGACAAACAAGAAAAATCAACACGCACGCCTTAAGAATAAATTTAGCACAGACCCTACTATTTTCAAACGGCTAAAATATCAATTATCTCTATCGGAAAAGATCAAATTAGCTGATTACATTATAGATAATAACACAACACGTAAAAACACAGAGAAACAAATAAGTTTTATATGGGAAAAGTTGTTTTGTGAAAAAAAGTAAACAAAGGCTAGTTTAATAATAGCTAACTAACAATGAGGTGAAAGATGGAAATGGTCAATTTGAAGGATAAGAAAATTACCGAGCTAAGTAAGATGGCTAGGGATTTAAAAATTAACAGTATAAGTGGGTTGAAAAAGCAGGATCTGATTTTTAAAATTCTACAAGGTCAGGCCGAAAAAGATGGTTTTATGTTCGGAGAGGGAGTTTTAGAGATACTCCCTGATGGTTTTGGATTTTTACGCTCATCGAATTATAATTATCTTCCCGGGCCTGATGATATATATATCTCTCCTTCTCAGATAAGGAAATTTGATTTAAAGACCGGGGATACGGTTAGCGGTCAAATCAGGCCTCCGAAGGAAGGGGAAAAATATTTTGCTCTTTTAAAAGTCGAGGCAGTCAATTTTGAAAACCCCGAGAAGTCTAAAGATAAAATATTGTTTGATAATCTTACCCCGCTTTATCCTAATGAGCGTTTTATTTTAGAGATATCTGCGGAGGAAAAATCAACAAGGATAATGGATCTTTTAACTCCCCTAGGTAAAGGGCAACGTGCTTTAATTGTTGCTCCTCCTTATAGCGGCAAGACTGTTCTTCTGCAGAAAATTGCTAATTCTATCGTTAAGAATCATCCTGAGGTGATTTTGATGGTTTTACTTATTGATGAGCGGCCGGAAGAAGTGACAGACATGCAGCGTAATGTTAAGGGTGAGGTAATTTCTTCTACTTTTGATGAGCCGGCAGAGCGGCATGTGCAGGTTGCGGAGGTTGTACTTGAAAAGTCCAAGAGACTCGTAGAACACGGTAAAGATGTTGTAATCCTTTTAGATAGTATCACGCGTCTGGCCAGGGCCTATAATACGGTTGTGCCGCATTCCGGTAAAATTTTATCCGGAGGAGTTGATTCAAATGCTCTGCATAAACCCAAGCGTTTCTTTGGCGCGGCCCGCGCAGTTGAGGAGGGCGGAAGCTTAACTATTATCGCAACCGCCTTAATCGATACAGGCAGCAGGATGGATGAAATTATTTTTGAAGAATTTAAAGGAACAGGTAATATGGAATTACAGCTTGATAGGAATTTATTCCAGCGTAGGATTTATCCGGCGATTGATATAAAACGCTCAAACACACGAAGAGAAGAATTGCTTATAGATAATGATACGCTTCAGAAAATATGGATATTACGAAAGGCGCTTAATGATTTAAATAGTGCTGAGGCAATGGAGTTGTTACTTAATAAAATGTCAAAAACGAAAGACAATAAAGAATTTATAGCGAGTATGAATCAATAATAAATAGTGTGGAGTGTATAATAAAATTATAAGGTTATGTTAAAATAACTAAACAAAAAGGAGAGAAATGAAAAAGAAAATACATCCAAATTATAAAGAAACAGCGATTATTTGTGCCTGCGGTGAGATAATTCAGACACGCTCAACAAAAGATAATATCCGAGTTGAGATTTGTTCCCAGTGTCATCCTTTTTTCACCGGTAAACAAAAATTTGTTGATTCCGCGGGTAGAGTAGACAAATTTATGAAGAAATACAAGAAAAAATAAGTGATGTTTGAAAAGCTAAAAGAATTAGAAAAACGGTATGTTGAGCTCGAGACGTTGCTTGCTAGTCAGGAAGTTGTCTCGGATAGAAATAAGTATCAGGGTTATGCCAAAGAGCTTTCTAAATTATCCAAGGTTGTTGAGAAATACCGCTTGTTTAATAAGAAAGAGGCAGAGCGCAAAGATCTAGAACATATTTTATCCGAAAAACATGAAGAGAGTTTTTTGGCTTTAGCAAAAAGCGAGCTTCCCGAATTAAAGCAGGATTTAGCTGATTTAAGGCTTGAGCTTGAGTTGTTGCTTAGGGGTGATGATCCCGATAAGGAGCAGGAAGCTGTTATTGAGATACGGGCCGGTACCGGGGGGCAGGAGGCGAGTCTTTTTGCCGGTGATTTATACCGTATGTATACAAAATATGCGGATAAATGCGGCTTTAAGCATGATATTTTAAGCAGTCATGTTTCAGAATCCGGGGGTTTTAAAGAGGTAATTTTTAGCGTATCCGGAATAGGCGCTTATAAAAACCTAAAATATGAAAGCGGAGTACATCGTGTCCAGCGGGTTCCGGTGACAGAGTCATCCGGCAGGATCCATACTTCAACTATAACTGTTGCGGTTTTAATTGAACCGGATGAGGTGGAATTGACTATAAATCCGCAGGAGTTAAAGATTGATGTTTATCGTTCCAGCGGACATGGCGGGCAAAGTGTTAATACAACCGATTCAGCCGTACGTATTACCCATCTTACTTCCGGGCTGGTAGTTACTTGCCAGGATGAGCGCTCGCAACTTAAAAATAAATTAAAGGCAATGAAGGTGCTACGGGCGAAATTATTAGATAAGATGCGTCAGAATGAGATTGATAAAGTTGCTTCAGATCGCAAATCACAAGTAGGAACAGGCGGGCGATCAGAAAAGATACGTACCTATAATTTTCCCGACCGGCGCATAACAGATCATAGAATAGGCCTGACTATATATAAATTTGAGGATGTCTTAGAAGGTAAGATTGATGAATTTGTATCTGCCCTGCAAGAGCAGGAAGCCAGGGAAAGGCTGAATACTTAATAATGAACCCCGTCCTTCCTAAAGGACGGGATAAGCTTGGGAAGGAAGAACGGGGTGAATGAGAAAGAATTAATTCTAACGGATTTATTGGGATGCAAGCGGCATGAATTGTATCTTAAAAATATTTCTCTGAATAAGACCCATCCTTCAAAGGTATCTGGATGGTCTATCCCTCTGGATAAGAAGCAGTCTGAGATCTTAGAGAGGATTCGTCTCTTACGCGCTCAGGGGAAACCATTACAGTACATATTAGGTAAGACGTATTTTATGGGATTTAGATTTAATCTTACAGAAGGAGTATTTATTCCCCGGCCGGAGACAGAAATCTTAGTTGAAACTACAATAGAGACAATAAAAAATAAAGCGAGAAGCAAAGAGAGTGTAAAAATTTTAGATATAGGCACAGGTTCCGGATGTATCGCTGTAAGCTTATCTAAGTTTTTACCCTTTGCCGAAATTACAGCAGTTGATATTTCAAAGGTTTCTATAGATGCCGCATGTAAAAACGCAAAATTGAATAATGTAGAAAATAGAATAAAATTTATTAAAAGCGACCTATTTTCGAATCTTCAGTCAGGAGATGTTTCTTTATCAAAAGCTCGGCAAAAATACGATATTATTATTTCAAATCCACCGTATATTCCCAGAGGTGATTTAAATGATTTAAGTATTGAGGTAAAGTGTGAGCCCGGAATCGCTTTAGACGGTGGAGAAGACGGCTTGGAGTTTTATCGTCGTATTATTAATAGAGCCCATCCGTTTTTAAAAAAAGGCGCCTTATTGATTATGGAGACGGGTTTAGGTCAGGGTGGTTTTGTAAAGAGTATTGCTTTAGAAAACAGAAATTTTAAATTTGTTAAAGTAGTTTATGATTATAATAAAATAGATAGAGTAATTTTATTAGAGCGCAATTAATATAATGGATAAACTTATTATTGAGGGCGGGAAACGTCTTAAAGGATCAGTTAAAATAAGCGGTTCTAAAAATGCGGTGCTGCCTATTTTAGCCGCTACATTATTAACCGATAAGCCATGTAGGATTAGCAATGTTCCTGATTTAAAAGATGTGCATTTTATGCTTAGGCTTTTACGCATTTTAGGTGTAAGCGCTGAATTTAAAAGGGGTGTAGTAAAAATTTGCGCTAAAGATATTAAAAGTCATATCGCGCCATATAATTTAGTATCTAAAATGCGCGCGTCTTTTTGTTTACTGGGTCCGCTCTTAGGACGCATAAAGAAGGCGCAGGTTTCTTTGCCAGGAGGGTGTATTATCGGTGTTCGCCCGGTAAATTTGCACATAGAAGGGCTTAGGCGGCTAAACGTTAATATTGAAATATCCGCAGGTTATGTAAATGCTCAAACAAAAAGCTTAAGAGGTAATTCGGTTTACTTGGGAGGAGAGTTTGGCTCGTCGGTTTTAGCAACGGCAAATGTTTTAATGGCAGCGGTTAAAGCTAAGGGGCTAACAGTAATTGAGAGCGCGGCCTGTGAACCGGAAATATTAGATTTAGCTGATTTTTTAAACAGCATGGGCGCGCATATTCATGGTGCCGGCACACCGACTATAAGGATACAAGGAGTAAAAAGTCTTTGTGGTGTAGACTATAAGGTAATTCCTGATAGGGTTGAAGCGGGAACTTTTATGATTGCGGCTTTAATTACTAAGGGGGATATTGTAATTGAGGGGGTAAATCATTATCATTTATCCGCCTTGATAGACAAGTTAGGGAAAACCGGCTCCCGAATAAAAAAGTTGGATAATTCTTTACATATTGCGGCAGTTAATAAGCTAAAACCTGTAAATATCACAACGCTGCCGTATCCCGGATTTCCGACTGATATGCAGGCACAATTTATGTCACTTTTGTCTGTTGTGGACGGCGTAAGTGTTGTCACGGAAAAAATTTATCCTGATAGATTCATGCATATTGCTGAACTTAACCGTATGGGCGCGCATATTCAAAAAGAAGGCCCTTGCGCTATTATTGAAGGAGTTAAATTTCTAACAGGCGCGCCGGTTATGGCATCAGATTTGCGGGCATCAGCTGCTTTGGTATTGGCTGGATTAGCAGCGAAAGGCACGACAGAGATATTTAGGATTTATCATTTAGATAGAGGTTATGATAGGATCGAATCAAAATTACAAAAATTAGGGGCATGTATCTATAGAAGAAAGGTGAGATAAAAGATGATTTTAATGATTGATAATTATGATTCTTTTACTTATAACCTTGTGCAATATTTAGGTGAATTGGGTGAGAACTTAAAGGTTTTCCGTAATGATAAGGTGACCCTGCCAGAGATAAAAAAGCTTAATCCTAAGCGAATAGTTATATCTCCCGGTCCGGGAAGGCCGATAGATGCGGGTATTTCATCTTCTGTGATAAAGAAATTTTCCGGTGATATTCCGATTTTGGGGGTTTGCCTGGGGCATCAATGTATAGCAGAAGTTTTTGGAGGGAAAATAGTACAGGCGAGTAGGCTTATGCACGGGAAAGTATCATCAATTTGTCATAACGGTAAGGATATTTTTAAAAAAATCGATAATCCGTTTGAGGCGACCCGGTATCATTCTTTAATAGTAGAAAAAAAGAGCCTTCCGAAAGTATTAGAGATTATTGCTTGGACAAGTGCTTCTGCGACACAGAAGCACTCTGGGGAGTTGTTAAGAGGGGTGCAGGCACCCCTCTTAAAGGGTGACAGTGATGAGCAAAGCGAAGAACGCCAGAGGGACAAAGTCTCTATGGAAGTGCCATATGGCACTGAAGTGGGTGAGATAATGGGCCTGCGGCATAAAAAACTGCCTGTATGGGGAGTACAGTTTCATCCCGAGTCAATATTAACTATAGAAGGTAAAAAGATATTGAAAAACTTTTTAGCCTTATAGTAGGTATATTATAAATATGATTAGCGAATTAACACAATCTTTAAATAGCGGGAATATTCCTGGCAGGAGTCAGATTAAGGGTATATTCGGCGATATCATGAGTGGTAAGGTTGCGACCGAGGATTTAAAGAATTTTTTACTCGCCCTTAAAGATAAAGAAACTCCTGAGATTATCGCGGGTGCGGCTGCTGCCATGCGGGATGCAATGATAAAGATTGATGTAAGAAGCACTCCTTCTGAAACAGTATTAGATACCTGTGGTACGGGAGGAACAAGCTTTCATACTTTTAATATATCAACAGTTGTCGCGTTTGTAATTGCAGGCAGCGGCATAAAAGTTGCCAAACACGGAAATCGCGCAGTATCCAGTAAATTCGGGAGTGCGGATGTATTAAAGGAATTAGGGTTAAATTTAGAGATTGGGCCGCAGAGAGTAAAAGAGATTATTAAAGAGATAGGTATAGGTTTTATGTTTGCGCCTTTATATCATCCGGCAATGAAATATGCTTCAGCGGCTCGCCGGGAACTTGCAACGCGCACTATTTTTAATATTTTAGGGCCATTGTGTAATCCTGCTGGGGCAGATGTGCAGATAATCGGAGTTTATGAAGAAAGATTAACTGATATTATGGCTAGGGCTTTAGGCGAGCTTGGTTCAAAGCGAGCATTTGTAATTTACAGCGCCAAGGGCATAGATGAGGTGTGCATTGAAGGCGAAACTACAGTTGTTGAATTAAGAGAAAAGAGTATATCCCAAAAAGAAAGAATAATGCGTACGCATCCTAATCCTTCATATTTTGGAATTAGTGAGGCATCATTACAAAATATTACACCGGGCAAAGACTCAAAAGAAAACGCACAGATTATTTTGGATATCTTAAAAGGCGAAAAATCGCCCAGAGGCGATATTGTATCAATAAATGCTGCCTTAGGTATAGTAGCAGCGGGTAAAACAGATGATTTTAAGGAGGCGGTAAATATTGCGCGGGAATCAATCGATTCAGGCAACGCGTTAAAGAAACTAGAATCGTTAATTAAGCTTTCATCTAATCCAGAGGGATAGACTTTCGTAATACTTTTTAACGAAAGGTCTAAATGAATATCTTAGCTAAAATAATTAAAGAGAAGAAAAAAGTCATAGAACGCTCTAAGGAGAAAGTATCTTTTGAAAGTCTTCTGCGTAAGCTTAAGCACGCACCGAAAGGTCGTTTATTTAAGAAGGCTTTGAAAAAAAGAAAAAGACCCACACTTATCGCCGAGATAAAAAAGGCATCTCCTTCAAAAGGCATAATACGTAAAAGCTTTAATCCTGTAAAAATAGCAAAAATTTATGAAAAATCAGGGGTAGATTGTATTTCGGTATTAACGGATGAGCAGTTTTTTAAAGGGAGGCTTGATTATATAAAAGATATCAAAAAAAGAGTTAGACTACCTATCCTGCGTAAGGATTTTATAATTGATGAGTACCAGATCTATGAATCACGCGCAAATGGCGCGGATGCGATATTGTTAATATCGTCAATATTACCTATTGAAAAGCTCAAAAAGTTTCTAAAGATAGCTAAAAAGATAAAGTTAGACTGTTTGGTTGAGTGTGATTGCCTGTCCAGCTTAAGAAAAGCGCTTAAGGCAGATGCCGAGATAATCGGAATAAATAATCGCGACCTCCATAATTTTAAAGTAGATTTAAAAAGAACAAAGCGTCTTATTAAGTATATTCCTAAGGGAAAAATCGTTGTTTCAGAAAGCGGCATTAATACACGAGACGATATAGAGTTTTTAAAGACTTTAGGAGTAAGCAGCGTATTAATCGGTACGAGTTTTATGATTTGTAAAGATATAGCCGGTAAAGTTAAGGAGTTATTTTAAGTGGGGCGGGTAAAAATTTGCGGGATAACTAATCTTACAGATGCTCTTTTTGCCGAGGCTGTTGGGGCAAGCGTCTTAGGTTTTGTATTTTATGAAAAGAGCCCGCGTTATATATCCCCTAAAGCGGCTAAAGCTATTATAAGTAAGCTCTCAGTTTTTACATTAAGTGCGGGAATATTTGTTAATCAGAAGACATCCGAGGTTAAAAAAATCGCAAAATTTTGTAATTTGGATGTTTTGCAATTTCACGGTGATGAGACACCGAAATATTGCGCCCAGTTTAAGCAGTATAGAACTGTTAAAGCTTTCAGGATAAGTACGAAAGAGGATTTAGTAAATATCAAAAAATATGATACGGACGCGATATTATTGGATGCTTATTCTAAGGGTTTTTTTGGCGGGACAGGGAAGAGATTTAATTGGCAAATAGTTAAAAAATTAAAAATAAATAAACCTATAATTCTATCCGGAGGGTTAACGCCGGAAAATGTAGCGGGTGCTATAAAATTAACAAACGCAAGTATTGTAGATGTCTCAAGCGGAGTGGAGAAGTCTTATCGTCTTAAAGATCATCGTAAAATTGCTGATTTTATAAAGAGGGCTAATAGATGAGAAGGGTATTTAAGCTTGCGTTTTTTATTTTACTCGCTACCCTTTTCTTTAATATTGTAGGATGTGTTGAGGCCGGACAGGATATATCTATAAGCAATCGTGAAAGCGAATTGCCCTTTGGGGAGAATGAAGTAATAAAATATAAGGTTAAATTACGCGGCATTACAGTCGGTAAGGCAAGTCTTACTTATAAAGGCGTAACAGAATTAGACGGAAAAAAGGTACATTTGATAATTTTTTACACTGATACTGTAAATTTTAAAGATGAAGAAAAGATGTATGCGGGCCTTGATGATTTTTTACCTATAAGAATAGAGCGTAATGTTAATAACTGGGGCAAGAAAGAGCATATTATCGAGGAATATGATCAGCAAAATCATAGCGTTAAGATTACATGGGTAGGGAAAAAAGGTAATAAAACAAAGGTTATCCAGCAGGATGATAAAATACAAAATGTAATTTTATCTACCTTTTTGCATCGTAAATTAGGAGATCTTGAAATTGATAAAGTTTTTCCTGTTACTTTACCGCTGCGAAAAGTCGAAATGAGAGTTACAAGAAAAGAGAAAATTCGTACTTACTGCGGGGTATACGATACATACAGGCTTGAAAGTTTTCCCGGTAGGCATAAGATATGGTTTGAGTCATCGTCCCTTGCTATTCCCGTGAGGATATCCGGTCCTTTTTTACTTGGTTCGGTAAATATGATAATGATTGATTACGAAGGGGGTGAGCATGCTTCCAAATAAAGACGGGCATTTTAAAGAATTTGGCGGAAAATTTGTTCCAGAGACACTAATGAGCATGCTTTATGATTTAGAGATTCAATATAATAAAGCAAAAAAGAATAAGGCGTTTCGCAAAGAATTAGATTATTATTTATCTTCGTATGCCGGGCGTCCTACACCTTTATATCTTGCGGCGAATTTAAGCAAAAAAATAGGCAAGGCAAAGATTTATCTAAAGCGCGAGGATCTTTTACATACCGGAGCACATAAAATAAATAATACTTTAGGCCAGATTATATTATCCAGGCATATGAAGAAAAGCCGGATTATTGCCGAGACCGGTGCCGGGCAGCATGGTGTAGCTGTGGCAACGGTGGCTGCAATGTTTGGGCTTGATTGTTACGTATATATGGGAGAAGAGGATATAAAAAGGCAGGCGTTAAACGTTTTTCGTATGAAAATACTAGGAACTAAAGTTGTACCTGTTTCATCAGGTAGCAGGACCCTTAAGGATGCGATGAATGAGGCAATAAGAGATTGGGTGACTAATGTGCGTGATACATATTATCTTATTGGTTCAACCGCCGGCCCTCATCCTTACCCTATGATGGTAAGAGATTTTCAGTCGGTTATAGGTAAAGAGGCAAGAAAACAAATTATTGCTTGTGAAGGAAAGCTTCCTAAGTATCTTATTGCCTGTATAGGAGGCGGGAGCAATTCTATGGGTTTATTTTATCCGTTTTTAAAGGATAGGGTTAAGTTTATCGGGGTTGAGGCTGCAGGGTTAGGGTTATTAAGTAAGAAACATGCGGCTACACTATGCCGTGGGTCAAAAGGTGTTTTGCATGGATCGTTAAGTTATCTTCTTCAGGATAAAGACGGACAAATTGAGGTTGCGCATTCAATATCCGCGGGCCTTGATTATCCGGGGGTGGGACCAGAACACAGCTTATTTAAGGAAACCGGAAGGGCCGAGTATGTAGCCGTTACTGATAAAGAAGCACTCGCAGCTTTTGATTTACTATCCAAGACTGAAGGTATAATTCCGGCGTTAGAGTCTGCCCACGCAGTTGCATATCTTTTGAAAATGAAGCGGAGATTTAAGAAGAACGACATTGTAATATTATGTTTATCCGGTAGAGGTGATAAAGACGTAAATACCGTAGCTGATAGTGCGAGGATTAAATTATAATTAAAAATTCTAAATTCTAAGCGCGAAATTATAAATAAATTTTAACTCCTAAATTTTAATTTTACAAATTGTAAACGTATTAAACATATTTTGTTTAGAATTTAAGAAATTAGAATTTAGATATTGTTTCGGATTTAGATATTAGTTTTTCGTATTTTAATTTATGCATGTAGCCATAATTAATTGGGGGTGCTATGAGCCGTTTACAAGATAAGTTCCGCGAATTAAAAATAAATAAGAAATGCGCTTTTATTGCTTATATTACCGCAGGTGATCCGAATTTAAAGATTACCAAAGATTTAATATTAGAATTAGAGAAACAGGGCGCAGATATAATTGAATTGGGCGTGCCCTTTTCTGATCCCTTAGCAGATGGCCCGGTAATACAAAGAGCATCCATTCGCGCCTTAAAGAATAAGACTAATCTGTCTAAAATTATCCGTTTGGTTAAAGAAGTGCGCCCTAAGGTTAAAATACCTGTGTGTTTGATGACTTACTATAATCCCGTGTATAAGTTTGGATTGGATAAATTCACTAAGGCTGCCAGTATTGCAGGCGTAGATGGTGTAATAATACCGGATCTACCTCCTGAGGAGGCAGGTGAATTTATGCGTTTTACTAAACGGGTAAAGTTAGATACGGTATTTTTTGTATCTCCCATGAGCACTGATAAGCGTATAAAGTTAGCTGTGAAAGCCTCAAGTGGTTTTATTTATTATGTAGCCTTAACCGGAGTTACGGGCGCGCGTAATAAGCTGGGGGCGGATTTAAAAAAGAAGGTTTCGCAAGTTAAGAGATATACACACAAACCGGTATGTACAGGATTTGGAATATCCAGGCTCGAGCACGTAAAGGAACTTTCTCGTTTTTGTGACGGAGTAATTGTAGGAAGCGCTATTGTAAATAAAATAGAGAATAATTTAGGCAATAAAAATTTAGTTAAAATTGTAGGAAATTTTGTCAGGACTTTATCGAAGGGGCTTTAAAAAATGTATAAGAAGACTGTATTAAGTAACGGCATAAGACTTGCAACTTATGAAATGTCTCATATGAAATCTGTTTCTTTTGGTGTATGGTTTGGCGTAGGGGGTAGATTTGAAAATAAAAAAAATAGCGGGATATCTCATTTCTTGGAGCATATGTGCTTTAAGGGCTCAAAGCGTTTTACGGGTACTCAGGTAAAGCAGTTAATTGAGGGAGTAGGAGGATCGCTTAACGGCTTTACCTCTGAAGAATGTACCTGTTATCTCGCGAAAGTTTTACCTAAATATTTAGGGAAGTCTTTTACAATAATTTCAGATATGTCGCTTAATCCTTTAGTAGACGCAAAGGAATTAAACAGGGAACGCTTTGTGATATTAGAAGAGATTAGAATGTATCGTGATCAACCGCAAAGCTATGTTCATGAATTATTAGATGAACTTCTTTGGCCGCAACATCCCTTGGGTATGAATCTGGCCGGGACAATGGATACGGTTAAGAATTTAACCAGTAGAGATTTATTGTCATTTAAAAAGAAGTTTTATTCTGCGGGCAATATAGTAATAACTGCCGCCGGACCAATCAGGCACAATAAATTTGTAGATATGGCAGCCAAAATATTTGCAAAATTACCTAAAAGTTCAAAGAATGATTTTATCCGCTTTAGTCCGAAATATAAAAAGTCGGATAGTCTTTTTTATAAAGATACGGAGCAGACACACATTGCTTTAGGGTTTGAGGCATTAAGAAAAGGACATCCGGACAGCCACGCGCTTATGCTTATTCATATTATTCTGGGTGCTAATATGTCAAGCCGTCTATTCGATGAATTGAGAGAAAAAAGAGGATTGGCTTACGCCATAGGTACTCATGTAAAACGTCTTAAAGATACGGGGGCATTTATTGTGCACGCGGGTGTAGATAATAAAAAATTAACTGAGGCTATAAAGATTATATTTAACCAATTGGATAAGATGCGTAAAACTAAGGTGAATCTTTCTGAATTCAGACGCGCGAAAGATTTTTACCTGGGACAGTTGACTTTTGGCCTGGAGCAGACAATGGATGAGATGCTTTATATGGGAGAGCAAATGCTTTCGGTTGATAAGATAAAAACGCAACGCCAAATAATAAAGGAATTAAATAAGGTGACGATTGATGATCTGCGGCGCCTGGCCAAGGATATATTTTGCGAGGAAAAGATAAACTTGGCTGTAATCGGACCGTTATCCGAAAAAAATAAAATAGAGACGAAGAAGATTATTTCATTGTAGAGGGAAAATTTTATGTATATATCCGCGGCCGCGATACTAATTCTTTTAGGGGTCCTTACGTTTTTATCTGCTTTTTTCTCAGCTTCTGAGACGGCGCATATTGCCTTAAGTAAGATTCGTTTAAAGAATATGATAAAGAAAGGTATCAAGAAAGCCTCTATTGTGCAAAAGCTGATTTTAAATCTCGACACTTTTATCCCTACGATATTAGTCGGTAATAATCTTGTTAATACGGCAATCTCAGCTATTGTAACGGTCTTGTTTGTGCATAAATTTGGTACGAATTGGGGGGTTATTATTTCAACCTTTGTTACGACATTCTTTTTACTTATTCTTTGTGAAATAACTCCTAAGACGCTATCTACGCAACGTCCGGATAAGTATGCCTTACTTACCGCGCCCCTGATGAATAAGCTAATTAAAGTTTTTCGTCCTTTTGCGCTTTTTTTAAACGGAATCAGCAAGTTTTTGATTAAGTTGTTTGGCGGCTCGATACAGAAGCGTTCTCCTCTGATTACGGAAGAGGAATTGCGGCTTATGATTGAAGTAGGTAAAGATGATGGGGTTGTTTCAGATCAAGAGAGGAAGATGCTGCATAAGATTTTTGAATTCGGCGATACTAAAGCATCAGAGGTAATGGTTCCCACCGAAGATATCGTAGCAATAGACGTAAATTCAACCGAGGAAGACTTATTGGGCTTAATAAGCGAAGAAGGGCATTCGCGTTTACCCGTATATAGAGGCTCTATAGATAATATTATTGGTATAATTTACATTAGAGATTTATTATATATCCTTAAAAACCGAAATCTTATCATATTGCAGGATCTCATCCATAACGCTTATTTTGTCAGGGATTTAAAGAGGGTGAATAATCTTTTAGTGGATTTCCAGAGAATGAAGATTCAAATCGCGATAGTTCAGGATCAAGACAAGAAAACACTGGGACTGGTAACATTAGAAGATTTACTAGAGGAGATAGTTGGAGAGATAGAGGAGGAAACGTAATAGCAGGTTTGACTTTATGGGTAAATTGTGATAAAGTAAAAGCGATATAAAGCAGGTGAAAGGAGGCAGAGAAAATGTCAGAAGGATATTGTGTAAAATGCAAGGCTAAAAAAACAATAA
>CAJVXN010000035.1 GCA_913009335.1 uncultured bacterium
AGAATGTGTGTTTTTTTTTTTCAAGCAGAAGACGGCATACGAGATAAAGGAATGTGACTGGAGTTCAGACGTGTGCTCTTCCGATCTCTAAAAGGAAAACATGAAAGCGGGATTTAAAACAGTTAAACCAATAAAAATAGAAGAATAGAAAATCTGTAGAGGGTTTTACAGTATTTTAGCTTTTATAAAAGTTAATTTTTCAGCAATCTCCATATTAAATGCTTGACAATAAGCTAACTTTAATAGTACACTATAGTTACATTTAAACTGCACAAATTGTACCTGCACGCCTTAAATCTTTATGCTATACTTATAATGGTGAATAAAAATGGAAAAAAATAGAGTATTTTCGCGGATTACCAAAGAAATGCCTGATATTGGTGGCTTTGCGACTTTTTCAAGCTTTTCAAGCTCTCCGCCTTTTAGCGATTTTGATATTCAAGCTCTAATTGATACGGCAAAAAGCCAAAGTTTTGTAGAAGGGTTTATGAAAGGTCAAGAAGAGGCAATTGGTACGGTAGATGAATTTGTTACTGCTCAAATAGAAAAATTTATTCTTCTTAATACTAAAATAACTGATTTTGTAAAAAAGGTGGTAGAGAGGCATAAGACCGATAAAATAAAATTGGTTGAAGCTCGCGTTAATTTTAATCATTTGACTTCCGGGATTGTTAGTATTCTTTTTATTATTGAGTCAGATATTGAACAAGAGTTATGGTTTGCTCAACTATTGAGTCGTCTTGGAAAAATAGTTTTAGAGCAAGATAAACATATAGCCGAACTTCGTTTTATAAATCAAAAAGGAAAAAAAATAAATAAGGGTTTAATCAATAGTGAGTTTCCTCGCAAAAGATTATTCAGTAGCTAATGCCAGACAGCACTCAACATATTATCCATACCGAAAAAAACCTTGAATTTCTAAAAACTTTCTATAAAAACTTCAAATATAATGATTGGGCTATAACTGTTAGTTTTTATACAGCCCTGCATGTTATTGAAAGTGCAATACATACAGTAGGCAAGTTTAAGATGCAAGGAAAAGAACTCATTTTTGACGGATCGGAACACGCAAGGCAAATTTTTGTGAATAACAATATAATTAAACACACCGATAAAGCCTCTATTCATAATTTACGAGCTATAGTTGTTCAATATAGTTTTCCAAAAATTGATGCTTGTTATAGTGCACTTTCTAATATGGCTTGGTCTGCAAGATATTTTCAATTTTCATGGCTGCAGAAAGATACATTCTTCGCTGTCGAGATTTATTTAAAGGAAATTTTAGAATGGCACAATGCAAGATTCAAGACATCGTTAGATGTTAATTTTAAATAACTATCCAGACATTTTCTTCTAAGAAATTGGTGCCCACGCGGTGCCTCCGCCACAGAAATTGGCGGGTAGGCATCTAAAGCGAAAACTCTATTAGGATAAAAGAAGGTCCCAAGCAAAATTCAGCTTGGGTTTTTTCTTTTATCAAGCTATAATATATTCATGGATGATATTAAATATTCTGAAAAGCTAAAAGAGGTACTTGATAAACACGAGGGGCTCTGTTGTCATTGTGGCTCTTGTTGCGGCGCTACTGATGGGGATTACTGTATTCAGCTTACAAAGAAAAGCGATAATAAATATTACTGCAAGATCTATAAAAATAGAATCGGCATGCAGGGTACGGTATCGGGCAAACAGTTTGCCTGCATACCAATTAGGGATTTTCTCAAGTTTAATCCGCCGTATCCGAAGTGCGCATATTCTAAAGGGATATAGTTATTTTAAAGTTGTTGAGGCTTAGCCTCAACAGTAGTTTTTTGCTTGATTTGTATCTACGTATAGGTATAATATAAATATGTTTGTATTAGGTAATTTTTTAATTTTTATAGCACAGGCTTTAAGATTTATCAGCGCCTATATTCTTCAGTTTCTTCTGGTGCTGATATTCATAAGAGCATTAATTAGCTGGGTAAGTAGTGATCCCTCTAATCCTTTGGTGCAGTTTCTTAATAAGGTTACTGAACCTGTTCTGTACCCGATAAGGCGGCTAATGCCATTAAATTTTAAAATCGGCATTGATTTTTCTCCTATGGTTGCGGCTTTAGGTATTATATTGGTACAGTATTTTATAAATTATTTTTTAATACCGACTCTATTTAGATTGGCTGATAAGTTTGGGTGATGAAGAGGGGATGTTTTTTTCTATTTTCGTAAATTAATTTAAAGATAAGGATACTATATGGATATTTTATTGGGAATTAACATAGATATGTTTTTAGGGATTATTGCAAGTTTAGCCGGATTATTATTGGTGTCGATTTTTATAGCGATGGGGAGCGCTTCAAAAGACAAGAAAAAGAAGTTGGAAGTTGATATGAAGTTTAATGAATTAGCTGCCCAGGTCAAAGAAAAAAATGAGGCATTAAAGAATGAGATTGCTAAGGCGCAAAAGCTTGATGAAGAAGTTAAGAATTTAAAGGCAAGATTAGAGACGCAGGGTAAGAAGTTGGATGAGAAAAATATTGATGAAACCAAAGTAAATGATATTATCAGTAAGCTTAAATCAGACAATGCTATAAAAGATAAGCAGATAAAAGAAGGTGCCGGTATTTTGGGAAGTAATTCAATAGAAATAGATGACCTTAAAAAAGCTTTAAGGAAAAAGGACGATGAATTGTTTTCTTTAAGTGAGACTTATAAAGGAATGAAGGAACAATATGATGATTTAGAGAGACAATTAGTACGTATTAACCAGGGTGGGGTTTCTCACAGTGTCCCTGTAGCGCCTGCTGCACCGTCTGTTCCTAAAATTTTGCCCGGTAATAATCAAGCCGCACCTCAAGAAAATACACCAGCTGATAGTGATAAAAGTACAGAGGCAAATAAATCAGCTGAGAATGATCAAGACAAGAAAGAGCAAATCTCATGATAGGGAAGAAAAGCATTTATGGTAAGACAGGTTTTACACTAATTGAGTTGATTATATGTGTAATTATTATAAGTATACTGTTAGGATTCGCTGCGTCTAGATTTTTTCCGATGATTGAAAGATCTCGCGGAGCCGAAGCAAGAGCTATACTTTCTACTATCTATACAAATTTTCAAAAAGTGGCTGATGACGGTATTCCCTTAGATGAAGATTTAAGTGCTGCCGATCTTGATATTGATTGGAATAAAATTATAATCGATGATCCGAATAATAATCTAAACAGGCGGTTTGACTATAGCGTTGATTACAATGGTGCTCCTCCGACAGCAGAAGCAAGAAGCAGGGCAGACGGCGGGAGATGGCTGCAAATAAACCTTACTAACGGTGTTATCACTCATTCTGGTGAGTATTAATAAAATATGTTTCGCGATCTACATACGCCTATCCGCTATCTAAAGGGCGTGGGAGTAAAACGCGCTAATTCTTTTGCCAAAATCGGCATAGGCAATATTGAAGACCTCCTTTTTTATTTTCCTAAGAGATATGAGGACCGTTCTAGCTTTTCAAACCTTTCAAGCTTATCTACAGGTAATATTTATACAATTCGCGCAAGAGTTCTTAGCGTATCCGGAAAAGATTCTTGGAGGCGAAGGAATTTTAAGATTATAAATGTTACTCTTGCTAATGAGACAGGTAAAATTTACGCTGTTTGGTTTAATCAGCCGTATCTAAGGAATTATTTTAAGCTGGGAGCTGAAGTCATTCTTTACGGCAAAGTAGAAATATATCAGGGGCATCTGCAAATGCATAATCCTGAGTTTGAACTTTTAGGAGAGGATAATGATGGGCTTTTATCTTTAGGTAAGATGGTACCGGTTTATCGTCTGCCCGAAAGGATCACTCAGAGGTATTTCCGTAAGATTGTTAATTCTTTACTTGATGAATTTATCCCCAGCTTGCGTGACGGACTCCCTTATGATATAAGAAAAAGAAACGACCTTCTTAATCTAGCTAAGAGTATTCGCTTTATTCATTTCCCTCAGGATAAAATTTTACATAGCGCGGCATATCGCCGGCTTTCTTTTGAAGAATTTTTTCTTTATCAAATTCCTGTTTTTATGCGTAAGATCAAACAGATTCAAAAAAAAGGAAACCAGCATCAAATAGATAAAAAGATTTTTAATTCATTTATCGATAGTCTTCCTTTTAAATTGACCTTAGCGCAGGATAGAGCGCTTAACGCGATAAAGGCAGATATGAAAAGCAGTTTTTCTATGCAGCGAATCTTGCAAGGAGAGGTTGCCTCCGGCAAAACGATTGTTGCGGTTTTATCCAGCGCTATTGCTTTTGACGGGGAGTATCAGGTTGCCTTTATGGTTCCTACTGAGATTTTAGCACGGCAGCACTACGAAAGTATCAAGCCGTATGTTTTACAGGCGGCATCGCTTGCCAATAGAAAGATAAAAGTTGGATTGCTTACGAGTAGCGCGACCCAAAAAAAGAAAGACAAAATCTATAAGGATATAAAACAAGGCAAGGTAGATTTAATCATTGGGACGCATAGCCTTTTAGGGGAGAATGTGAAGTTTAAAAACTTAGGACTTGTGATAATTGATGAGCAGCATAAATTCGGCGTGAGTCAGCGCGCGCTTTTACCTAAAAAAGGAAATAATCCTGACTGTCTTATTATGACAGCTACCCCTATACCCAGAACTTTATCAATGACTATTTATGGAGATTTAGATATATCGATACTTGATATTTTACCCCGCGGCAGGTTACCCATCATGACAAAATGTTATAATCCTGATCAATATAGAGAGGTATATCATTTTGTTGCCAAAGAGGTTCAGGCAGGAAGGCAGGCATATGTAGTTTGTCCGACAATCGAGGAATCCGAAATTATGGGATTGCGTTCAGCAAAGGAAGTATATTCGGATATTACGGGTATTTTTAATGAATTTAAGCTAGATCGCAAAATCAATGTTGGTTTGGTCCACGGTAGATTAAAACAGGCTCAACAGGATAAAATTATGAGGGGTTTTAAAAACGGACTTATTGATGTGTTGGTTGCCACCACGATTTTAGAAGTTGGCATTGATGTTGCGAATGCTTCGGTTATGGTGGTTGAGGCTGCGCAAAATTTCGGATTGGCCCAATTACATCAGCTGCGGGGAAGAATAGGCAGAGATAAGTATCAGTCTTATTGTCTGCTCGTTGCTGATCCCAAGGGGCAGGATGCGCGTGATAGGATAAAGGCAATTACCCGCCTGTCCGATGGTTTTAAAATTGCCGAAGAAGATTTACGCATTAGGGGTCCGGGAGAATTTTTCGGTAGGCGGCAGCACGGATTATCCGAATTAAAGATTGCCAATCCGCTTACTCAGATGCATTTATTAAAGGATGCAAGAGGCGAGGCAAGCAGATTATTAAAAGCCGACCCTGGTCTTTGTAATCGTCAAAATATCGAACTAAAAGAAAATCTAAAGAAGCGTTTCCCCGAATACGAGGAATTAATAAATATAGGGTGAAAAAAATGAAAAATGAAAAATATCCGTCTATGCGAGGAAAAGGTTTACCTTCGCGTAAAGGAGAAAAGCTTAAAATTTCCAGGATACTGCGTCCTACGGAGGCTAGAGTAAGGAGTGCGATATTTGATATCTTAGGTGATATTTCAGGGTTGTCTTTCCTGGATTTATTTGCCGGTAGCGGATCAGTAGGCATTGAGGCTATATCATGTAGAGTAAAAAAAGCTGTGTTTGTGGAAAAAAACAGGAAGGCGCTTAATTTAATTAAAGATGGATTATCCGGGATATCGATATCTGTATCGGTGAATATCGTAGGGCTGGATGTTTTTAAGGCTATCCCCAGGCTATATATGGATCACGAATTATTTGATATTGTGTTTTTAGACCCTCCATATTATGCTGAATCCCGTAGTTTTTCTAAGCCGGTATCTGGCGCCTCCAGGATTAAAAAGGGTAATAATTCCGTTCGTGGTGAAGATGTATCACTGGCGAAAAAAACCTTGCAAACCATAAATGTCTATGATATATTAACACCTTCTGGGCTTATATTGGTTCAGCATTACAAGAAGGATATCCTGTCAGAGGGTTTAGATAATTTCACACTTTATAGGCAGTATAAATATGGAGATACGTGTTTATCTCTGTATAAGAGATAAATCTAGTTCTGTGCGATGAATTTTTAGGTCTAAAGGCTCGAAAAATCCGTCGCGCGTTTAAAATAAGGAAAGCAAAATGTGTCAAAGAGCAATATATCCGGGAACGTTCGATCCCGTAACCTATGGTCATGTAGATGTGATTAAACGGGCACTTAAGGTTTTTCCGGAACTGGTTGTGGCTGTTGCGGATAGTCCAATAAAGGGGCCTTTATTCTCAGTTTCGCAAAGAGTAAAGATGCTTAAAATAGCAACTAAGGATTTTGGGGATATTCCGATAGAGCCATTTAGCGGATTAGTGGTTGATTTTGCCCGGGCAAATAATGCGTCAGTTATAGTCAGGGGGTTAAGAATGCTTTCTGATTTTGAATATGAGTTTCAGATGGCGCTTACTAATAGGAAGATAGCTCCTGATTTGGAAACTATGTTTCTTATGCCGTCTGAGAATTATAGCTATATTTCTTCGAAGCTTCTAAAAGAGGCCGCTAGTTTAGGAGCTAACCTTTCAAGTTTTCTGCCCCCCGATGTTGAGCGTAATCTAAAGAAACATCTTAAGAAATGAACCCCGCTCTTCCTAAAGAGGGCGATAAGCTTGGGAAGGAAGGACTGGGTGAAAGTAGATATTAGTAATTTTGCTGATGATGAAAACATAGAGTTTAAGAGCAGCAATAATGCGCAGTCTTTAGATCTAGAGACGCAAGATATTAAATTTAGAGGGGATATTGAGATCGTCGGTTTTCTTAGGCGAAATAGTGATGTATTGTTTGCGAGCCTTAAGGTTTTCTTGCCGTTTAGGCTTACGTGTTCCAGGTGTCTCAGCGACTATGATTTTGATTTAGAGCGTCCTGTAGAATTTGATCGCGTAATTGCAAAAAATGATTTTATAATTGATTTAGGTCAGGATTTGCGCACCGAGATTATTCTTGATTATCCGGCAAATCCTGTATGCAGTGAGGATTGTAAGGGGTTATGTGTAAATTGCGGAGAAAATTTAAACGAAGGTAAATGTAAGTGTAAATAGAGGGAGGAAGATGTGGCATTACCAAAAAGAAGGTGGTCTAAAACCCGTACCAGAAAAGGAAGAACGCATAAAAAGTTAGGAGAACCATTGCTTAGTGTTTGTCCTAAGTGTAAAAAGCCGAAGTTACCGCATCACTTATGTCCTGTATGCGGATATTACAAAGGCAGGACCGTTATTGAAATTGAAGATAAAAAGAAAGATAAAAAACCTAAAAAATAATTTTATCTATAGTATCAACGGGTATAAGGAAAAAATATGAGAATAGTTGTTGACGCAATGGGGGGAGATTATGCGCCTGGCGCAGTAGTCGAGGGTGCGATTTATGCATCTGGCCAGTATAAGATAAGCATAACTTTAGTAGGGGATGCCCAGAAGATTAATGAAGAGTTGGCTAAACACAAAACAAAAAATTTAGATATTGATGTTTTGTCTACTGATGAAGTCATTGAAATGCATGAGCCGGCAGCTGCCAGCGTGCGTAAGAAACGAAATTCTTCTATTGTCCGCGGCATAGATTTACTTAAAGCTGGCAAGGGAGATGCTTTTGTCAGCGCGGGTAATACCGGTGCGGTTGTTTGTGCGGCTACCCTTTCTTTGCGTATGCTTGCAGGTATTGAACGGCCGGGTATATCTATCATGATCCCCACGTTACATGAACCCTCGCTGCTTATCGATGTGGGAGCAAATATTAATCCTAAGCCTTTGCATCTTTTGCATTATGCGATTATGAGCGATGCTTATTGCCGCTGTGTCCTTCATAGAGATAATCCTAAGATAGGGTTGTTAAGTGTAGGGGAAGAGGAAAGTAAAGGTACGGAATTTGTCAGGGAGACCTTTAAGCTTCTGGAGGATAGCGGAGTTAATTTTATCGGTAATGTTGAAGGTAGAGATATATTTTCGGGCTCCTGCGATGTAATAGTCTGCGATGGGTTTGCGGGAAATGTAGCCTTGAAGGTTTCAGAAAGTCTCGTAGAAACATTAGGAACGTTTTTATATCGCGAACTGATGCGTAATATTGTTACGAAATTCGGAGTCTTGCTGCTTAAAGGCGGCTTAAAAAGATTAAAAAAACGTCTTGATTATTCTGAGTATGGAGGGGCACCTCTTTTAGGGGTAGACGGGGTTGTAATAATCGGTCACGGCCGCTCAAGTGCTAAAGCAGTGAAGAATGCTATAAGGGTGGCTAAAGAAGAGGTAGAGCTTAAGGTAAACGCGAAAATTATAGAATCTGTGACAAGGAAAGTAGAAAATATAGAGAATAATAGTGAAAAAGAAGGTAAGGAATAAAGGCAATAAAAAAACCAGGGTTAAGTCTGTGATAAAGGCAGGCCCCGCCACAACGCGTCGGCGGGCGGGCATTATAGGGCTGGGGAGTTATCTGCCGAAAAAGATCCTTACAAATCGTCATCTGGAAAAGATGGTTGATACTTCCGATGAGTGGATTACTACTCGTACAGGCATTAAACAGAGGCGTATTGCGCTAAAGTCGCAAGCAACAAGCGATATGGCTGTTAGGGCGTCCAAATCTGCCCTGCGGGATGCTGGGATTAAAGCGGCTGATCTAGATTTAATAATTGTTGCAACCATTACTCCTGATATGCAATTTCCTTCAACAGCTTGTTTTGTGCAAAAAGCCTTGAATGCGGAGAATGCTGTTTGTTTTGATATAGGTGCTGCCTGTGCGGGGTTTGTCTACGCGATAGTTATAGCGGAGCAGTTTATTATAACCGGAAAATATAAAAAAGTTTTAGTTATAGGTTCAGAGAAGCTTTCTTCTGTTACGGATTGGACAGATAGAAATACCTGTGTTTTATTTGGTGACGGTGCCGGTGCCTGTGTTATGGCTCCGGTTAGATCAGGCGGAATACTTTCAAGTTATATAGGTTCGAATGGAAAAAACTCTGATTTATTATTCTTGCCGGGCGGCGGATCCCGCAATCCGGCAAGTCATAAGACAGTTGATAGCAAGCTACATTGTATAAAGATGCAGGGAAATGAATTATTTAAGATGGCAGTTCGTATTATGGTTTATGCCGCAGATAAATCCCTGAAAAAATTAGGTTTAACCTGTAAGGATATAGATATGTTTATTCCGCATCAGGCTAATATTCGTATTCTTTTTGCGGTCGCTAAAAAGATGGGATTGTCTCGTAAAAATTTATATTTAAATATTGCTAAATACGGCAATATGTCATCAGCATCTACCGCTATTGCGCTTTGCGAGGCTGTAAAATCTAAACACATTAAAAAGGGAGATTTAGTGGTTTTGGATGCTTTTGGTGCAGGGCTTACATGGGGGGCTGTGGTAATAAAATGGTAGAAAGAATAGCTTATATTTTCCCCGGGCAAGGAGCGCAGTATGTTGGTATGGGCAAGGATTTATATGAGAAGTCGCCAAAGGCTAAGCAAATATTTGATATGGCAGATAATCTTTTAGGTTTTGCTATTTCTAAATTGTGTTTTGAGGGTCCTATGAGTGAACTTACTCAGACAAAAAATTGTCAGTTAGCTATTTTAACGGCAAGCATAGCCGCGCTCAGAACATTAGAGGAAGAAGGGAAAGTTGTTAGTCCGGTTTTTGCCGCAGGTTTAAGTTTAGGTGAATATTCGGCTCTGGTTGCGTCCGGGGCAATAAGTTTTGAAGATGCTTTGTTGCTTGTTCGTGATAGGGCAAAATTTATGACTGATTCGGCAGAGAAGAATCCTGGTACGATGCTTGCTGTTATTGGTCTTGATGGGAAAATAGTAGATGGTTTAGCTAAACATGCCGGTGTTGAGATAGCAAATAGGAATTGCCCGGGCCAGATTGTTGTAACAGGGAAAAAGGAAGGCATTGATAAATTTGCTAAATTGGCTGATAAAGAAGGCGCAAAGCGAGTAATCGAGCTTGTTGTAAGCGGAGCTTTTCACTCTACTCTTATGAAGGAAGCCAGTTTAAGGTTAGAAGAAAGACTTAGGAGTACAGAATTCCACCTTCCTCGTATAGATACATTGAGTAATGTTACGGCAAAGCCTTTTATCTCGGTTGAGGATATACGCAAGAATCTTGCTCTTCAGGTGAGTTCTTCTGTTTTATGGGAGGATTCAGTTCGATATATGGTGGCAGGAGCTGTAAATAAATTTTTAGAGATTGGGCCCGGTCGAGTCCTTAAGGGGTTGCTTAGAAAGATAGATTCGTCTTTAGAGGTAGTAAATGTTGCCGGTATTAATGATGTATCTAATTTTGCAAGTGTGTGATTTTAACTAAAGTAAATTGGAGAGATGATCATGTTTCTAAAGGATAAAGTTGCTTTGATTACCGGTTCTGGGCGCGGGATAGGCCGGGATATTGCCCTTCTTTTTGCTAAAGAAGGAGCAAATGTTGTTATATGTGATGTTAATTTGGAAGCAGCCGAATCTGTCGCTGGCGAAGTTAAAGCCCTGGGCCGGGAGTCTCTATCCCTTAAGACAGATGTTACGAGTTCTGCCTCTGTAGGGGAGATGGTGAATAAAATTCTTGACAAATTTGGTAAGATTGATATATTAGTTAACAATGCTGGTATTACCCGTGATGGTTTATTGCTTAGGATGGCTGAGGCAGATTGGGATGCGGTTATAAATGTAAATTTAAAAGGTACATTTAACGTATCTAAGGCAGTGTCAAAGATAATGGTAAAACAGAGGCGGGGTAAGATTGTTAATATTGCCTCGATTATTGGCATAATAGGGAATGCGGGACAGGCTAATTACGCTGCTTCTAAAGCAGGTATTATTGGTCTGACTAAGTCGTCAGCAAAGGAACTGGCCCTGCGGAATATCTGTGTTAATGCAATAGCACCTGGTTTTATTCAAACTGATATGACCGCAAAACTACCTGAGGATGTAAAGCAGAAGATGCTAGCAAACATTCCATTGGGTAAATTTGGAACTGCAGTTGATGTAGCCAAGACATGCCTGTTTTTAGCAGGTGGCGATTCAGATTATATAACAGGGCAGGTCATTGTTGTTGATGGTGGAATGGTAATGTAAGCGAGCGCATCCTGCCGGCGGCGGGATAAACGCGAACTTACCCCGAAATTTCGGGGTTAAATTACGACGTGTAATTTACGGAGTTTTAACGACGCAAGTTGTGGCGTCATTTAAGGAGGAGTAAAATGGCAGTAGAAGATAAAGTCAAGTCAATTATAGCAGAACAGTTAGGTGTAAAAGTAGAGGAGGTAACCCCTCAGGCTTCTTTCATTGACGATTTAGGTGCCGATTCATTAGATACAGTTGAGTTGGTAATGGCGCTAGAAGAAGAATTTGGAATCGAGATTCCAGATGAAGATGCGGAAAAAATGACTACTGTAGCAGATGCGGTAAAATATATAGACGGAAAATCTGCAAGTAAAAGTAGCTAATAATAGACATGTAACAAATATAAGCTACGTTTAGTATAATTTTAGTTAGTATATATGCCCCCGCCGTTTTTGTTTGCGCTTTGCATTGCGGTGGGGGTAAATATTATTAGATATGTTAAAAAAACAGAGAGTAGTTATAACCGGGTTGGGCAGCATTTCTCCTTTAGGTAATAATACCGATATGCTATGGGATGGTCTTCTTAAGGGTAAAAGCGGTATAGGGCCAACTAAGACTTTTGATGTATCGGCTTTTACTTCGCGCATAGCCGGGGAAATTAAAGATTTTGATTCAGCCAAGTATTTTTCTTCTAAGGAGTTAAGACGAATAGATAAATTTGTTCGTTATGCTGTTGCCGCATCAGTAGAAGCAGCAAGTGACGCAGCCTTGGATGCGAAAAAGATGGATCCTACCCGTATGGGGGTTGTTATTGGTTCTGGTATTGGCGGCCTTCATGCAATAGAAGAGCAGTATAGGATATATTTAGAGAAAGGACCTTCCAGATTATCGCCTTTTCTTATTCCGATGTTGATAGTTAATGAAGCTGCGGGTTATGTTTCGATAGTTATTGGTTTGAAGGGTCCGAATTCCTGCGTTGCTACTGCTTGTGCTTCGGGGAGCCATGCTATCGGAGATGCGTTTAAGATAATACAACGAGGAGATGCCGATGTTATGCTTGCTGGTGGAGCAGAGGGCGCTATTACTCCTTTGGGGGTAGGAGGATTTTGTGCTTTAAAAGCACTTTCCAGGCGTAATGATGACCCTCAGGCAGCAAGTCGTCCTTTTGAGCGCGATCGAGACGGTTTTGTAATGGCAGAGGGAGCAGGTGTTTTGGTTCTTGAATCTTTAGAGCATGCTTTAAAGAGAGGTATTAAAATTTACGCGGAAGTTGCCGGTTATGGTATGAGTGGTGATGCGCATCATATAACCGCACCTGATCCGACAGCAGATGGTGCGGCAAGAGCAATGGCCGCCGCTTTAAATGATGCTGGTATCAAACCGAAAAATGTTTCCTATATTAACGCGCATGGTACTTCAACTTTGCTTAATGACCGCATTGAAACACTTGCCATAAAGAAGCTCTTTGGTGAAAGCGCTAAAAAAATAGCAGTAAGTTCTACTAAGTCAATGACAGGGCACTTATTGGGCGCTGCCGGAGGAATTGAATTTATTGCTTCTACCTTAGCAGTAAAAAATGATATAGTCCCTCCCACTACAAACTACAAACACCCTGATCCCGAATGTGACCTAGATTATGTTCCGAACGAGGCAAGGAGTTTAAAAGTTGAAGTTGCCATATCTAATTCATTAGGTTTCGGCGGACATAATGCAACACTCGTTGTAAAAAAGTTTAAACAATAAAACATCAACGAGGCAAAAATTATAAATTCTAAAATCGAAGCACTAAACAAATTCTAAATTCAAATATTAAAGAGTTTTTTTTAAAATTTTAATCATTTGATATTATTTCGGATTTAGGATTTTTTTATTAGGATTTCTTGTTATGGGATTAACAATAACCGAAAAAATATTACTTAAAGCTTCAAATGCCGAAGTATCGGCATCCCGAAGATCAGTTTCAAAGAAACACAGCATTCGGGACAAGAAAAATATATCTACGGGTGAGTTTATTTGGGCCAAGGTAGATTTATCTCTGGGCAATGATATTACAGCCCCTATTGCAATTAGCGAATTTGAAAAACTAAAGATAAAGCCAAAGATCGCAAAAAAAATAGTACTCATTCCTGATCATTTTGTTCCGGCGAAAGATAAAAGTAGCGCTCAGCAGGCAAAGATACTAAAAGAATTTGCCGATAAATATAAAATAGAGCATTATTATGAAGTGGGACGCATGGGCATTGAGCATGCTCTTTTACCTGAAATGGGTTTGGTTGGCCCGGGTAATTTAATAATTGGGGCGGATTCGCATACTTGCACTTATGGGGCGCTGGGTGCTTTCTCAACCGGCGTAGGTTCAACTGATTTGGCAGCTTCCTGGGCAACGGGAGGTGTGTGGCTCAAAGTTCCCGAGACGATAAAATTTATATACAAAGGAAAGTTAAATAAATGGGTAAGTGGTAAGGATTTAATATTACATACAATCGGGGATATAGGTGTTGATGGTGCTCTTTATCGCGCAATGGAGTTTACGGGAGATGCAATTAGAAGATTAGATATAGATAGTCGTTTTAGTATGTGCAATATGGCTATTGAGGCAGGAGGAAAAAACGGAATCATTGAGCCGGATAAAATAACTTTTGATTATATTAAAGATAGAGTGAGTGCTGCGGAGTTTGCCGTCTATAAAAAAGAAGCTAAGGATTTATGGTCGGATAAGGATGCAAATTATGTAACTGTTAAAGAATATGATGTTTCGAAAATCCAACCCTCTGTTGCTTGTCCTCATTTACCCAGCAATGTTTTGCCGGTACGATCCTTAAAAAAGATAAATTTAGATCAGGTAGTAATTGGTTCTTGTACTAACGGAAGGATTTCGGATTTACGCCTGGCAGCGCGCGTTCTAAGGAATAGGAAAGTATATCCTCATACCCGTTGTATTGTTATACCGGCAACGCAAAATATATACTTACAGGCAATGAAAGAAGGATTGATTAAGACATTTGTTGATGCGGGGGCGGTGGTAACTACTCCTACCTGTGGTCCGTGTTTAGGCGGGCATGCGGGAATTTTAACCAAGGGTGAGAGATGCCTTGCTACAACAAATAGAAATTTTGTCGGAAGGATGGGTGATTTAGAGAGCGAGGTTTATCTGTCTAATCCTGCGGTAGCAGCAGCCAGTGCGGTTAAAGGCAGAATCGCGCATCCGGATGAGGTAGTTAAAAAAAATGATTAATCTATTCCCGTTTCGTAAAATGTGCCAAAATTCTATTTTATAATTTTGATACACTCAACGGGATAATTCGACCATACAATTTACGTACACTATCGTTACGTAAATTGCGGTCTCATTATATGATTCTTAAAGGTAGGGCCCATAAATTTAGAGACGACGTAAATACGGATGAGATAATTCCGGCTAAATTTTTAGTTAGCGTTGATCCGAAAGAGCTAGGGAAAAACTGTATGGAGGGGATTAAACCAGGGTTTGTAAAAACTATAAAACAAGGGGATATTATCCTTGGTGGTAAAAATTTCGGTTGCGGCTCATCCCGCGAGCATGCCCCGATTTCTATTAAAGGCGCGGGGATTTCTTGTGTAGTTGCCAAGAGTTTTGCGAGGATTTTTTACCGCAATTCTATAAACATTGGCTTACCTATTGTAGAATGTAAAGATATAAATAAAATAAAAGAAAATGATGAATTAAGTATAGATTTAGAGAAGGGAATAATAAGAAATATAACGCAAAATAAAATTTATCAGACTGGAAGTTATGCCCCTTTCATGCAAGAGCTTATAAATTCCGGCGGATTAATGAAGTGGGTCAAAAAAAATCTGCCAACTGGCGATTAGATTTTTTTTGATGCCGCAAAGACTTTTGCGGCGCAAGAATAAAATACAAAACATAAGCGAGGTAAATAGTGTATAAAATAGCAGTAATCGGCGGTGACGGTACTGGTCCTGAGGTAGTTAAGGAAGGCCTAAAAGTGTTAAAGAAGGTATCAGAGAAGTTTGGATTTAAATACGAAATCACCATGTTTGATTTTGGAGGTGAGCGTTATTTAAAAACAGGTAAAACAGTTGATGAAAAAGATATTGAGGAATTAAGAAAATATTCGGCAATTTATCTGGGTGCTATAGGGCATCCGGATGTAAAACCCGGGATACTTGAACAGGGGATATTACTTAAGACCCGTTTTGGCCTGGACCAATATATAAATCTTCGCCCTGTAAAATTGTACAATAAGGATTATTGTCCTATAAAGAATAAGGTAGAAGCGGATGTTGATTTTGTGGTAGTGCGTGAGAATTCTGAGGGATTATATAAAGGCATGGGAGAATTTCAGAATAAGGGAACAAAAGATGAGGTAGCAATACAAATCTCCTATAACACCAGAGTCGGTGTTGAGCGCTGCATAAGGTATGCTTTTGAATATACCAGAAAACGCAATAAGAGAAAAACACTTACTCTGTGCGGCAAGACTAATGTTTTAACCTATGCCTGGGATCTTTGGCAGAGGACGTTTGATGAAGTAGCCTCGGAGTATTCTGACATAAAAACAGATTATGCCCATGTGGATGCGACAACGATGTGGTTTGTTAAAAATCCGGAATGGTTTGATGTGATTGTAACTGATAATATGTTTGGCGATATTATTACGGATTTAGGGGCGATGGTGCAGGGTGGTATGGGTATTGCAGCGGGTGGTAATATTAGCCCTGAAGGTGTTTCCATGTTTGAACCAATAGGCGGCTCGGCCCCAAAATATACCGGTAAGAATGTTATAAATCCTCTGGCTGCAATTTGTGCGCTTTCAATGATGCTTGAGACACTTGGTGAAGAGAAAGTAGCGAATGCGATCGAGAGTGCTGTTATAGATATTGTTAAGAATAAATTAAAAAGTCTCGCTGCGGGGAAGATGGGATATTCAACTAGTGAGGTGGGGGATCTTGTTGTCGAGAATATAAAATAATATAAATAAATAGTTTATATTTATGAAAAAAAGGTGAGAGCATGAAGAAAAAGAAAAGGTATAATATAGCGGTTGTGGGAGTTGGCGCGGTAGGGATTGAGATGCTGCGTATACTTAAGGAGCGCAATTTTCCTATTAAGGAGCTTCGCGTTTTTGCAAGATCCAAGCGCGATATTCAGGTAGATGGCGATACCTATCATGTTCTTCCTATATCATCCGAAGGATTCGAGGGGATAGATATCGCGCTTTTTGCCGGTACCGAAGGGGAGAATGGCGCTGCAGTAACTTATGCGCCGGATGCGGTTAGAAAAGGAGCAATAGTAATTGATAATGGCGCTGATTTTAGATTAAAGCCCGATGTGCCTTTAGTCGTACCGGAAGTAAATGCGAAAGATATCAAGAAGAATAAAGGAATAATTGCCAATCCTAACTGTTCGACTATTCAGATGGTTGTAGCACTCGCCCCGATACATAAATTATCTAAGATAAAAAGAGTTATTGTTTCTACCTATCAGGCGGTTTCCGGTGCCGGACGGAGTGCAATTGCTCAGCTTGATAATGAATCAAAGAAAATGTACGGATTGGATTCAGGGGTAGATACGGATAAGGCATTTGCTTATCCTATCGCAGGCAATGTAATTCCTCAGATCGGTGGTTTTGGTGATTCAGGTTATACAAGCGAAGAATGGAAGATGGTTTATGAGACACAGAAGATTCTACATAGTGATAAAATAAAAATTTCCGCAACGACTGTTCGTGTTCCCGTTAAGATCGGACACAGTGAGGCAATATATATAGAGACTAAAAAACTTTTGGATATAAATGTGGTAAGAGACGCGTTTTTTAACACGCCCGGAATTATTTTAAAAGATGATGTAGCAAATTCTGATTATCCTTTACCGCTTGATTCTGAAGGCAAAGATGAAGTTTATATTGGCCGTATCCGTCGCGATCCTTTCCTTGATAACGGCCTCTGGCTTTGGGTGGTATCGGATAACTTACGAAAGGGCGCGGCGACCAATGCAATTCAAATTGCCGAATATTTAATCGGTAAGAGGCCCTGATGTGCGTAATATTAAATTAACCATTGAATACGATGGAACAGGTTATTGCGGCTGGCAGATACAGGCTGCGAAGGCTAAAGGGCAACGCAGGCGACCGAAGACTATTCAGGAAACACTTCAGAAAGCGTTAAAGAAAATTGTTCGTCATAATGTAAAGCTTGTTGCGTCAGGTAGGACAGATTCAGGGGTACATGCCCTAAATCAGATCGCGAATTTTAAGACCACTTCACTTATTCCCGCCAAGAATATTCAAAATGCGTTAAATGGCCTTTTACCTGGTGATATTACAATTCTTAAGGCAGTTGAGGTGTCTTTAGAGTTTCATTCCCGTTTTTCAACTAAGGCTAAAACTTATCGTTATCTTATATTGAATCGCCGGCATCCTTCTGCGTTATTGCGCAATAGGACATATTTTACCTCTTTTGAATTAAACATAAGCAGGATGAGGCGCGCAGCAAAATTATTGCTTGGTAGGCATAATTTTAAACCTTTTTGCGCATCAGGCTCATCCGTTGAAAATACAATTAGGACGATTAAGAAATTGACCATAAATAATGATAGAGTTAGTTCTATTATTTCGATAGAAATTAGCGCGGATGGTTTTCTTTATAATATGGTTCGTTCAATTGTCGGAACTTTAATTGAAATCAGCAGAGGAAAAAATAAACCAGAATTTATAGAGAAGATATTGCGTTCTAAAAACAGATCTCTCGCAGGTCCCACAGTTGCCGCTAAGGGATTATATCTTGCAAGAGTAAAATACTAATGGGGAATATATTAAAAAAAGAAACTATTGTTTTTAAATGGGACATTTTTTCTCTGTTTTTACTGGTATTCGTTTTTATCCTGCAAATAATAAAACTACCGTCTTATCCTTTATTTCTTGATGCCTATTATCATCTTTCTGTAATGTTAGGATTTGATCAATCCGGCGGTTACACAACGCATGCATTTTGGGAAGCGGCACCATTTGGACGCGCGCATCTTTATCCTCCTTTATTACATATCGTTATGCTTTTATTTTATAAGTTGGGCTTATCAAAGCTAGCTATCTTGAAGGCTATGGATTTTGTTTTATATCCGGCAGGCCTTTTTATTATATGGTTTATTTTTAGAAAAATTATCTCTAAGAGTTTTGCTTTTTTTGCGCTATTAACAGCTGCCTCTTCCTATACATTTTATTTAAGCTTTGTAAATACTCATGCCGCATCTCTTGCTTTACTGATTTGTCTGGGCACCTTTTATCATATATATCAACGCAAGATTCCGTCTTCAGTTATGCTTTTCGGCCTTTCTTTTTATGCCCATCTTGGAATAAGCGGACTTTTTATGATTGTCTTTGTTATATACGGGTTGCTTAATAGAGATAGCCTGAAGTATTGCTTGTTTACAGTTTTAGGCGGTGTAGTTATTGCCTTACCAATGTTAATTTATTTTTATAACTTCAGAGGATATTTTCAGTTTTATGCTTTAGCAGAAAATTACCAGATAGTAATAAATCTCTTGATATATCTGGCAGCTTTCTTAGGGCTAGGTATTTTTTTAAGAAAGAAAAAGTCATACTCTTTTTTTCTGGCTCTATCCTTGGGTATGTTACCTATGGTTTTTAATTACCGCTTTCGCTATTTTTGTTTTCAGGGTTTGTTGGCCTATGTGTTATTATGCAGTGTTTTTCTTAATGAAGCGTGTTTACGAATAAAGGGGCGCATAGGAAAAGATATTTTTATATTTGGAGCGATTATTTTACTTTTTTTTGTTTCTCCTGTGTTAAATATAGGCGGCAATACGATTAAAGCAGACATATTTGGTTCTAATCTAGCAGGGCAGTTTAAGACCTTTAATATTTTGAAAGGCGAGCAAGCCAACAGACTTATAGATAAAATTAATTTGAGGAATATTACGGTTTATGATTATAGATTATTTAATGAAATTGTGGAGATAATCAAAGATAATTCTGATAAGGATGATATTATTTATTCAGATTTTAATTATGCGGGCGGAGGTTTAGGGGCGTTTTCAGGGCGCGCAATATCGCATACGATGTTTCGTGAGATAAAACCTTTTAAGGATTCTGATCCGGTAGCCTGTGCCAAAATTATAATTTTATTTAAAGAGCAAGACGGTTTCCTAGGCTTCAAATCTATAAAATTGATCAATAGATATAAGTTAGAACATATCGCTGATACGGATTTAGTTTCAATATACCTGAATCCATCAGCTGAAGGTAAAAGAAACATCGCGCCCCCGGTAATCTCTACCCCCATTCTTTTTGCTGTTTTTTTTATCTATGTTCTACTTTTGGTAATTTTATCCCGCAAGAAGAGAAAAGGCATGTATACGCCTATTGACTCATTAATAAATGTTACCGAAGAAGGCCGGGGTAAGAGTTCCTGCGGCCAAAGTGAATATTGAATATTTGCTGGAGTTTTTTCTCCATAGCTTTACGCAGTCTAAAAGGATTTAAATC